>NZ_JBRBAF010000017.1:0-83688 GCF_052805975.1 Chromobacterium sp. W521
AGTCGCTCGGGCGCGGGCGCAAGACCTGCCGCTGAGCCCGCGCCAGCTGCTGCTGGAACCCACCATCCGCCAACTGGCTGCCGCGCTCGGCACGGCCGCGACCGAGGAGGAAGCCGCGGCCGCCGGCCCGCTGCCGGCCACGCCCATCCAGCGCTGGTTCGCCGGCCTGGGTCTGGCCGAGCCGCGGCATTGGAACCAGGCGCTGGCGCTGCAACTGGCCCGCCCCGTGGACGCGGTCCGGCTGCAAGCCGCGCTCGACGCCGTGGCCGCGCGCCACGACGCCTTCCGCCTGCGCTTCACGCCGGAGCCGGCGCTAAGCGAAGAGACCGGCGGCTGGCCTTGCCGCGAACTGGAACTAACAGACGACGGCGACGAAGCCGCGCGCGCGGCGCTGGAACATGCCCAGCGCGAGCTGGACCCAAGCGCCGGCCTGCTGGCCCGCGCGCTCTTGCTGCGCCGCGGCCGACAAGCGCCGGTGCTGGCGCTGATCGTCCACCACCTGGCGGTGGACGCGGTGTCCTGGGGCATTCTGCTGGACGATCTGAACCAGGCGCTGGACGCGCTGGCGCGCGACGAAACGCCGCGACTCCCCGCCGTGCCAGCCCACTGGCGCCGCTGGGCGGAACAACAACGGGCTGAGGCCGCCGAGGCGGACCCCGCGCCTTGGCTCAGCCAGGCCGAGGCAGGCTTCCCCACGCTGCGCCGCGACGCCGCCGCCCCTGCGGCCAATACCGAAGCCGCCTCGCGGCTGCTCAGCCGCGAACTGGACGCGGCCTTGACCGGCCGCCTGCTGGCCGCCGGCGCCCGGGCAGCCGGCCAGCGCGTCAGCGCCCTGCTGCTGTTGGCGCTGTGGCGCGCGCTGGCGCCCCGGCTCGACGCGCCGCGCTTCGCTGTGACGATGGAACACCATGGCCGCGACGCCGAATCCGGCCTGGACCTGTCCCGCACCGTGGGCTGGTTCACCGCGCTGTATCCGCTGAGCGTGGCCGGCGACGCCGCCACCGCCGGCGCGGCCGAACTCCTGGCTTCCATCGCCGCGCAATTGTCGCGGCTGACGCCCGTCGCGCCGGAATACGGCCAGGCGCGCTGGCTGGGCCTGGACCTGGACGCGCGCCGGCAACTGGAGGCGGCCGGCCTGCCGGAAATCAGTTTCAACTACCTGGGCGCGCCGCGCGGCGTCGACAAGGCCTGGTTCCAACTGCGGCCCGAGTTGATTACCGGAGAACGCGCCGCCGACAACCTGCGCCCCTTCGCGCTGGATCTGGTGCTGGTCGTGCTGGACGGCAGGCTGCGCGTGGACTGGCGCTACCCCGGCGGCCAGTTCGAGCCGGCCACCGTCGCCGGCTGGGCCGACGCCTTCGCCCGCGAACTGGCGCTGGCGCTGGACGAGATTGAAGCCGCGCCGCTGCTGGCCGCCGATTACCCGCTGGCCCGTCTGGAACAGGCCGCCGTCGAGGAGCTGGCGCGCCGGACCGGCCCTTTCGACGATCTCTATCCGCTGTCCCCGCTGCAACAGGGCATGCTGTTCCACAGCGTGGCCGACGCCGCCGACGGCGCTTACTTGGAACAACTCAGCAGCGTGGTCAACGGCGCGCTGGACCCGGACGCCTTCGCCGAGGCCTGGCGCGCGATGCTGACGCGCCATCCGCTGCTGCGCTCCAGCTTCCACTGGCGGGACCTGGCCCAGCCGCTGCAGGCGGCGATGCGCGCTGCTCCGCTGCCGATCAGCCGGTTGGACTGGTCCGATCTGGCCGAGCCCGAAGCCGCGCTGGCCGACTACCTGGCCGCAGACGCCGCGCGGCCCTTCGCCCTGGACGCCGCGCCGCTGATGCGGCTGGCGCTGATCCGGCTGGGCCAGGACCGCTGGCGCTGGATCTGGAGCTATCACCACCTGCTGCTGGACGGCTGGTCGCTGCCCTTGTTCTTCCGCGAGCTGCTGACCCTGTACCGCGCGCTCAGCCGCGGCGAAACCCCGGCCCTGCCGCCGGCGCGGCCGTTCTCCGCCTATATCGGCTGGCTGGACCGCGCCGGCCGCCGCGCCCGCTCGGACGAAGGGTTCTGGCGTCGTTACTTTTCCGGGCTGGAACACCCCACCCTGCTCGCCGGCCCCGCCGACAGCGACGCCGACTTCGTCGAACAGGAAATCCGGCTGTCGCCGGAATGGAGCGCGCGCGCCGCCGCCGCGATGCAGGCTTGCTCCAGCACGCTGAACACCCTGTTCCAGGCCGCCTGGGCGCTGACCCTGGCGCGCAGCGGCCACGGCGAGGACATCGTCTTCGGCACCGCCTTGTCCGGCCGCAACGGCGATCTGCCCGGTATAGCCGAAATGATAGGGCTGTTCATCAATACCCTGCCGCTGCGGGTGCGGCTCAACCCCGCCGCCGACGCGCGCGCGCTGCTGGCCCAGGTACAGACCAATCAAGCCCGGGTACAGGACTACGCCCACAACCGGCTGGTGGACGTCCAGCGCTGGGCCGGCCGCGACAACGCCCAGTTGTTCGACTCGCTGCTGGTCTTCGAGAACTACCCCGCCGACGCGCTGCTGCGCGACGAGGCCGCCGGCCTGGGCTTTGAAACTCCGCGCTTCAGCGAACACACCAATTATCCGCTGACGCTGGCCGTGATCCCCGGCGCGACCTTGACCGTCAAGCTCACCTTCGACCGCAGCCGCGTCGCGGACGCCGCGGCCGAGGCATTGCTGCAAGGCTTGCTCGCCGTGGCGGAAGGCCTGGTCGCCGCTCCGGACGCCGCCGTCGCCTCCATCGAGCGGCTGCCGGCGGAGGCGCGGCGGGCGCGGATAGCCGACGCCGCCCAGCCCCCGCTGGCGTCGCCGCAACTGGCGCAGCGCCTGTTCGAGCGCCAAGCCGCCGCCGCTCCGCGCGCGCCGGCGCTGCTGGACGAAAACGGCGCGCTTGATTACGCCGGGCTGGACGTCCGCGCCAACCAGTTGGCTCACCGGCTGCAAGCGCTGGGCGCCGGCCCGGAAACCGTGGTGGGCGTGCTGCTGCCGCGCGGCGCGGCCGCGGTGACCGCGCTGCTGGCCACGCTGAAAGCCGGCGCCGTCTATCTGCCGCTGGACCCGGCCTACCCTGCCGAGCGGCTGGACTACATGCTGGCAGACAGCCGCGCCGCCATCCTGCTCAGCGAAACCCGCCTGTTGCCGACGTTGAGCCGGTTGCCGGCCAGCCTGCTCTTGCTGGACGACGCCCCAGACGCTGCTGACGCCGCGCCGGACTCCGCCCCGCCCTGCGCCGCCGGCGTCGACAACCTGGCCTACCTCATCTACACCTCCGGCTCCACCGGCTGGCCCAAGGGCGTGGGCGTCAGCCATCGCGGCGTCGCCAATCTCTGCCGCGCCCAATGCGAAGTGTTCCAGGTGGACGCCGGCAGCCGGGTCTATCAGTTCGCCCCGCTGAGCTTCGACGCCTCGGTGTCGGAAATCTTCATGGCGCTGGGCAGCGGCGCGGCCCTGTGCCTGCCGGAGGCCGACGCCGCGCAAGATCCGGCCGGCGCTCTGCGCCGCGCCGCGCAGCGCCACGGTCTGACCCACGCCACCCTGCCCCCGGCGCTGCTGGCGGCGTTGGATCAAGACGATCTGCCCGGCCTGCGCACCCTGATCGCCGCCGGCGAAGCCGCCGCGCCCGGCCTGCTGGCGCGCTGGGCCGCCGCCCGCCGCGTGGTCAACGCCTACGGCCCGACCGAAGCCACGGTCTGCGCCAGCATGCGGGTCTGCGACGCCGTGGAGCCGCTGCCGTCCATAGGCCGCGGCATGGCCGGCGTCCGCCTCTATCTGCTGGACCGCTGGGGCGCGCTAGTGCCGCCCGGCGTGCCCGGCGAGATCCACATCGGCGGCGAGGCGCTGGCGCGCGGCTATATCGACCAGCCCGGCCGCACCGCCGCCAGCTTCGTGCCGGACGCCGTGTCCGGCCTGCCCGGCGCGCGGCTGTACCGCAGCGGCGACCTCGGCGAATACCTGCCCGACGGCGGCATCCGCTTCCTCGGCCGCGCTGGCGGCCAGGTCAAACACCGCGGCTACCGCATCGAACTGGACGGCGTCGCCGCCGCGCTCAGCGCCCATCCGGACGTGGACGAAGCGCTGGCGCTGATCCGCGTGGACGGCGAGCGCCGCCAACTGGTGGCCTACGCGCGGCTCAAGCCGGAAGCGGGCTTCGACGCCTCCGAGCTGCGAGAACACCTGGCCGCCCGCCTGCCGGCCCACGAACTGCCGCAAGCCATCGTCGGCGTGCGGCAATGGCCGTTGACCCCCGCCGGCAAAATAGACCGCGCGGCGCTGCCGTCGCCGGAGGAGGCCGCACCGGACTCGCCGGACGCGGACAAGACGCTGAACCCGGCCGAGGCCGCGCTGCTAGAGATCTGGCGCTTGGCGCTGGGGCGGAGCGGCATTGGCGTTCACGACAATTATTTCGCCGTCGGCGGCGACTCCATTCTGGCCCTGCAGATCGTCTCTCGCGCCAAGCAGGCCGGTTTCGACATCGAGCCGCGCGCGCTGTTCGCCCATCCCACGGTGGCCGGACTGGCCGCCGTGGCCGGCGCCGCCGCGCGGCGGGCGCACATCGAGGAGCCGGAACAGGCCGAGGCGCCTCTGGCGCCGATCCAGCGCTGGTTCCTGCAACAAGACTGGCCCGCGCCGCAGCACTGGAACCTCAGCCTGCGGCTGAGCCTGGACGCCGCCGCGGACCCCGCCGCCTTGCAGGCGGCGCTGACGGCCGTGGCCTTGCGGCACGACGCGCTGCGTCTGAGGCTGCGCCGCTCCCCCAACGGCGCTTGGAGCCAGCATTACGGGCCGCGCGCCGCGCCGCCGCTTGAAACGCTGACGCTGCGGGCGACGGAGCCCGCCGCCCGCGAAGCGGAGCTGCAAACCCGCTGCGCGCGGCTGCAGGCTTCCCTGGACCTGGAAAACGGCCCGCTGCTGCGCGCCGTGCTGATCGAGGCCGGGCCGGGCGGCCGCGCCGAGCTGTTGCTGATCGCCCATCACTGGGTAGTGGATGTGGTGTCCTGGCGCATTCTGCTGGACGACCTGGACCAGGCCTACGGCCAGGCCATGGACGGCGCCGAACCCTCGCTGCCTCCCGTGCCCGTCAGCTACCGGGCCTGGGCGCAATCTCTGGCCGACGACGCGCCCGCGCTGGCCGGCGAGTTCGACTACTGGCGACGCGCCGTCTCCCCGCTGGCCGCGCCGCCGGGACTTGCCGCCGTCGGCCGCGTGGCGGAACGCCGCCGCGCGACGGTCAGCCTGGACGCCGACGCCAGCGCCGCGCTGCTGGAGGGCGGCGCCGAACGCTACCGCGCTCAGCCGCAGGAGATGCTGCTGGCGGCGCTGACCCTGGCCTGGCGCCGGCTGAGCGGCCTGCCCGCGCTCGCTCTGGACCTGGAAAACCACGGCCGCAACGCGGCGGCCGGCCCCGCGCCCGATCTGTCGCGCAGCGTGGGCTGGTTCACCTGCCTGCACCCGCTGCGCATAGAGCCGGCCGGCGACGGCTGGGAGCCGGCGGCCGCGGCGGCCAAGGCCGCGCTGCGCGGCGTGCCCGGCGGCGGCATCGGCTTCGGCGTGCTGCGCTATCTGGGCGATCCGGCCCAGGCCGCCGCTCTGGACCAGGCTCCGCCTCGGCCGCTCAGCTTCAACTACCTGGGCCGGCTGGACGACGCCGCCGACGGCGTGCTGCCGCGGCTGCGGGCGCGGCTGTCGACGCTAGAGGCCGGGCCGGCGCAAGACCCGCGCCAGCGGCTGCCGCACGCCATCGCCGTCAACGCCCGCATAGAGAAGGGCCGCCTGCGGCTGGACTTCGACTACGCCGACGCCCACGAAACCCCGGCGCTGGCCGAACAGTGCCGGCTGGCGCTGGAAGAACTGGCCGCGCTCTGCCGCGCCGGCGGCCTGCCCGCCGTCGCCTACCACACCTCGGACTTCGCCGGCGTCGCGCTGGAGGAGAACGAATTGGCCGCCTTGCTGGACGACCTCACCGACATCGAATGAACATGACAAGCACACCGAACCTCAAAGACCAGATCCAGGACATCCTGCCCCTGAGCCCGCTGCAGCGCGGCGTCTTGTTCCACACCTTGTTCGCGCCCGGCTCCCCGGTCTATTTCGAACAATTGATCTGCCGGCTGGACGGCGCGGTGGATCCCGCCGCCATGGCCGACGCGCTGGAGCGGCTGGCCGAGCGCCACCCCATCCTGCGCACCGCCTTCGTCACCAAGGGCCAGGCCGAGCCCCGCCAAGTGGTGTTTCGCCACGCGCGGACGCCGCTGGACGTCCACGACTGGAGCCGGGACGATCCCGCCGAGCGCGAACGGCGGCTGGAAGCGCTGCTGGACGAAGACCGCCGCCGCGGCTTCCAGCTGAACCGGCCGCCGCTGATGCGGCTGACCCTGCTGCGCTACGGGCAAGAGGAATGGAGGCTGATCTGGAGCCATCATCACATTCTGCTGGACGGCTGGTCGCTGCCCATCCTGATGCGCGATTACTTCGCCCTGCTGTCCGGCGCGGCCCTGCCCTCGGCGCCGCCGCCCTTCGCCGCCTACCTCAGTTGGCTGGGCCGCCAGGACCAGGACGCCGCCGCCAAGCGCTGGCGCGCCGCGCTGGGCGATCTGGCCGCGCCCACCCCGCTGGGCCTGGACCGGCCGGCGCTGCCGGGCGCGCTGGCCGGCGCCGACGTCGGCCAGATCGAGATGCGGCTGGACTACCGCGCCGATGGCGACCTCGCGGCCGCCGCCGAACGCTGCCGGGTCTCCCCGGGCAGCCTGCTGCTGGGCGCCTGGGCCATCCTGCTCAGCCGGTACAGCCGCCAGGACGACGTGGTCTTCGGCCTCACCCTGTCCGGCCGGGCCATTGATCTGCCCGGCGTGGACGGCATGGTGGGCCTCTTGATCAACTCCCTGCCGCTGCGCTTGCCGGTGCCGGCCGACGCCGCGTTGCCGCAATGGCTGGCCGAGGTGCAACGCCGTCAGTTGGAGCTGCAATCGCTGTCGCACAGCGATCTGGCCGAAGTGCAGCACCACAGCGGGGTGCCGCGCGGCCAGCCGCTGTTCGAAACCCTGGTGGCGATAGACAACTTCCCGATAGGCGAGGCCCTGCCCTCGGACGGCTTGGGCTTCCGGATATCGGACGTCTCCCAGCGCGAGCGCACTCACTACCCGCTGACCCTGACCCTGGTGCCGGGCGCCGACGGACTGAGCTTGAAGCTGGGCTTCGACCGCGCTCGCGTGGACGATGCTCCGGCCGCGGCGCTGGCGGAGGGCTATCTGGAACTGCTGCGCCAGATCGCCGCACGGCCGGACGCCGCGCTGCGCGAGCTGGGCCTGGTCCGCCCCTCACCCGCCAAGCCGCCCGTGCCAGGCCCGCGCGGCGGGCCGGACACCCTGGCCGCCGCCTTCCTGGCCGCCGCCGAACGCTTTCCGGACCGCATCGCCGTCAGCGACGGCCCCGCGACGCTGAGCTACCGACAACTGCGCGCCCAGGCCGCCGCCATCGCGGAACGGCTGCGTCAAGACGGCGTGCAGCCCGGCGTCAGGGTAGGCATTTGCCTGCCGCGCTCCGCCGGACAAATCGCCGCCATGCTGGGGGTGACGCTGGCCGGCGGCGTCTATCTGCCGCTGGATCCGGACTATCCGGCGGAGCGGCTGGCCTACCAACTGGCCGACAGCCAGGCGCTGCTCACGCTGACCGACGCCGAACTCAAGCCGCGATTGCCGGCGGAACACCGCTGCCTGTCGCTGGCGGAGATAGGCTGCGGCGCCAGGCCGGCGGCGCGGCCGCCCGCCGGCCTGGAAGCCGGGCACGGCGCTTACGTGATCTACACTTCCGGCTCCACCGGCCAGCCCAAGGGCGTGCTGGTTTCCCACCGCAACGTGCTGCGCTTGTTCTCAGCCAGCGCCCGCCACTTCGCCTTCGACGAAAGCGACGTCTGGAGCTATTTCCACTCCTTCGCCTTCGATTTCTCGGTATGGGAAATCTGGGGGGCGCTGCTGCATGGCGGCCGCTGCGTCGTGGTGCCGCGCGAGCTCAGCCGCGATCCGGCCGCCTTCGTCGAACTGCTGGGCCGCGAAGGCGTCACCGTGCTGAACCAGACCCCGTCGGCGTTCAAACTGGCGATAGCGGCCGAAGCCGCCGCGCCGCTGCCGCGACCGTCCGCGCTGCGCTGGGTGATCTTCGGCGGTGAGGCGCTGCGGCTGGCGGAATTGGGCCCGTGGCTGGAGCGGCACGGGGACGACAGTCCGCGGCTGGCCAATATGTACGGCATCACCGAAACCACCGTGCACGTCACCTTCCGCCGCATCCGCGCCGCCGATCTTGAGGCCGGCGGCGAACTCAGCCCGATAGGCGAGCCGCTGGACGACCTGAGCCTGGAACTGGCCGACCCCTGCGGCCACCCCGTTCCCCTGGGCGCGCCCGGCGAAATCCTGGTCGGCGGCGCCGGCGTCAGCCTCGGCTATCTGAACCGCCCGCAACTCAACGCCGAACGCTTTCCCGGCGTCGGCGCGGAACGGCGCTACCGTTCCGGCGACCTGGCGCGGCGAACCGCCGACGGCGAGCTGCTCTACTGCGGCCGCATCGACCATCAAGTGAAGATTCGCGGCTTCCGCATCGAGCTGGGCGAAGTGCGCGCGGCGCTGCGGAGCCATCCGGCGGTGCGCGATGTCCATCTCGTCGCCGCCGACAACCAACTCATCGCCTATCTGCTCGCCGACGACCCCGCCGCGGCCGGCGCCGAAACCCTGCGCCGCCATCTGGCCGCGCGCTTGCCGGCGCATATGATTCCGGCGGTCTTCATCGCGTTGACCGAGTTTCCGCTCACCCTCAACGGCAAGGTTGACGCGCGCGCGCTGCCCTCGCCGCAAGGCGCGCGTTCGGCGCTGGACACGCCCTATGTCGAAGCGGCCACCCCCAGACAAAAGCTGCTGGCGGAGATCTGGCGCCAGGTGCTGGACCTGCCGCGCGTCGGCATCCGAGACAACTATTTCACGCTGGGCGGAGATTCCATCCGCAGCGTGCGCATCGCCGGGCTAGCCAAGGAACGCGGCTGCCCGTTGAGCATCCAGGACATTTTCCGCCACGGCAGCATCGAAGCCATCGTCGAAGCGATAGGCGAAGCCGAAAGCACGGCCGCGCCGGACACGGCACTGCCGCCGTTCGCGCTGATAGACGCCGCGGACCGCGCGCGGCTGCCGCCCGAGGTGGAAGACGCACTACCCCTGGCCAGACTGCAGGCCGGCATGCTCTTCCACAATGAATACGACGACGGCCGCAACCTGTACCACGACGTGTTCTCCCACCGGCTGCGCGTCGATATCGACCCGGAGCGCCTGCGCCGGGCGCTGGCGGAGCTGAGCCGCGAACACCCGCTGCTGCGCACCGGCTTCGCGCTGGCCGGCTACTCCCAGCCGCTGCAACTGGTTTGGCGCGATCTGACGCCCAGCCTGGACATCGACGACCTGCGCGGCCTTTCTCCGCAGCAACGGGACGACGCCGTCGCCAGCCAGCTGCGACAGCTAAGCGAACAGCGCTTCGCGCCGGAACGGCCGCCGCTGCTGCGCGTCGTCTGCCTGCGGCTAGCCGAGGACGAATGGCAGCTAACGCTGGCTTTCCACCACGCCATCCTGGACGGCTGGAGCGTGGCCACCTTGTGCGCGGCCTTGTTCAAAAAGATGCGCGACCAGGGCGGCCCCGCGCGGGCACCGCGCGCGGCCTTCCGAGAATTCGTCGCCGCCGAACGCGCGGCGCTGGCCGATCCGGCGCAGCGAGACTACTGGCGCGCGCAACTGAAAGGCCTGCCGTCCGCCGCCATCCCGCGCTGGCCTCAACGCGCCGCGCCGACGGGCAAGGCCAGGGTGGGCTCGCGGGAAACGCGCTTGCCAAGCGCCACCGCCGCGGCGCTGATCCGGCTGGCTGCGGACAGCGGCATGCCGCTGAAAACCCTGCTGCTGGCCGTGCACGCCCGCGTGCTGGCCTGCTTGTGCGGCCAGGACGAAATCGTCACCGGCCTGGTCAGCAACGGCCGGCCGGCGGACGCCGACGGCGCCGAAGCCTTGGGCCTCTTCCTCAACACCCTGCCGCTGCGCGTCCGCGTTGGCGGCAGTTGGCGCGCGCTGCTGGCGGAAACCATGACGGCGGAGGGAAACAGCCTGCCCCGCCGCTTCTTCCCGCTGGCGGAAATCCTCAAACTGGACGAGGCCGCCCGCTTCGACGCCTCGTTCAACTATGTGGATTTCCACGTCTACCGCGAACTGAGCGAGAGCGGCGGCCTGGAGGTGCTGGACAGCAGCCGCCTGGAAGCGGTGGACATCCCGCTGGCCGTCACCTTCAGCGCCAGCCGCGCCGAGGGCGCCGTCACCCTGGGCTTTTCCTACGACCGCGCCGCCTTCCCCGACGAGCAGGTGGCCGCCATCGACCGGCTCTACCTGGCCGCCGCCGCCGCGCTGGCGCGAGACCCCGACGCCCTCTGCCTGGACGCCGCGCTGACGGAGACCGCTGTCGAGCCGCTACGCGGACCGTCCGCCGGTCTCGCGGCCTTCTCGGTGCCGCAGGCGGTCGCCGCCATCGCGCGGCGGCAACCGGACGCGCCCGCCGTCGCCGGAAACGGCGAGGCGCTGAGCTACGCCCAGCTGGACGGCCAGGCCAACCGGCTGGCGCGCCGGCTGTTGGCGCATGGCGTTGGCCCGGACGCGGTGGTGGCGCTGGACTTGCCGCGCTCGCCCGAACTGGTGGTGGCGATGCTGGCGACCTTGAAGGCCGGCGCCGCCTATCTGCCGCTGGACCGAGGCCAGCCCGAGGCACGCCGCCGCGAAATCCTGCAGGAGGCCGCCCCGGCGCTGCTGCTCAGCCTGAACCCCGCCGCTTACGCGCCGCCCGGCTGCGCCGTCTTGCAGGCGAACCTGGCCGACGATCTGAACGACGAAGACGCGGCGGCCCCCGCCGCGCCCGTCCATGGCGACGCGCTAGCCTATCTGCTGTTCACCTCCGGCTCCAGCGGTCGCCCCAAAGGCGTCGCCGTCGGCCGCGCCGCGCTGGACAACCACATGGCCTGGATGAACCGCCGCTACCCGCTGGACGCGGACGACGCGGTGCTGCAGAAGACCCCGGTGGGTTTCGACGCCTCGGTCTGGGAGTTCTGGGCGCCGCTGACCCAGGGCGCGCGGCTGCTGCTGGCGGCGGAGGACGGACACCGCGACCCGGACTACCTGATCCGCGCCGTGCGCGAACAAGGCGTCACCGTGCTGCAGCTGGTGCCCAGCCTGCTGGCCGTGCTGCTGTCGATGCCGGACTTCGCCGGCTGCCGCGCGCTGCGCCGGGTCTTCGTCGGCGGAGAAGCGCTGCCGGCCGCCACCCTGGCCCGCTTCCACGCCGCGCTGGACATCCCGCTGGTCAACCTCTACGGACCCACCGAAACCGCCATCGACGCCTCCAGCGCGGAATACCTGCGCTCGGACCCGCCCGCGGCCGCCATCGGCATCGGCCACCCCATAGACGGCACCGTCTTCCATGTGCTGGACGCCCGCCTCAATCCGGTGCCCCCCGGCGTGCGCGGCGAACTGTACATCGCCGGCTGCGGCCTGGCCCGCGGTTATCTGGGCCAGCCGGCGCAGACCGCGCGGCGCTTTATCCCGGACCCGCTGTCGCCGCTGCCCGGCGGCCGCATGTACCGCAGCGGCGATATCGTGCGCCTGCTGCCGGACGGCGTGCTGGAATACCTGGGCCGCGCCGACGGCCAGGTCAAGCTGCGCGGCCAGCGCGTGGAACTGGAAGAGATCGAAGCCGGCCTCGCCGCCTGCCCCGGCGTGCGCCAAGCCGCCGGAGCGCTCTACCGCGACCGCTCCGGCGCGGACAAGCTGGCCGGTTACGTAGGGCTGACGCCGGAGGCCGAGGCCGGCGACTGGCGAGCCGCCATCCTGGCGGCGCTGCGCCTGCGTCTGCCGGAATACATGCTGCCCGCGCAATTGATCGCGCTGCGGCAATGGCCGGTCGGCGCCAACGGCAAAACCGACCGCGCCGCGCTGCCCGCGCCGCAGGCGGACGCGGCGGCCCCAATGCGCAGCCGCGCGCCCAATACCCCTGAGGAACAGGCTTTGGCCGCGATCTGGCGGCAAACCCTGGGCCGCGAAGACATCGGCGCCGACGACAACTTCTTCCAACTGGGCGGGGACTCCATCCTAGGCCTGCAAATCGTGGCTCAGGCCCGCCAGGCCGGCCTGACGCTGGCCGCGCGCGACATCTTCAGCCACCCCACCATCGCCGAGCTTGCCGCCCAAGCGCGCCCGGCGCGGCAGGAAGCCAAGCTGGAGGACATTCCGCCAGGCGCTCCGCTTCCGCTGACGCCGGCCCAACGCTGGTTCTTCGAACGCGTCGACACCCTGCCGCGTCCCGGCCACTGGAACCAGGCGCTGCTGCTGAGCGTGGCCGCCGGCATTTCCGCTCCGACGCTGCGCAGCGCCCTGCTGCGGCTGGAGCAGAGCCACGACGCCTTCCGCCTGCGCTTCTCCGCCGGCGCCGACGGCTGGCGCCAACACTACGCGCCGCGCGAGGCCTTGCGCGAAGAAGACTGGCTGGAACGCGTCGATCTGAGCGCGCTGCCTGCCGCTGAACGCGCCGCCGCCATCGAGGCCCGCGCCGACGCGGCGCAGCGCGAGCTGGATCTGGAACGCGGGCCGCTATTGCGAGCCGTGCACTTCGATTGCGGCGACGGCGAAGCCGGCCGGCTGCTGCTGGTCATCCATCATTTGATTGTGGACGGCGTGTCCTGGCGCGTGCTGCTGCAAGATCTCGCCGGCCTGCTTGCCGGCGTCGCCCCCATGCCGGCGAACGTCGGCTTCGGCCATTGGGCGCAGCGCCCGTTCGAGCCCTCCGCCGAAGAACGCGCTTACTGGCTAGACCAGGCGCGGCTGGCCGCCGACGCGGTCCGCATCCCGCTGACAGCGGAAGCGGCGCGCGACAACCGCTACGGGATGACCGACACCGTGGAGCTGTCGCTGGACAGCGGCGAGACCGCCGCTCTGCTCCGCGGCGGAGCACTGCGCGCCAGCGCCGAGGAAATGCTGCTGACGGCGGCGCTGGGCGCGCTGCGCGACTGGCTGGACGCCGACACGCTGGCCCTCACCATGGAAGGCCACGGCCGAGACGACGAGGCCCTGGACCTCTCCCGCACCGTGGGCTGGTTCACCGCCATGTATCCGCTGACCGTGACCGGCCTGGCCGAGGCTTCGCCGCCGCGGCTGCTGCGCCGGGTCAAGCAGGCCTTGCGCGCGGTGCCGGCCGGCGGCGCCGGCTACGGCGCACTGCGTCAGGCGGCCGACGCTCGCGTACTGGCCGCCATGCCGGAACCGCAAATCGCCTTCAACTACCTGGGCCAGTTCGACGCCAGCCTGCCGGCCGACGGCGCGCTGGCGCCTGCTCCGGAATCCGTGGGCGCGATGGAAGACCCGGATGGCTTGCGCCCCCGGCTGATCGACATCGTGGCCCTGGTCAGCGACGGCAAACTGTCCCTGCGCTGGAACTACGGCCGCGCCACGCTGCCGCGCGCGACGGTGGAGGCCCTCGCCCGGCAAATGCGGCAGCGGCTGCTCGCGCTGCTGAGCCTGGACGCGGACGCCGCGGCGGCGGCGCTGACGCCGGACGACTTCCCGCTGGCCGCGCTGGATGAGGCCAGCCTGCCCGCGGCGCTGGGCGAGCGCGACGACATCGTCGACCTGTGGTCGCTGACGCCGGTGCAGGAAGGCATGCTGTTCCACTCGCGAATGGAAGCCTCTTCCGGCCCCGCCGGCGTCTACATAGAACAAGTGGTCGCCGAACTGGACGGCGCGGTGGATCCGGTCTTGCTGCGCCAAGCCTGGGAGCAGGTGTTGGCGCGGCACGACGCGCTGCGCGTCAGCTTCGCCTGGGAAGGCTTGGCGGCGCCGCTGCAACGGGTCCATCGCGCGCCCGCGCTGCCGTTCTCCGTCTGCGAAACGCCGGACGAGACCGCGCTGGAATGCTATCTGGCCGACGACCGCGCCGCCGGCTTCGCGCTGGACGCCCCGCCCTTGATGCGCCTGGCGCTGCTGACCCGGAACGGCGCGCCTTGGCGGCTGGTCTGGACCCATCACCACGCACTGCTGGACGGTTGGTCGATGGCCGTCGTCTTCGACGAGGCCCTGGCCCTGTACCGCGGGCTGAGCCAAGGCCAGAGCGCGGCGCTGCCGCCGGCGCCCTCGTTCGGGCGCTTCATCAAATGGCTGCGCGCTCACAGCGACAGCCAAGCCCAGGAAGACTTCTGGCGCGACTACTTCAGCGGCTACGCCGCCGCGGCCGATCTGGCCTTGCTGCCGGCCGGCGGCCCGCCCCAGCCGCGCGCCCATTCGCTGCGGCTGGACTCCACGCTGACCGCCGGGCTGCGCCGGACGGCGCGAGAGCGCAAAGTCACGCTCAACACCTTGTTCCAGGGCGCGCTGGCGGTGGCTCTGTCACGCGTCGGCCGCTGCGACGACCTGGTGTTCGGCGTCACCATGGCCGGCCGGCCCGAATCGCTGCCCGGCTGCGACGCCGCCGTCGGCCTGTTCATCTCCACCCTGCCCTTGCGCGCCGACTGCTCGGCCGCTCAAGCGGTGGACGATTTTCTCCACCGGCTGCAGAACGCCCAGAGCCGTCTGGGCCCCTTCGAGTCCAGCGCCTTGGTGGACATCCAGCGCTGGAGCGGCCTGTCCGCGCGCCAGGCGCTGTTCGACGTGGTGCTGGTCTATGAGAACTACCCGATTCGCGCCTCGGTCGGCGACGCCGCCCAAGCGCTGCGCGTGGGCGCGGCCTCAGCGCGCGAACAGTCCAACTATCCGCTGACCCTCTACGTCAAACCAGACGCCGACACCATTGAGCTGGACGGCGTATTCGACGCCGGCCGCATCGAACCGGAACGCGTCGCGGCGCTGCTGGAAGCGCTGCCGCGGCTGCTGAGGCAGATCGCCGGCGGCGCGGCCCGCGTAGGCGAGCTGCGTCTGGCCGAACCGACGCCTCCGGCCGCCTTCCCGCCGCCGGAGCGCGGCGACAACGTGCTCGCCATGTTGACCGCCGCCGCGCGGCTCAACCCGGACAAGATCGCGGTCGCCGCCGAGGATGGCGAGCTGAGCTACCGCCAACTGGTGAACAGCGCGCGCGCGCTGGCGCGCCGGTTGGCGGAGCGCGGCGTCGCTCCCGGCGACACCGTGGCGCTTGCCCTGCCGCCGGACGGACGCGCGCTGACCGCCCTGCTGGGCACGCTGTGGGCCGGCGCGCAATACCTGCCGCTGGACCCGGCGCTGCCGCCGCTGCGGCGCGACGCCATCCTGGAAGACGCCCGCCCCGGCCTGGTCCTCGTCGACGGCGAGCAGACCGGCTGGCCCGCGTCCGCCAAACTGCTGACGCTGCCGACGCCTCTGCCTCCAGCCGACGGCGGCGACGCTCCCTTGCCCGGCGACGCGCTCCACCCGGAAGCGCCGGCCTACACCCTGTTCACCTCCGGCAGCACCGGCCGGCCCAAGGGCGTGCAGATCGCCCATCGCTCGCTGGCCAACATCCTGCGGCATTTCAGCGCCGAACCCGGCTTCGGCGCGGACGACGTGTTGCTGTCGGTCACCACCTGGTCCTTCGACATCGCGGCGCTGGAACTGCTGTTGCCCCTGGTCCGCGGCGGCACGGTCGCCATCGCGCCGGCTTCGGCCAGCGGCGACGGCCCGGCGCTGGCCGCCGAGGCCTCGCGCCGCGGCGCCGGCGTGATCCAGGCCACGCCGGCCAGCTGGCGCATGCTGCTGGAAGCCGGCTGGAAGCCCGCGCCCGGGCTGCGCGCCTGGTGCGGCGGGGAGGCGCTGCCCGCCGACCTGGCCCGCGAGCTGCTGGACGCCGGCGCCGCGCTGTGGAACGTCTACGGCCCCACCGAAACCACCATCTGGTCCACGCTGCACCGGGTCGACGGCGCGGAACTGCCGCCGCCGGCCGGCCACGCCATCCGTCGCACCACGCTGTGGGTGGCCGACCACCACGGCCAGCCGCTGCCGCCGCAACTGGCGGGCGAACTGCAGATCGGCGGAGACGGCCTGGCTTTGGGCTATCTGGGCGCGCCGGCGCAAACCGCCGCCCGTTTCCGCCCCGACCCGCTGGCCGGCCGGCCCGGCGCCCGCGTCTATCGCAGCGGCGACCTAGCCTGCCTGCGGCCGGACGGCAGCGTCCGCGTGCTGGGCCGGCTGGACGGCCAGGCCAAGCTCAACGGCTTCCGGCTGGAGCTGGAGGAAGTGGAAACCAGGCTGCGCCAACTGCCCGGCGTGCGCCAGGCGGCGGCCGCCGTCCGTCGCGACCCGCAAGGCCACGCGCGGCTGGTGGCCTACCTGGTGCCGGACGGCGGCGGCGCCTGGCGCGCCGGCGACGAAGCCGACCCGACGGCCTTGCAGCGGGTCCGCGCCCAGCTGTCCGCCGCGCTGCCCGGCTATATGCTGCCCAGCCGCTTTGTCACCCTGGAACAGTTGCCGCTGACCGCCAACCGCAAGCTGGACCGCAAGGCCCTGCCCGAACCGGCCGCCAGCGCGCCGACCCGCGCCGGCAGCGCCCCCCAGGGCGCGCTGGAGCAAGCGGTGTGCGCATTATGGGAAGAAGTGTTCGAACGCGCCGACATCGCCGCCGACGACGACTTCTTCGAATTGGGCGGCCATTCGCTGTTGGCCACCCGCATCCAGGTGCGCGTCAACAAGATCTTCCGGCAAACGCTGCCGCTGCGCGCCACCTTCCACGCCCAAACCCCGCGCGCCCTGGCCGCGCTGCTGGCGGAGCGCGAGTCCGCGCCCGGCCTGGCCGCCAAGATCGCCGCCGTCTACCTGAAGCTGCGCGGCATGTCCGACGCCGAGCGCGACGCGCTGCGCCGGGCCGCCGCTCAACCCTCCACCATGGAAACCGCAGAATGAAACTGGAACACATCAACGCCATCGTCAGCGGCGCCGCCAGCGGCATCGGCCGCGCCTTCGCTCTGGAGCTGGCCCGCGCCGGCGCTCGGGTCCACGCCGCGGATCTGGACGCCGCCGGCCTGCGCCGGCTGGAAGAAGACGCCGCCGGCCTGCCCGGCTCGGTGTGCGGCTCGGTGCTGGACGTGAGCCAGGAGGCCGCGGTCCGCGCTTTTCTGAAAACCGCGTCGGAAGAGGCGGAACCGGCCAATCTGCTGGTCAACAACGCCGGCATCCTGCGCGACGGCTGGCTGGTGAGGCTGGACGTGGAAGGCTTCGTCCGCAAGCTGCCCACCGCGCAATGGCGGGCGGTGCTGGAAAGCAACCTGACGGCGCCTTATCTGCTGAGCCGCGAGTTCGCCGCCGCTCGCGTGGAGTCCGGCCTCAAAACGCCGGGCCTGATCGTCAACGTCTCCTCGGTCACCAGCGCCGGCAATCCCGGCCAGTCCAACTACGCGGCGTCCAAGGCCGGCCTGGACGCGCTCACCCGGACCTGGGCGCTGGAGCTGGCGCCCTTCGGCATTCGCGTGGCCGGCATCGCCCCGGGCCTGACCGACACCCCGATGGCCGCCGGCCTGGCGCCGGCCACCCGCGAGGAACTGATCGCCCAGGTGCCGCTGCGGCGCATGGCCGAGCCGGCCGAAATCTGGCAGGGGCTGAAATTCATCATCGAATGCGACTACTTCAACGGCCGCATCATCGCGATCGACGGCGGAGCCACCTTCTCGTGAACCCGACACTCGCCACCCCGGCCGCAGACATTCCGCGCCGCATCCATCAGATCTGGTATCAAGGCGCCGCCGCGCTGCCGGACAAATATCGCCGCTACCGCGACACCTGGATGCGGCGGCATCCAGACTGGGAGTTCGTGTTCTGGGACGCGCCCCGGATGCAAGCGCTGGTTGACGAGCACTACCCTTGGTTCGCCGCGCGCTACGCAAGCTTCGAGCGCGACATCCAACGCATAGACGCCGCGCGCTACCTGTTCCTGGCGCTGCACGGCGGCTTCTACATCGACATGGACATCGAAAACCTGCGGCCCATAGACCCGCTGCTGCCTGGAAGGCGGCTCATCCTGTCGCGCACCCACGGTTTCAACAACGCGCTGATAGGCAGCGCGCCCGGCCACCCATTGTGGAACACGGTGCTGGACCGGCTGGCGGCCGGCCAGTCCGCGCCGCTGGACCCGGCCATGCCGGCCAGGCTGCGCGAGTCGCCGGCGATGCGCACCGCCGTCACCGTGGGCCCGCGCTTCTTCACCTGGTGCGCGCAGCAAAGCGGCTGTCTGGACGACCCGGCCACACTGTGTTGCCCCGGCTATTACTTCGAACCCGGCTCGCCCACGCCGGACGGCAGCTCCTGGCCGCCGGCCAACGACCCCGACGGCGGCTATGCCCGTCACCACATGGACCTTAACTGGCTAGGCCTGCGCCACCGGCTGTTGTCCCGGCTGAACCGGCTGTTGTTGCCCTGGCTGACGCGGCGGCTGCCTTTGCAATGAAAAAGTCGCCGCAATGCGGCGACTTCAAAAACAACACATAACAACCATTAATTAGCGGAAGGGGAAGCCGTTTGATTTTCCTGCATGAATTGTCTCAGGCTCAACGGACGCATATCCGTCCAATTCTTTTCAATATAGTCCAGACACTCCTGTTCTCCTCCGCTGACGCCAAGAGAACGCCAGCCCGCGGGGATTTCGCGATATTCCGGCCATATCGAATATTGCTCCTCATGATTCATCACCACGATGTATTTGGTTTCATTCATTGCGTCCTGCGTCATAAGCACCTCCATGCCGTCGCTAGAAAATTAAGACAGTTCCAAACAAATAATTTATTCAACCAAAACATTGCTAATTGGAATTGTTTAAATCGGAGAATACCGACCCACAAAACCCGCCAAAGAATATACCGCACAAATTGAATATTTTTACAGACCTCGAAAAATAATCGAAATCAAATCGGGCGCGATAAACGCGCAGCCCGATGGGCGACGACAACACATCACCTGGAAAGCCATTGAAATGAGCGTTAGCGATTGGAACGATAACGATCTGGACCTTCTCGACCATTTGCTGGAACAAGAGCTGGACGTCTTGCCCCCGTCACCCGCGCCCGTGGACGGCGGACGGATTCCGCGCGGCGACGCCGCCTCCGGCCCGCTGTCCTTTCAGCAGCAGCGGCTCTGGTTTCTACACCAGCTCAGCGCCGGCGCCGCCGCCTACAATATCTGCTCCGCCTTCCGCCTCAGCGGCGCCTTGCAGGCGGACGCGCTATGCCGGGCTTTCGATTGCGTGGTGACGCGCCACGCCTCCCTGCGCACCGCCATTCGCGAAGTGAACGGCGTGGCGACGCAAATCCCGCAGCCCGCCGGCCGCGCCTTTATCGATCGACTGGACTGGTCCGCCTTGCCGGCCGAAGAAGCCGCGTCCCGGCTGGAAACGCTGGCGCGCCGGGAAAGCGCTCACGCCTTCGACCTGTCCTCCGGCCAGCCGCTGCGCATCGCGCTGGTGAAGCTGGCGGCGGACGAACACGCGGTGGTGCTGACCCTGCACCACATCGTCGGCGACGCCTGGTCCCTGGCGGTGCTGATGGACGAAGCCGCCAGCGCCTACGCCGCGCTCAGCCGCGGCCGCGCGCCGGATCTGCCAGAGCTGCCCATCCAGTACCTGGACTACGCGCGCTGGCAGCACGCCTGCGGCCGACAAGACCGCTGGGACGCCGACCTCGCCTATTGGAAAACCCAGCTAGCCGGGCTGCCCACGCTGGAGCTGCCCACCGACAAGCCCCGGCCGCCGGTGCAAAGTTTCGACGGCGCCACCGTGGGCTTCGCCGTGCCAGCCGACACCGCGGAACGCCTGCGCCGGCTGGCGGCGGCCGAGCGCACCACGCTGTTCTGCCTGCTGCTGTCCGCCTTCCAGGCGCTGCTGGCGCGCCACGCGCGCCAGGACGACCTGGCCATCGGCACCTCGCTGGCCGGACGCGAGCGGGTGGAAACCGAGGCGCTGATCGGCTTCTTCGCCAATATGCTGGTGATCCGCGCCCGCATCGGCCCGGAAGACAGCTTCCGCCAGTTCGCCCGCAAGCAATCGGACGTCATGCGCGATGCCGTCGAACACGCCGCGGTGCCCTACGACCAGCTGGTCGGCGCACTGGGGCAAGCCAGCCGCGACCCCAGCCGCAACCCGCTGTTCCAGGTCGCCTTCACCCTGCTCAACATCCCGGCGGCGATGCCGACGCTGGACGGGCTGCGGCTGACCCCGGTGCTCAGCCAGGAAGCCGCCCGCTTCGACCTTGAGCTGTTCATGCGCGAGACCGAGGACGGCCTGTCCGGCGCCTTCTCCTACAACACCGCGCTGTTCGAGCGGCTCTCCGTCGAGCGTTTCGCCGAACAACTGGTGATTCTGCTGGATGCCGCCAGCCGCCAGCCGGACGCGCCGCTGGCCGCGCTGCCGCTGACCACGCCGCAACAGGCCGCCTCCCTGCTGACGCTGCCGCTGCGCGCCGCCGCGCGCGATGGCGAACCGGTGCACCGCGCCTTCAGCCGTTTCGCCGCGATGCAAGCCGACGCCGCGGCGCTGCGCTGCGACGGCAGGGAGCTCAGTTACGGCGAACTGGAACGGCTGTCGGACGCCGCCGCGCGGCGGCTGGCGGCTGCCGGCGTGCGGCCCGGCGATCCCGTCGGCCTGTGGCTGACGCCCTCGTTCGAACTGATGATCGGCGTGCTGGCCGCGCTCAAGGCCGGCGCCGGCTATGTGCCGATGGACCCGGCCTATCCGGCCGACCGCATCCGCTACATCCTGGAGGACAGCGGCGCGCGCGCCGTGCTCAGCACCGAGGCGCTGGCGCCTACGCTGCCGCCCTTCGCCGGCCCGCTGCTGACTCTGGACGCGGCGGAGCCCGCGCCGTCGGCGGCGCTGCCGGCCGGCGACGACCCGGACGGCCTGGCCTACATCATCTACACCTCCGGCTCCACCGGCCGGCCTAAAGGCGTGGCGGTCAGCCACCGCAACTGCGCCCGGCTGTTCTCCAGCAGCGCCGAGCTGTTCCAGTTCGGCCCGCGCGAAGTGTGGACGCTGTTCCACTCCTACGCCTTCGACTTCTCCGTGTGGGAAATCTGGGGCGCGCTGGCCCACGGCGGCGTCCTGCTGATTGTGCCGCCGCTGCTGGCCCGCTCCTCGGACGCCTTCTACCAGCTGTTGTGCGAGGAAAAAGTCACCGTGCTGAGCCAGACCCCGTCGGCCTTCCGCCAATTGATGGCCGCCGAGGAGGCAAACCCGCGCGAAGGCGATCTGGCGCTGCGCTACGTCGTCTTCGGCGGCGAGGCACTGGACCTCAGCAGCCTGGAGCCCTGGCTGGACCGTCACGGCGACGACTACCCGCGGTTGATCAATATGTACGGCATCACCGAAACCACCGTGCACGTGACCTTCCGCCGCATCGGCCTGCCCGAGATCAAGCGCAAGCTGGGCAGCGTGATCGGCGCGCCTCTCCCCGACCTGTGCATCCGCCTGCTGGACGATGCGCTGCAGCCGGTGCCGCCGGGCATGGTGGGCGAAATCCACGTCGGCGGCGCCGGCGTGGCGCTGGGCTACGTCAATCAGCCGGAGCTGAGCGCCCAACGCTTCATGCCGGACCCACACCTGGACAGCGGCCTGCGCTTCTACCGCAGCGGCGATCTGGCCCGCGTCACCCCGCGCGGCGAACTGGAATACCGCGGCCGCGCCGACCAACAGGTCAAGCTGCGCGGCTTCCGCATCGAAACCGCCGAAATCCAGGCCTTGCTCAGCCAGCACCCGGCGGTGGCGGAAGCCGCCGTGGTGGTGCGCGGCGAAGGCGATCAGGCGCGTCTGGTCGCCTATGTCGCCAAGCGTAGCGGCCTGGAAGCCGCCGCCGCCAAGGACAAGGAAAAGGAAAAGGGCTGGCTGCCCGCCTTCGACATGATCTACGAGGACGCGCCAGCCGAGGACGTCGACCTCGATCTGGTCGGCTGGACCGACTCCTACGACAACGCCCTGATTCCCGCCGCCCACATGCGGCGCTGGCGCGACGAGATCCTGAGCCGCATCCGCGCGTTGCATCCGCGCCGGGTGCTGGAAATCGGCGTCGGCAGCGGCATGCTGTTGCTCGCCGTCGCCCCGGACAGCGAGCGCTACCACGGCCTGGACTTCTCCGCCCGCGCGCTGGAACGCCTGGGCCGCACCGTGGCCGCGCGCGGCCTGAACCAGGTGAAGCTGGAGCGGCGCGAAGCCCGCGACCTGGCCGACCTGCCGGACGACTTCGACACCGTGATCATCAATTCCGTGGCGCAATACTTCCCCGACGCCGCCTACTTCCTGGACGTGGTGGACCAGGCGCTGGCGCGGCTGCGTCCGGGCGGCAAACTGCTGCTGGGCGACCTGCGCCACCTGGGCATGCTGCGGCACTTCCAAGCTAGCCGCCTGCTGCACCGCCTGCCCGCCGTCGCCCGCCCGACGCGGGCGGAACTGCGCCGTCAACTGGACGCGCTGATCGCGGAAGAAAAGGAACTGCTGGTGGACCCGGCGCTGTTCCGCCGGCTGGCGCGCCGCCGCGGCGACATCGCCGCGATAGAAATCCGCCTGAAAGAAGACGGCGGCGACTGCGAACTGACCACCTATCGCTACGACGTGGTGCTGAGCAAGGGCTCGCCTAAGGCCGCTCCCGCCCCTGATGCGCGGCGCCCGCGGTCCGGCCTGGCCAACCGCCGCGCCGCCGAGGTCAACCGCTTCCTCGCCTGGCTGGATCTGGACGCGGCCGACGACGAAACCGCCGACGGCCAGCCCTGGCGGGCGCAAGCGCTGTCTGACACCACCGAGGCCGCCGAGCCCGCGGAGCTGTTGGCGGCCGCCGCCGCCGACGGCCTGGCCGCGCGCCTCTGCTGGAGCGAAAACGCCGCCGACGGCCGGTTCGACCTGGCGCTGGCCGCCACCGCCGACGCCTTGCCCGCGCTGCCGCTGGAGCGGCTGGACGGCGGCGACGACGGCGAGCCCGCCGACTGCTTCAACACCCCGGCGCAAAGCCAGCCGCGCGACGCGCTGGGGCCGGAATTGCGCCGTCATCTCGCCGCGCGGCTGCCCGACTACATGCTGCCCGCCGCCTTCGTCACGCTGGACAAGCTGCCGCTGACCCATAGCGGCAAACTGGATTGGCGCGCGCTGCCCGAACCCGGCCAGTCCGAACAAGGCGGCGTCGATGCCGGTGCGCCGCCGCGCAGCCGCGCCGAAAGCGAAGTGGCCCGCATCTGGGGCGAAGTGCTGGGCGCCGGCGGCCTGGGCCGCGAACAAAACTTCTTCGAAGCCGGCGGCCATTCGCTGCTGGCCACCCGGGTCATGTCCCGGCTGCGCGCCGAATTCGGGGTCGAACTGCCCCTGCGCACCTTGTTTGAACACCCGACGGTGGCCGAATTCGCCGTTGCCCTGGCGGAACGCGTAGAGCTGGAAGACCCGGCCGCGCCGGCTTCCGCTCCGGAGCGCCGCATCCCCCTGGCGGACCGCTCGCGGCCGCTGCCGTCCTCCTTCGCCCAGCAACGCTTCTGGTTCCTGGAGCGGCTGGACCAGAGCGAAAACGGCGTCTACAACATCGCCCAGGGCCTGCGCCTGCGCGGCCGCCTGAGCCTCCCCGCGCTGCGCGCTGCGCTGGCCGGCGTGGTCCGCCGCCACGAGGCGCTGCGCACCCGCTTCGAACTGAGCGACGGCGAGCTGCGGCAAATCATCGAAAACGGCGACGGGCCGGAACTGCAAGAACTGACGCTGCGCGTGACCGCCGGCGAGAGCCTGGAAACGGCGCTGAACCGCGCCGCCGAAGCCTTCGCCCGACCCAAATTCGACCTGGAGACCGCGCCGCCGCTGCGCTTCGCCCTGCTGCGCATCGCGCCGGACGACGCCGCTTTGCTGATCGCGCTGCACCACGCCCTGTCCGACGGCTGGTCGCTGGGGGTGCTGGTGCGGGAGTTCGGCGAACTGTACGCCGCCGCGCTGGAGCAACGCCCGCCCCGCCTGCCCGCCCTGCCTATCCAATACGGCGACTTCGCCCAATGGCAACGCGACGGCCTGGCCGGCGAGCGCTTCGAACACATGCTGGCACGCTGGAAAACACGGCTGGCCGACGCCCCGGCGGAACTGGAACTGCTGGGCGACCGGCCGCGCGGCATGGGCGCCATCGGCCGTCCGCGCCGTGGGCGCTTCGTCCGCTTTGGCTTCTCGCCGGCGGAAACCCAGAGCCTGCGCCGGCTGGCCGAACGCGCCGGCGGCACGCTGTTCATGGTGTTGCTGGCCGGCTACGCCGAACTGCTGTCGCGGTACAGCGGCCAGCGCGACCTGGTGATAGGCAGCCCCATCGCCAACCGTCAGCACGCGGACCTGGAGGGCCTGATCGGCTGCTTCGTCAACACCCTGGCGCTGCGCGTCGACTTGGCCGGCGCGCCCAGCGCGCTGCAATTGCTGGCGCGGGTGCGCGATGTGGTGCTGGAAGCCTACGAACTGCAAGACCTGCCCTTTGAAACCATCGTCGACGCGCTGCGGCTGGATCGCTCGCTGACGCGCAACCCGCTGTTCCAGACCATGCTGGTGCTGCAAAACGCGCCGCTGGACACCCTGCGCCTGCCGGGGCTGGAACTGGAAACGCTGTCCAGCGACGACAGCTCCCCGCGCTTCGACCTGACCCTGACCCTGCACGAAGCCGACGGCGGCCTGCAGGCGATGCTGGAATACGACGTCGACCTGTTCGAGGAAGCCGGCGCGCGCCGCCTGGCCTCCCGCTTGCAACGCTTGCTGCTGGCCATGGCCGCGCAGCCGGAGCAAGCGCCGTCGCGCCTGCCGCTGCTGGACGCGGACGAAACCCGGCTGCTGCTGGAACAAGACGGCGAAGCGGCATCCGCGCCGGCCACCCTGCTGCCCCTGATCGAGGCCAGCGCCGCCGCCGCGCCGGAGGCGACGGCCTTGAGCGACGAGCGCCGCAACCTGAGCTACGGCGAACTCAACCGCCGCGCCAATCAACTGGCGCGACGCCTGATCGCCCTCGGCGTCGGCCCGGAAGACATCGTCGCCATCGCGCTGCCGCGTTCCGCCGATACCGTGGTGGCCTTGCTGGCAGCGTTGAAAGCCGGCGCGGCCTATCTTCCGCTGGATCTGGACTACCCTCCGGCCCGCATCGCCTTCATGTTGAAGGACGCCGCCCCGCGCTGCGTGCTGACCCTGAGCGACGCAACGCTGCCGGACGGCGCGGCGCGGCTGGATCTGGACGACCCGGCCTTGCAAGAGCACCTGGCCTCGCTGCCTGACGGCAACCCCGACGACAGCGAGCGCGTCCGCCCGCTGCGGCCCAGCCACCCCGCCTACCTGATCTACACCTCGGGTTCCACCGGCGCCCCCAAAGGCGTGGTGATCCAGCACGGCAATCTCCACGCCTCCACGGCGGCCCGGCTCGCCTTCTATCCTGCGGAGCTGTCGCGCCCGGGCACCGCCTTCCTGCTGCTGCCCTCCTTCTCCTTCGATAGCTCGGTGGCGCTGCTGTTCTGGTCGCTGGTCTGCGGCGGCCGGCTGATCGTCAGCCGCGCCGGCGGCCAGTTGGAACCCGGCTACCTGGCCGGCCTGGTGGAACGCGAGCGGGCCGACGTCTGGCTCAGCCTGCCCTCGCTGTACCGGACCGTGGCGCAAGCCCAGCCCGCCGGCTGGGGCGGATCGCTGCGCGCGGTGCTGTTCGGCGGCGAAGCGGTAACGGCCGGCGACCTGATAGGCGAGGGCCGGCGCTTCTACAACGAATACGGCCCCACCGAGGCCACCGTCTGGGGCACCGCGACGGAAATCGCCTTGCGCGACGGCCAGCCCGTCGACATCGGCCGCGCCATCCCCGGCTACCGCGCCTACATCCTGGACGAGGCGCTGCAGCCGACGGCGCCCGGCCTGGCCGGCGAACTCTATCTCGCCGGCCCCGGCGTCGCCCGCGGCTATCTGCGCCGCCCGCGGCTGACCGCGGAACGCTTTCTCCCCACCCCCTTCCGGGACGGCGAGCGGATCTACCGCACCGGGGACCGCGCCCGCTGGCTGGCCGACGGCCGCATCGAATATCTGGGTCGCGGCGACCAACAGCTGAAGCTGCGCGGCTACCGCATCGAAACCGGCGAGATCGAAGCCGCGCTCAGCGCGCAGCCCGGTATCGCCGCCGCCGCGGTGGCCTTGCACCACGCGCCGCCCGCCGCCGCGCGGCTGGTGGGTTATCTGGTGCCGACGGACGGCAAGTTCGACACCGCCGCGCTGCGCAGCGCGCTGGCGGAGCAATTGCCGGAATACATGATTCCCAGCGCCTGGGTCAGCCTTCCAGCCCTGCCGCAAACGCCCAACGGCAAGCTGGACCGCCGCGCGCTGCCGGCGCCGGAACTGGCCGCGCGCGTCTACCGCGCGCCGAGCACCCCGCTGGAAGAACAACTGGCCGCGCTGTTCGCCGCCACCCTGGGCCTGCCGAGCATAGGCGTGGACGACAGCTTTTTCGACATGGGCGGCCACTCGCTGCTCACGCTGCAACTGCTGTCCCGCGTCCGCGAGGAACTGGGCGTGGAGCTGCCGCTGGCCTCGCTGTTCACCTCCGGCACCGTCGCCGAGTTCGCCCGGCTGGTTCAGGAGGCCGGCCAAGCCGCCGCGCCGTCGGTGCTGGTACCGATACGCACGGACGGCGACGACGCCACCTTGCTGTTGGTCCACGACGGTTCCGGCCAGATCATCGGCTATCAAAAACTGGTGGAGCGGCTGTCGCCGCGCTGGCGCGTCTACGGCCTGCAAGCGGCGGGGCTGGACCCGGCCGTCGCGTCCGACGACAGCGTGGCGGCCATGGCCGCGCGCTACGCCGCAGCGGTGCTGCAAGCCGGCCTGTCCGGACCGTTGATCCTGGCCGGCCACTCCTTCGGCGCGGCGGTGGCGGCGGAACTGGCGCGGCGGTTGGTCGAGACCGGCGCCGAAGTCAGCCTGCTGGCGGCGCTGGACGCGCCGCCGCGCCCGGACGCCGGCTTCCTGAGCGAACTGCCCCAGGACGAGGCCGGGCTGCTGCACTATATGAGCCGCACCGTGGAAATCGCCACCGGCAAAGCGCTGGCCGTCTCGGAAGACCTGCTGCGTCCGCTGGACCGAGCCGGCCGCTTCGCGCTGCTGAGCCGGCGGGTGCAAGACTCCGGCCTGTTCCCGCAAGGCATGGACCCGCGCCGAGTGGAAGCCATGTTCGACGTCTACCGCGCCAACCTGCTCAGCCTGCGCGGCCACCAGCCGCGGCCCGCGCTCTGCCCGGTGGCGGTGTGGGTCACCGACGGCCTGGCCGCCGCCACGGCCGGACCGGCCGACCTGGGCTGGTCCGACTACGCCGCCGGCCCGGTCCAAGTATTCCGCGCCGCCGGCGAACACGCCGACATGCTGCGCGAGCCGCATGCGGCCAGCCTGGCGGAGAGCCTGGAGAGCGCGATGAGGGCCCGCCATGTCTAAGCCCATGCCCGTCCAGCCCGCGCTCTGGCGCGACCGGCGCTTTCTCTGGCTCTCCGCCGCCTGGTTCTGCGCCATCCTGGGCCAGCAGACCGCGCTGATCGCCCTGCCCTGGCTGGTGCTGCAACGGGGCGGCGACGGCCTCGCCCTCGGCCTGATCGTCACCGCCATGGAGCTGCCTCGCGCGGTGTTCATCATCGTCGGCGGCGCGGTGGCGGACCGGTACTCGCCGCGGTGGGTGTTTCAGTGCTCGCTGCTCTGCTGCGCGGCGCTGCTGGCCCTGCTCGGCTACGCCGCCTACCGCGGCGGCCTGCCGCTGGCCTGGCTCTACCCCTTCGCCGCGGCGATGGGCGTGGTCGCCGCCTTCACCGGGCCTTCCGCCGCAGCCCTGCTGCCCAACACCGTGCCGGAAGAAAAGCTGCAACAGGCCAACTCCGTGTTCATGGCGGTCAACCAGCTCACCTTGCTGACCGGCCCCATGCTGGCCGGCGCGCTGATAGCCCTGCCCGGCGTCCGCGCCGGCGGCGGCCTGGGCCTCGCTTTCCTGCTGGGCGCCGCCTGCTTCCTGAGCGCCGGCCTGATGCTCAGCCGCCTGCGGCCGCGCGCCGCCCCCGCACAGGCGCCATCGGCGCAATCGGCCGCCGGCATACTGCGCGCCATCCGCCGCGGCGCCGCCTGGACCTGGGGCGACGCCACCCTTCGCGCGCTGTTCTTCTACTGGGCGGTGATCGCCTTCCTGACCGCCGGCCCCATCCAGATTGGCCTGCCGCTGCTGGTCAAAACCGCGATGGGCCTGGACGCCGGCCACTTCGGCACCCTGCTGTCCGCGCAAGGCGCCGGCAGCCTGCTGGGCATGGCCCTGCTCAGCCTGCTGCCGCTCAAGGCCCTGGGCCGGCTGGGATGGATGGTATTCTGCGCCGACGCCCTGATGGGCGCGCTGATCATCGGCCTGGGTCTGTCTCCCGCGTTTGCCGTCAGTTGCGCGATGATGTTCCTGATCGGCCTCTTGGGCGGTCTGGTTCAAGTTCGTCTGATGGCCTGGATCCAGGCCCGCATCCCGGCGGAAATGCGCGGCCGGGTCATGAGTTTTTTGATGTTCATGATGGCGGCGGTCACGCCCTTGTCCACCACGCTGGCCGGCGTGAGCCTGGCGTCCGCGCCGGTGCGCGTCTTGTTCGCCGGCGCCGGCCTGCTGCTGATCGGCGTCGCCGTGCTGGCGCTGTGCAGCCCCCGGCTGCGCGCCATCGGCGCGCCCGGCGGCTCAGGCCCGGCGGAGCTCCGCCCCAACCCTTCACTGCAAACAGGAGACTGAATCAATGCACCCCTCACCCTGGCTCCAGCGCCAGCCCGGCAGCCAGCCGCCGCGGCTGCGCCTGTACTGCTTTCCCTACGCCGGCGGCCATGCCGGCGCCTATGCCGGCTGGCAAGGCAAGCTGCCTCCCGAAGTGGAGGTCTGCGCCGCGCAACTGCCCGGCCGCGCCGCCCGCTTCCGCGAAGCCGGCTTCAAGGCGCTGCCGCAGCTGGTGGACGCGCTGGCGCGGGAGCTCCCGCTGGACGACGCCCCGCCCTTCGTCTTCTTCGGCCACAGCATGGGCGGGCTGATCGCCTTCGAACTGACGCGGCTCCTGCGCGCCCAAGGCCGCCCCCTGCCGCAGCGGCTGATCGTGTCCGGCTGCGACGCGCCGCAACACCGCCAGCCGCCCCGCATGCTGCACCGGATGGACAACGACGGTTTCATCAACGCGCTGCGCGACTACAACGGCACTCCGGCGGAAATCCTGGCCAATCGAGAAATGATGGACCTGCTGCTGCCCACCCTGCGCACTGACTTCGAACTGGTGGAAACCTATCGCTACCAGCCGGCCCCTCCGCTCTCCCTGCCCATCACCGTGCTGGCCGGGCGCGGCGACAGGCAACGCCTGCCGGAGCAAACCGAAGGCTGGCAACGGGAAACCACCTCGCCCACGCGCGTCCACTGGTTCGACGGCGACCACTTCTTCATCGCCAGCGCGCGCGACGCCGTGCTAGCCCATCTCAACAGCGAACTCGCCGACGCGCTGAGCAATCACGCCGCCTCCATGCCGGACCTCGCCTAAGAACCTGTTCAAAGTCTGCTGCGCGACGTGAAGCGTTGCACGGTGAGTACAAGCTCAAAATGCTCATGTACCCCTCGCACATTTCGCTTTCTCGCTCGTTTTCGCCTTGTCTCGCCCTGGCTCGCGAGACTTTGAACAAGCTCCTAATCAACGACCAAAGCCCCAGAAGGGGCTTTGGCGTGAAAACCAGCTTAGCATGTTGGCATGAAACGACATTCCCAATCCGCCAGGCCATGTCCGTGTGAAATTTTTTTCAAAAATGCTTGACGCTCAAAAGCCGGATCTATATTATTCCGCTTCTCGCAAGACACAACGTCTCGCGAAACAGCGCACCCGTAGCTCAGTTGGATAGAGTATCTGGCTACGAACCAGAGGGTCGGGCGTTCGAATCGCTCCGGGTGCGCCACACTAGTGTCCCTATAGTTTAGCGGTTAGAACACCGCCCTTTCACGGCGGTAGCCGGGGTTCGATTCCCCGTGGGGACGCCACTAGCACCCGTAGCTCAGTTGGATAGAGTATCTGGCTACGAACCAGAGGGTCGGGCGTTCGAATCGCTCCGGGTGCGCCACAATTTAAGTCCCTATAGTTTAGCGGTTAGAACACCGCCCTTTCACGGCGGTAGCCGGGGTTCGATTCCCCGTGGGGACGCCAGCTTTCTCAAAAAGCCCGTCATGGCAACATGACGGGCTTTTTGTCATTTCCGCCCCGCCTCAGAACGTGTTTACGATCTCGCGAGCTAAGGCGGGACAAGGCGAAAACAGCTGAGAAAGCGGAGTGTACACATGGTACATGAGCATTTCGAAGCCGTTTTCAACGCCGTATCGCCAACGCGCAGCAGATCGTAAACAGGTTCTCTCAGCCCTCCGCCCAGGCCAGCGTTGCCGCATAGCCTTCCGGCGCTTCCAAGGCCCAGGCCCGCGTCGACGGCCAGCGGCCAGGCTCGGCAATGCTCAAAGGCAGTTCGCCCCGCGTCAGTTTGGTGGCGGCGAAAGCGGACAGATGCTGAGCAATGCCCACGCCCCAGGCTTTCAGCACCGCCTCCTTGATGGTCCACAATTGAAAAAAAGCCCCCACGTCCCGGCCGTGCCCGCATAACTCAAGCTCCACCGGCAGCAAGGTCTGCTCCGCCAGCGCCGGCACGTCGCGCATGGGCTGCACCGTTTCAATGTCCACCCCCACCTGTCCGCCGCGCGCGATGGCGATCAGCGCGTAAGCGCCGGAATGGGACACATTGAAGGCAGGCGCTCCAGGCCAAGCCAAGACCGGCTTGCCGTGTTCTCCCTGCTCAAACACCAGCGCGTCCGGCGCCAGGCCGGTCTCTTGCGCCAACAGCCGTCGTAGTGCCAGCCGGGTCAGAGCGAACTGCAACTGATTGATGGTGCGCAGATAGCGCAAGCAACGCTTGCGCTCATCCTGGCTCAAGCCCGCCAGCAGCGCCTCGTCCACCGGCCAGTCCACATCCAGCCGCACGCGGTGCAAGTTCAAGACCTGCGGCGCGCCCGCCGGGCAAGGCAAGGGCTTGATCAAAGCGTTCAGTTCCATCCGCCTCTCCGCGCAAAACCGCCATTATCCCCGGCCTGCGCCGGCTCGGCCATGCCGTTTTGTGACCCCCGCGCCACAGGCCCGCCCTTTTCGTTCGCCTCGCGGCCTTGTCCAGCTTGAATTCGATAATGAGAATCGTTACCATTTGGCCATGGATAAATTCATGCAAGCCCACACCGCCTCCAAGTCCGGCTCCGGAACCGGCGCTGCCAGCCTGTCGCCGGTGCTGCGCAGCTGCGAGCTGTTCGCCAAAGGCAAGGAAATCCTGATCGAACATCAGGGCGAGATGTACCGCTTGCAGTTGACCCGCAACGGCAAGCTCATCCTGATCAAATAGGTCCCAGACCACACACACCGCAAGCCAGCCAAAATCAGCCAGCCAGCGGAAGCACCCAACCTTAGGAAATTTGGAGTTTCCATGGCCTTATTTCGCGCCACCCCCTTGGTTTTGAGCCTGGCCGCAGCCTGGCCCGCGCTGGCGGCAACGCCGGCGGAACTGGAGACCGTTCAGGTCACCGCTCACCGCAGCAGCAAACCGCTGGCGGAAACCGCCCCCAACGCCAGCGTGATCTCGCGCCACAAACTGGACGATCAACTGGTGCGCGACATCGCCGACGCGGTCAAATACGAACCCGGCGTGGAAGTGGCCACCGATCCGGCGCGCCGCGGCAACGCCGGCTACACCATCCGCGGCATAGACGGCAACCGCATCCTGATGCTGATCGACGGCATCCGCCTGCCGGAGTCCTATGCCGGCGGCGGCAGCAATAACGGAGCCGTTTCCGGCCGCGACTACGTGGAACTGGAAACCCTGCGCGCCATCGACATCGTCAAAGGCCCCACCTCCAGCCTGTACGGCTCCGACGCCATCGGCGGCGTGGTGGGCTACCGCACCAAGACCGTGGACGATTTCGTCCCGGAAGAGCAAGGCGTGGGCGGCAGCGTCAAGGGCTTTGGCGGCACCGCCGACAACGGCTGGGGCAGCAGCGCCGGCGTGGGCGTCAAGGGCGAGCGCAGCGATCTGATGGTGCTCTACACCCACCGCAACGGCCATGAAACCGATAATCAGGGCAATAACGACAGCAGCGGCACGCTGCGCACCAAGCCGAATCCTCAAAGCTGGGACAGCGACAATGTGCTGGCCAAGCTGGGTTTCAAGCCGGCCGCCAATCAGCGGCTGGAGCTGACGCTGGAGCACTACCGGCGCGACACCGACAGCAATCTGCTCAACGCCTTGGGCCCCGCCCGACGCAATGTCTACGTCGTCACCAACAATCAGGCCAAAGACCGCACCCAGCGCGACCGCGCGTCGCTGGCCTGGGAAGGCAAGCAGCTGGGCGCTTTCGACCGGCTGGCGGTGAAAGCCTACTATCAGAAGCTGGACAATGCCGACACCAACACGGAATGGCGCAGCAACGGTCTGCGCATCTTGTCCGACTACGGCTTCAAGCAGGATAGCTATGGCCTGACCCTGGAAGCCGAGCACAATTTCCAGGCGCTGTCCGCCAAACACCAGCTCTTGTGGGGCGCGGACTTGAGCCGCACCGACACCAGCCGTCCGCGCATCAAGACCCAATACAATCCAAACGGCAGCACCAGCAATATCGTCGACGGGGAAACCTACCCCAACAAGACCTTCCCGGATAGCCGCTCCGAGCGCATCGGTCTCTTTGTCCAGGACGAGATCAAGTTCGGCAACGGCTTGGTGGCCTCGCCCTCTCTGCGTTGGGACCACTACAAGATGACGCCGCAGCCGGACCAGGCCTTCGCCAACGGCAACTCCAAGAACTATCAGGTGCCCACCTTCAAGGACAGCGCCTTCTCGCCCAAGCTGGGCCTGAGCCTGCCGTTCGCCGATCACTACACCGGCTTCCTGCAGTTCTCCTCCGGCTTTCGCGCGCCGCCGTTCGACGACGCCAATATGGCCTTCACCAACCTGATTCAACGCTATCAAGTGCTGCCCAACCCCAATCTCAAGTCTGAAAGCAGCCAGGGCGTGGAACTGGGGCTGAAAGGCCAGTGGGACAGCGTTGACTTCGGCGTCACCGCCTATGCCAACCGCTACAAGGACTTCATCGATCGTGCCGACATCGGCATGATCAACGGCTTGTCCGCCTTCCAATACCAGAACATCGGCGAAGTCGAGATCAAGGGCGTGGAAGGCCGCGCCGCCTGGCGCTTCGCGCCGAGCTGGCGCGCGATGGCGTCCATCGCCTACACCCATGGCCAGAACAAGCAGAAGAACGAGCCCTTGGCCAGCATTACCCCGCTGAACGCCACGCTGGGCCTGCGCTATGACCAAGCCGTCTTCGGCGCCGAAGCCTTGCTGAAACTGGCGAGCGCCAACAACCGCCTGCCCAATATCGAGCAACTGGGCAGCAGCCAGACCTCCCCGCCATTCAAGGCCCCCGGCTACGCCGTGCTGGACCTGACCGCTTACTGGAAGCCGGCCAAGAACACGGTGCTGCGCGCCGGCGTGTTCAACGTCTTCGACCAGAAATACTGGAAAGCCGCCGATGTGCGCGGCAAGACCAGCAGCGACCGCACGCTGGACCTGTTCACTCAGCCTGGTCGCAACGTCAGCGCCAGCGTCGAATACACCTTCTGACCGCGAGCGCCCGCCCCTTGGCGGGCGCCCGCCTTTGATCGCTCCAAGGAGAACCCGAATATGACCGACTTCAGCCAGCTGTGGGATCGCTTCCAAATCCTGAAAGCCAGCCAGCCGAAACTGCGCGCGCGCGACGCCGCCGACGCGCTGGGGGTCAGCGAAGCCGAGCTGGTGGCCGCCGATCCGGCGAGCCAAGCCCTGCAGCCGCATTGGAACGACATCTTGAGCCAGATCGGCCACCTGGGCCCGGTGATGGCGCTAACGCGCAATCACGCTTGCGTGCATGAAACCACCGGCGATTACCGCAATGTGCAGATCGACGGCAAGATCGGCCTGGCCATCAACCCGGTCATCGACCTGCGCATTTTCCTGTTCCATTGGCAGCACGCCTTCGCTGTCACCACGGCCGGCGCGCGCGGCGAACAGCGCAGCCTGCAATTCTTCGACCGCTTCGGCGAAGCGGTGCACAAGATCTATCTGACCGCCAATAGCGACGTGATCGCCTACCAGCGCCTGGTGGAGGCCTTCGCCGCGCCCAAGACGGCGCTGCGGATAGAGCCTCTGGAAGCCCAAGCGGAGGAGCTGGACGACGAGGCCATCGACAAGGCCGGCTTCCAGCAGGAATGGCGGAGCCTTAAAGACGTGCACGCCTTCCATCCCTTCCTGCGCCGCTGGGGCGTGTCCCGTCAACAAGGCTTTCGCCTGGCGCCTGAAGGCCAGGCCTGGCGCGTGCTACCGGAAGCGGTGGAGCAATTGCTGCGCCGCGCCGCCCATATCGAAGCCCCCATCATGGTATTCGCCGGCAACCGCGGCATGATCCAGATCCACACCGGACCGGTGCACAATGTGCAGATCGTCGGCAACTGGCTCAATGTGCTGGACTCTCACTTCAACCTGCATCTGCGCACCGATCTGATTGCCGAGGCTTGGGTCACCCGCAAGCCGGGCGACCACGGCGTGGTGACCTCGCTGGAACTGTTCGACGACCAGGGCCTGTCGCTGGCCACTTTCTTTGGCGAACGCAAGCCAGGCCAAGCGGAACGCGTGGAATGGATCAAGCTGCTGGGCGAACTGCCGGTACTGGAGCGCGCCGATGTCGCCTAAATTCGCCTTCGCCGCTCTGCTGGGCCTGGCTGCCGCTTTGCCCGTCTGGGCAGCACAACGCATCGTGGTCATGACTCCCGACATCGCCGATATCGTAGTGGCGCTGGACGCCGGCAAGGAAGTCGTCGGCCGCGACCGTTCCAGCAAAGCGCCGGCTTTGGCCCAGGCGCAAGTGGTGGGTTTCTCCCGCGCGCTGAACGCCGAAACCATCGCCCGGCTCAAACCCACCCTGGTGTTGGGCAGCGCCGAGGCGCAACCGCCCACGGTGTGGGCCCAGCTGCGCCAATTGCAGGTGCGCGCCGAGGAAGTGACGCGCCGCGAGGACGGCGCGGATTTCGCCGACGCGATCCGCAAAGTGGGGCAACTCTTGGGCCGCGACGCCCACGCCCAGCAACTGGCCAGCCGCTGGCAGCGCGAGATGACGCCGCGCCCGGCGCGCGGCGTGCGCTACTTGGTCAGCTATGACGGCCAACTGGTGGCCGGCCGCGACACCGCCGCCGACACCCTGATCCGCGCCGCCGGCGGCGTCAACGTCGCCAGCCAGTTGTCCGGCTTCAAGCCGATGGCGCGCGACGCCTGGCAGAGCCTGCGGCCGGACGTGATCATTCTGGGCAGCCACACCGGCGCGGTGCACGGCGGCAAGGAGGCCTTCTCCAAACGGCCGGAAATCGCTTCCACGCCGGCCGGAAAACAAGGCCGCATCTACCTGCTGCCGGCCAAGGACGCGATGATGGTGGGCCTGAACAGCCCGGCCGTAGTCGATCAGATGGTGGAAATGTGAGCGCGCTGACCCTGGACGCCGTCGCGCCCCACCGCGGCCGCTGCTTGTTGCTGGGCCTGATCGCCGCCAGCCTGCTGCTGCCGCTGCTGGCCTTGTCCAGCGGCGGCAACGGCCTGGCCTGGCCGGACTTCAACGATCCACTGCTGACCCAGCTGCGGCTGCCGCGCATCGCCGCGGCGCTGGGCGTGGGCGCGGCGCTGGCCGCCAGCGGCGCGGCGCTGCAAGCCCTGTTTCGCAATCCGCTGGCCGACCCCGGCCTGATCGGCACCTCCAGCGGCGCGGCGCTGGCGGTGGTCGGCATGCTGGCCGTCGGCGCCGCCGGCCTGTCCTTGCCGCTGGCCGCTTTTGGCGGCGGCCTGCTGGCCACCTGGCTGATCCTGTTGCTGTCGCGGCTGGTCCGCGGCGGCCTGGCCGGTCTGCTGTTGATGGGCTTGGTGGTGGGCGCCTTCTGCGGCGCGGTCACCAGCCTGATGATTTTCATGTCCGATGACCTGACCCTGCGCGCCGCCACCAGCTGGCTGGCCGGCAATCTGTCCTCCGCTTCGTCGGAACGGCTGCTGGCCTGCCTGGGCGTAGCCGCCCTGGGCTTGCTGATCCTGATCGCGGTGGGCCGCGATCTGGACTGCCTGCTGCTGGGCGAAGACGCCGCCCAATCCCTGGGCATCGACGTGCGTCGCACCCGCCGGCTCACCGCCGTCGGCGCGGCGCTGGCCACCGGCGGCGCGGTGGCGCTGTCCGGAGTGATCGGCTTCGTCGGCATGATGATCCCCAACGCGCTGGCCCTGCTGATGGGCGGCTGCCGCCGCAGGCTGATCCTGCTGTCGGCCTGGGCCGGCGCCTTGTTCCTGCTGGCGGTGGACACGCTGGCGCGCACCATCGCCTGGCCCATTGATCTGCCTGTGGGCCTGATGGCGGCATTCGCCGGCCCGCCGTTCTTCGTATGGCTGTTCCGGCGACAACAAAGGAGTCTGATCAATGGCTGAAACCACAACCCTGTGCGTGCGCCAGCTGGCCTGCGACATCGGCGGCAAGCGGATTCTGGACGACATCAACCTGGATTTGCCCACCGGTCGGGTCAGCGCGCTGCTAGGCCCCAACGGCGCCGGCAAAACCACCTTGATGCGGCTGCTGGCCGGCCTGGACACGCCCAGCGCCGGCGCGGTGCGCCTGGCCGGCCAGTGCGTCGGCCGCATGGAGCCGGCGGTGCGCGCCCGCCGCATCGCCTGGGTGCCGCAGCACATTCCCTCCGGCATTCCGCTGACGGTGCGCGAGTTCGTAATGCTGGGCCGCGTGCCCTTCCTCGGCGCTTTCTCTCGTCCGCGGGTTGAGGACAAAAGCGCGGTGGCGGATGCCCTGGGCACGGTGGAGCTGGACGATTACGCCGACAAACGGTTGGATCAATTATCCGGCGGCGAACGCCAGCGCGCGGCCATCGCCCGCGCCTTGGCGCAGCAAGCGCCGGTGCTGCTGCTGGACGAGCCCACCAATCACCTGGACCTGCGCCACCAGCACCGCTTGCAACAACTGCTGCTGGAGCTGTCCCGCCAGGGCCGCACCGTGGTGCAGGTGCTGCACGATCTGGCACTGGCCGCCAGCTACGCCGACCACGTGGCCTTGCTGGAACAGGGCCGGCTGGTGGTGGCCGGCGCGCCGGAACAGGTGCTGACGCCGGAACGGCTGCTGGCGGTCTACCGCTGGCCAGTGCGTTTGCAGCGCAACGGCAACGACTGGCAGGTCAACGCCGCCTTGGCGCAGGCACAAAAGCCCGCGGCACTGGCTGCCGGGGCCTGAGAACCGATTTACGATCTGCTGGGCGTTGTGGAGCGTTACACGGTGAGTACACCTTCGAAATGCTCATGCACCACTCAACCATTCCGCTTCCTCAGCCGTTTTCGTCTTGTCCCGCTCTTGCTCGCAAGAGCGTAAACACGCTCTGAGACCCGGGCGAAAAATAAAAACCCCCGGCTTGCTTGCGCGAGCCAGGGGTTTTTCGCTATCGAGTTACGCTTATTTCAACGCGTAGATCGCCGGCAGATTGCGCCAGGCGCCGCGCACATCCATGCCGTAACCAAACACGTAGCGGTCCGGCACGTCCAGACCAACGAAATCCGCCAGCATCGGTTTTTCCTTGCTGATCAGCTTGTTGGCGAACACGCCGCTGTAAAAGGCCTTGGCGCCCATGGCCATTACCTTGTCGCGGATCGCCGCCATGGTGTGGCCTTCGTCCAGGATGTCGTCCAGCACCAGCACCACGCGGTCGCGCACGTCTTCCTTGGGCGCTTGTTTCCACACCAGCTCGCCGCCCTGGGTCTTGTCGCCATAGCGAGACACGTGAACGTAGTCAAAGTCCAGCGGGAAAGCCAGGCGCGGCAGCAACTGGCCGGTAAACACCACGGCGCCGCCCATCACGGACAAGACCAGCGGATAGGTTTCGCCCAGTTCCTCGGTGATTTCCACCGCCATGCGGTCAACGGCCGCGCTGACTTCCTCGGCGGTAAACAGCACGTCGGAGCTGTTGATCAGGCCACGGGCCTCGGCAATATTGGGCATGATGACTCCTTGATTCACACACGCAAACGCCGCTCTTGCCCATATCATCAAAAAAACAGGAGCGGCGTGATTGAAAAAACGATTAGTTCTTGGCCAGCGAGCGCAGATAGGCGGCGAACTCGACGCCCACCTCATGATGCTGCAAACCGTAATTGACCGTGGCTTTAAGATAGCCCAGCTTGGAGCCGCAGTCGTAACGCACGCCCTTGAACGGCAGCGCCAACACCGGCTCGTCCTTCATCAGCGCCGCGATGCCGTCGGTCAGCTGGATTTCGCCGCCGGTGCCGGCCGTGGTGTTGACCAGCTTGTCGAAGATGCGCGGGGTCAGGATGTAACGGCCCACCACCGCCAGATTGGACGGCGCCACTTCCGGGCGCGGCTTTTCCACGATGTGCTCGACTTGCTGATGGCCGCGCGCGTCCGGCGCCACCTTGACGATGCCGTAGGAACTGGTTTCCTCAGGCGCAACGGTTTCCACTCCCAGCACCGAAGCATGGGTTTCGTCGAACAGCTTGACCATCTGCTCCATCGCGCCCGGCGCGCCTTCAATCAGGTCGTCGGCCAGGATCACCGCGAACGGCTCGTCGCCCACCACCGGTCGCGCGCACAGCACGGCGTGGCCCAGCCCAAGCGCCTCGGTCTGACGGATGAAAATGCAGGACACCGACGGCGGAATAATGCCCTGAACGGTTTCCAGCAGCTTCTGCTTGTTCTTGTTTTCCAGTTCGGTTTCCAGCTCGTAAGCCTTGTCGAAATGGTCTTCAATCGAACGCTTGTTGCGGCCGGTAATGAAAATCAGCTCGGTCATGCCCGCGGCAATCGCCTCTTCCACCGCGTACTGGATCAGCGGTTTGTCCACCACCGGCAGCATTTCCTTGGGGCTGGCCTTGGTGGCCGGCAGGAAGCGGGTGCCCAGCCCGGCAACGGGAAAGACCGCTTTCGTGATTTTTTTCATACCCATTTCTCGTTAACAAGCGTTGACAGGCGCGCATTCTACCGCGCCGCGGCCCGCTGGTGAAAGTCCCAGCCTCACAAACCGGCGGGAAAACCCCGCGCCAGCGCCTGAGCCGCGCTTTCCAGCACCGGCCCCCAAACGCCGGCCTCCGCCTGACGCCAGACCCGCATCGAGTCGTACCACGGGGCTCGCTCGCCGGCGGCCAGGAAGAAGGGCGCGCTTTCCGCGCGCATCAATACCCAAACCGGCTTGCCCATCGCCCCGGCCAGGTGGGCGACGGCGGTATCCACGGTGATCACCAGATCCAGTTCCGCCACCCAGGCGGCGGTGTCGGCGAAATCGCTCAAGGCTGGCGTGGCCAACAAACCTTGCAAAACCGAAGGCGGCTCGCCCGGCTGCAGGGAAACAAAATCGATGCCCGGCAGCCGGCACAGCGCGGCGAACTCTTCCGGCGGCACCGATTTGTGGCGACGCCAATAATCGGCCTTGCCCACGCCCCATTGCCCGCTCTCCCACACCACGCCGACGCGCGGACGGCCGCCGCTGCGCGGCGGGATTGTCGCGGACGGCGTCGCCGCCAGATAAGGCTGAGCCGGCAGATTGTCCAAGGTGACGCCCAGCACGCCGGGCAAGGACATCAGCGGCAGTTGGCAATCGAACACCGGCGCGGCCTCCGGCTCCAACAATTCCACGCCGTCGAATTGAGCGAACAGGCGGTGGAAGGTTTTGGGGCAGGCCAATAGCAGGCGCGCACGCGGGTGCTCGGCTCGCAACCGCGGCAGGAAACGCGCCATCTGCAGGCTGTCACCCAAGCCCTGTTCCGCCCAGAGCAGCAAGGTGGATGCGCCCAGCGCCTCGCCTTGCCAGCGCCGATCGCGGTGGCGCGGCTCCAGAATGGCCTCCCAGCGCGCCTCGTAATACGGCCAGGCCTCGGCGTAGCGGCCGGCCAGCAATAGCGCGATGGACAGGCTGAAACGCAGATTGGCGTCTTCCGGGTCCAGTTCCAGACCGCCTTGCAGCACAGCGATGGCGTCGTCCAGCAATAAGGCACAGGTGCAGGCATAGCCCAGGTTATTGCATCGCGCCGGACTGACTCCGGCCAGCTCGATGGCGCGCAAATGGCAGGCGATGGCTTCCTGGTATTGCAAGCGGTGCTGCAAAACCACGCCCAGGTTGCTCCAAGCGTCCGCATGCTCGGGCTCCGCCGCCAGCGCCTCGCGCAACAGCGCCTCCGCCAGCTCCAATTCGCCCAACTCCTTGAGCAGCACAGCCAGATTGCATTTGATGTTGACGGACTGCGGATTGAGCGCGGCGGCGGCCAGGTAGTCGTCCAGCGCGCGCGCGCTGTCGCCTTGGCGCAGGCGGGCGTTGGCGCGGTTGGCCAGCGCCTGCCAATCCTTGGCGTTCCGCCTCAGACATTGATCAAATGCCTGCTCCGCCTCGCGCCAGCGGCCTTCCGCCGCGAATTGATTGCCTTGTTCGAAGGCTTGGTCCGCCATATCCGCTCCTTGGCTTACTCTCCGGCCAGCAAAGCTTGCAAGCCGGCTTCGTCCAAAATCGCCACGCCCAGTTCTTCTGCCTTGGCCAGCTTGCTGCCGGCCTCCGCTCCCGCGACGACATAATGGGTTTTCTTGGAGACGCTGCCGGACACCTTGCCGCCGGCGGCTTCTATCAGCTCCTTGGCCTGATCCCGGCTCATGGTCGGCAGCGTGCCGGTCAGCACCAGGGTCTTGCCTTCCAGCACGCCAGCCGACGCCGCTTGCGCCGGCAGCGCCTCCAGGATCTCGTCAACCAAGGCGGCCAGCGCGCGCAGGCTGTCGCGCTTGCCCGGCAAATCAAGCCAGTCGGCCAGCGCGTTGATCACCTCGGCCGGCAACTCCAGATCCAGCAGCGCGCGCCGCTCGCGTTCGGCCAAGGCGGCCAGGCCGTCTATCTGCGCCGCCAATTGCTGGCTGCGCACCTCGGTCAAACGCGGAATGTCCAGCCGCGCCAGCAACACGGCCGGCTGTAGGCGCTCGGCCAGGCGCGGGGACGGCGCGTGCTCGTCGGCCGGGGCGACATGACTCAACAAAGCGTCCAGCGCAGCTTCGTTATTGGCTTCGGCGAAAAAGTCCGCCAGCGATTCCGCCACCACGCCGCCGATATCCGGCAGCGCCGCGAACAAGGCCGCCGGCGAACGGCGGATCAAGCCCATCGTCCCCAGCCAATCGGCCAGGGTTTTGGCGGTGGATTCGCCCACATGGCGGATGCCCAGCGCGAATAACAGCCTAGCCAGCGGCGGCCGGCGGCTGGCGGCGATCGCCTCGATCAGGTTTTCCGCCCACTTGCTCGCCACCTTGCCCGCCTTGACGGTTTCCGGAGTCACGCCTTCGTCCTCATCGGCGCGGCGCTTCATCTCCAGCAAGTCTTCCAGCGTCAGCCGATACAGATCGGCCACGCCGCGCACATAGTCGTACTCCACCAGCTTGTCGATATAGCGTTCGCCAAGACCGTCGATATCCATCATGCGGCGGCCGGCGAAGTGTTGAATCGCCTGGCTGCGCTGGGCGCGGCAGGACAAGCCGCCTGAGCAGCGCGCCACCGCCTCGCCCTCTTCACGCACCACGTGGCTGCCGCATACCGGACAGACCGCCGGCAAACGATAGGCGGGGTATTGCGGCGTTTCGCCGGCGCTGAACAGATCGCCTCCGGCTGCCGGCTGCATTGGCCGGCGCTCCAGCACCACCGACACAACCTCGGGGATCACATCGCCGGCGCGGCGCACAATCACGGTATCGCCGACGCGCACATCCTTGCGCCGCGCCTCGTCCTCATTGTGCAGGGTAGCGTTGGTGACGGTGACGCCGCCGACGAACACCGGCTTCAAGCGCGCCACCGGGGTGATGGCGCCGGTGCGGCCCACTTGCTCCTCGATCGCCTCAACTTGAGTCAGCGCCTCCTCGGCCGGAAACTTGTGGGCGATGGCCCAGCGCGGCGCGCGCGACACAAAGCCCAGCTCATCCTGCAAGGCGCGCTGGTTGACCTTGTACACCACGCCATCGATATCGAAAGGCAGGCCGGGACGCCGCTGCCTCACCTGCTCGTAATAAGCGATCAAGCCATCCACGCCGCGCACCACCGGCCGCAAATCCTCGGCCACCACCGGGAAGCCGAGCTCGCGCAACCAGGCCATTTCAGCGCTGTGGCTGGCCGGCCAGTCCGCGCCTTCCACCTGAGCGATGGAATAGGCGAAGAAGGACAAGCGGCGCTGAGCAGTGATGCGTGAATCCAGCTGACGCAGGCTGCCGGCGGCGGCGTTGCGCGGATTGGCGAAGGTCTTGTCGCCGCGCGCCGCCTGCTCGGCGTTGAGCTTGTCGAAGTCCTGTTTCAGCATCAACACTTCGCCGCGCACTTCCAGCAGGCTGGGCACGGCGGCCCCAGCCGGCAAACGCAGCGGAATCGCGCGCACGGTGCAGATGTTCTCGGTGACGTTTTCGCCCGTCACGCCGTCTCCGCGAGTAGCCGCCTGGGCCAGCACGCCGTCGCGGTAGAGCAGAGAGATCGCCAGGCCGTCGAACTTGGGCTCTGTGGCGTACTCCACCTCCGCGGCGTCCAGGCCCTTGCGCACCCGCTCATCGAACTGCAGCAGTTCCTCATGACGCTGTTCGCGCTCGCTCAGCTGCATATCGGAAAACGCGTTGGACAGCGACAGCATGGGCACGCTGTGGGTCACTTGCTGGAACTCGTCCAGCGGCGCGCCGCCGACGCGTCGGGTAGGCGAATCCGCGCTCGCCAGTTCCGGGTGCTCCTGTTCCAGCTGCTGCAGCTCCCGGAACAAGCGGTCATATTCGGCGTCCGGCACCGTGGGCGCGTCCAGCACATAGTATTCGTGGCCGTAGCGATTCAGCAGTTGATGCAGTTCGGCTACGCGCTGTTGCGGGGTGAGGGTGGTCATGTTCAGTCGGGCTCAAACAGAAAAAGCCGGCGTGGCGCCGGCCTTGGAAACGGAAGATTATCTAGCGGGCCGATTACCCCAGTGTAGCGGCTGGACAGCAAGGCGACACCGAGGCTTCCTGCCGGCTTCAGGCAAACAGTCTCAACGCGGCCACGCTGCCGGGGGCGATGCCGCGGTCGTCCATGCTGCCGTAGATGTGCAGCAATTGGTCGCGAATGCGGGTCAGGCCGGCGTCGGACAGCGGACGGCGGTTGTCGTCCACCAGTTGGGCATCGAACTCCTGCGCCAACTGGCGCGCGAAATACACGGCCCGGTCGAACACCTCGACCCCGCCGGCCACGCGCGGCACGTCGAACAACAGAGTCAGCGCCGGGAAGGATTTGTCCAGCAGCGTGTGGAAGGTGAACGGCATCTGGTCGGCCGCCATCAGCGAATACAGGGTGTTGCCAGAGTCCGCCAGGTAATGGAAAGCGCCGTCCGGCTCCAGTTGCAGGCCGGCGGCCTCGGCGAAACTGCGCAGCCGCGTGCCTTCTATCGGCCCCTGCGGCACGATGTTGATGCCGATCAGCACGTCCACGTCGGCGCAGAAACGGTCCAGTTCGCGCGCCGCCACCAGCTTCTGCTGGCGCTGCGGGAAGCTGACCGCGGCGTCGTGCTCCTCGGCGAAACGCGATACTTGCTGGCAGAAACCGGCCAGTTCCTGCTCAGTCACCGCACCGCTGCGATCCACCATCTGCATGCTGACGTTGATCTGCTTGTAACGGGTTCCAGGCAGGGCTTCGGCCGGCTTCCACAGGCCTTTTTCCGTGCGGCCTATCAATTGGGTGCGCTTGCCCACGTTGAAACGCGGAATCGCCGCCAGCTCGTGCGGCGCATGGAACACCACTTCGGCGATGAAATCCAAAGACGGGTCCAGCATCGCCACCACCAGCGCCTGGTGATCAGCGGAGTCCATCTGCGGGGCTTCGTCCTCTTCCTCCACCACCGGCACCGCGTCGAAGACCGCCTCGCGCGGCCGGTCAGGCTCGGCTCGCGCCGGCTCCACGAGGATTTGCGGCTCAAAGTAAGCGGCGGCGTAATCGTCCGGCTCCGGCGAGGCGTCCACCAGCACCGGCTCCATCCGGTCCTGCTTCACGCCGTCGCGCACATTGTTCTTGGGCACGTCCAGCAGCACGTCGTCGTGGCCGCGCGTAAAGGCCTGGCGAGTCTTCTTGCGAAAACGCCATTCCTGAAAAGCATTGAATCCGTACACCAGAGCGATCACCGCGCCGCCCAGTATCAATACACCAATCTGTAATTCGCTCATCAGCCAGTCCGCATTAAGGCGAATAATCGAAGCCGTCGGCAGCCTCCTCGCCGCGCGCCGGCGCATCTCTCAATGCGCGATGCGGCGTCATTCGGCAATAGCCGGGCCGACAGCCTCCCTTTAAGTATTCGGCAACAAAACCGTTCGAATCTGGCGTTTCGGCCAGTCGAGAACGGCGATAGACCACGGTTATTATAACGAAAGCCTCAGCTTGCGCATCATTTGGCGGCAATTTAGCCGTAAATGCCTTGCCGCCAGCGTAAATCAAGCCGGGGCGATAGCTGATGCGGGCAATTTGGCGCTTCAAACCGGGTTCTCAACCTGAATTGGATGCCGAATCGCCCCTGCTGGTTCCATCAGACCGCGTAGAACGGCTCCAGCCAGCCGTTGTACGTCGCGAATCGGCCCGCCGCAAGCGGGCCAAATGGAAGCGGAACGTCATTTTCAGTGCCGAAAGGTCCGGCAGATGACATTTCTGACAGGGGCGCTCTGAAATATCTCGTGCCAGAATATTTCGTGTTCATGCAAATGAATGATTCCAAATCGTCTTAAACACTGCTTAGGAAAGCAAGGGATAGATCGATGAAAAACACTTCTCAAGCCAGTTTCCTTCCGGTGGTCCACGAGCTGGCGCGCACCTACCAGGCATTCGAACAGTTTGCCAGCCAGCACATTCGTCAGCTGGGCCTGACTCCGCCGCAATTCGACGTGGTCGCCACCCTGGGCCATAGCAAGGGCATGAATTGCAAGGAGCTGTCCGACCGCACGTTGATCACCAAAGGGACGCTGACCGGCGTCATCGACCGGCTGGAAGACAAGGGTCTGGTTACCCGCACCATGCAGCCAAACGATCGCCGCAGCGTATTCGTTTCCTTGACCCAACACGGAGAACGTCTGTTCGATCAGGCCTTCCCCGCTCATATCGACTATATGCAGATCGCCTTCAAACGCTTTGGCGAACACGACCTGTCCGGTTTCTGCCAGGAACTGGGCCGTCTGCGCGAAGGCTTCAGCCTGGCGCTGGAGGAACAGGAAGAAGTCACGGCTTAATCTCTCCAGCCGTCACCGCCCTTTACCCGGCGGCGAGACGCGGCCCCGCGATGCGGCCCGCGCCCTCGCCGCCATTGCATTTTCAATTCCGGCCGCGCCCACGGCTCAAGGGCTCTGAAAACGCACCGGCACCATCAACACCGAATCCACCGCCTGGCCATTGCGTTTGGCCGGCGCGAAGCGCCAACGCTCCACCGCGGCCTTGGCCGCTCGGTCCAGCCGCGGATAACCGCTACTGACGGCCACCGTCACCTCGCCGGCGCGGCCGGCGGCGCTAACGCTCACCCGCAGTAAAACCGTGCCCTGCTCGCCGTTTTCCCGCGAGCGTTCCGGGTATTCCGGCGGCGGATTGTTAAGATATTCCGCGCGGTACAATGCCACGCTGTCCGCGCCGCCCTGCGATGTGCCGCCGCCCCCCGGCTGCGCGGCGGCCCCGCTCTTCGCACCACTGTCGCCGGCGGACTCAACGGCGCTTGTCGCCGGCCCGGCCAGGCCGGCCTCAGGTAAAAGCGGAGGCGCCGCAAAACGGGCGCTTGGCTTGGAGCTTGGCCTGGCCGCCGCTTTATTTTCAACCTTGTTGCCGGCCTGATTCCCGGCCTTGGCCGCATTTTGAGCGATAACGGGCTCAGGTCCGCCCGCGGGCTGCGCCAGTCTCAGCGTCAACGCGGCCACGCTTGGCTGAGGCGGACGACCTTGCCAAGCGAACAATAGCAAGGCATGCAGCGCCAGCGACGCCAACAAAGCCCAACAGACAGGGCGCGCGCCCATCTTTCGCCTCAGCAGCGCATCCGGCTGCCCGGCCGGCTGTAATGCCACCAGGCCACCAGCATGGACACCAGATAAAACACAAAGAACATGCCGAAAGCCGGCAGGAAACTGCCGAAGGCGGCCAGCGCGCTGCCGAAGGATTTGGGAATCACGAAGCCGCCGAACGCCGCCATCACCGAACTGACATTCATCGCCGACGCGCCGCGCCGCCCGCCGCGCGCGTAGGCTTCCGCAACGTCCAGGCCCGCGGCCTTGGCCCGCTGGCCCGCCTGCAACAGAAAAACCTTGGGCGCCAATTGAAAAGACGAACCGTTGCCCACGCCCGCAGCGAAGAAAATCAACTGAAACATGGCGAGGAACAGCCAGAACGAACCGCCGTTGCCGGCGGAGGGCATGCTCAGATAAACGCCGACGGTGGCCAGCGCCATCACCCCGTTGCTGAGCATGGTGGCGATGCCGCCGCCGATGTGGTCGCCCATCCAGCCGCCCAGCGGCCGCGACAAGGCGCAGACCATGGGCCCGATAAAGGCGTAGGGCGTGACATCGATCAGCGGGAACATATTGCGCGCCAGCAGTGGGAAGGCTGCGGCGAAGCCGAGGAAAGTGCCGTAGCTGCCCATGTACAGCAGGCAGATATACCAGGTGTGCGGATCGCGCATCGCGTCCAGCTGGTCATGCGGCGTGATGCGCAGCTTGGGCAGATCATGCGCGTACAGCAAGCAGGCCAGCGCGATGACGATGATGAAGGGCAGCCACAGATACCCGGCGTTCTGCAGCCACACCGGGTGCACGGCGCCGCCAACGCCCCAGATCTGCGGCCCGCCGGCCGCGCCGAACAAGGGCAGCAGAATCACCACCGGGATCGCCAGTTGCGCCACCGACACGCCCAGATTTCCCAACCCCGCGTTCAACCCCATCGCCAGCCCTTTGGCCGCCTTGGGAAAGAAAAAGCTGGTATTGGACAGATGGGAAGCGCTAGCGCCGCCGCCAATGCCGCACAAGCCGGACACCAGCAACAGCATGGGAAACGGCGTCGAAATATCCTGCACCACCGTGGCCACGCCCAAAGCCGGCAGCAAGAGCAGCAAGGTGGAAATGCCCAGCCACAGGCCGCCGCCCACCCAGCTCCATATCCATGAGTACAACAGCCTCATCAAGGCTCCGACCAGCGGCGGAATCGACACCAGCAGGAACTGCTGCTGATTGCTGAGCGCGAACCCGACCGCCGGCAGGTTGACCACCACCATGCTCCACATCATCCAGATATTGAAGTTCAGGTGCAGCGACAGGATGGACAGCCAGAGATTGCGATTGGCGATGCGCCGCCCGCGGCGCAGCCAGAAGATAGGGTTTTCAGGTTCCCAACGCTTGATGCTTACGGTCATGCCTATTCATCCAGCAATGATATCGTCCGGCGGCCGCTGCCGCCGGGAAGCTGCGCAGTATGCCATTCGCGCGCGCGCTACAGTTTGCGCGCCGTCAAACCGAAACTAATGAAAACAGTCTGCGGGCAGCTCGAGCCTTCAGAGCCTGTTCAAAGTCTCGCCAGCTAGAGTGAGACAAGGCGAAAGCGGCTGAGAAAGCGCAATGGTCAAGTGGTACATGAGCATTTTGAGCTCGCACTCACCGTGCAACGCTTCACGAAGCGCCGCAGACTTTGAACAGATTCTCAGGCGGTTTCCCGCATTTTCAACGCTTCCACGATATCCACCGCCACAATGCGGCTGACGCCCTGTTCCTGCATGGTCACGCCCACCAGTTGTTCGGCCATTTCCATGGTCAGGCGGTTATGAGAAATATAGAGAAACTGGGTTCGCTCCGACATCTGCTTGACCAGATCGCAGAAACGGCTGGTATTGGCGTCGTCCAGCGGCGCGTCCACCTCGTCCAGCAGGCAGAACGGCGCCGGGTTCAGCGAGAACAGCGAGAACACCAGGCTCATCGCAGTCAGCGCCTTTTCTCCGCCGGACAGCAGGTGAATCGTGCTGTTCTTCTTGCCCGGCGGCTGGGCGATGATCTGCACGCCGGCGTCCAGCAAGTCCTCCCCGGTCAGCACCAGCTCGGCGCGGCCGCCGCCAAACAGCGTGGGGAAAAACTCCCGCATCTTGGTGTTGACCGCATCGTAAGTGGCTTGCAGCATCTCGCGGGTTTCGCCGTCTATCTTGGCGATCGCCTCTTCCAAGGTGGCCATTGCCTGATTCAGGTCTTCGGACTGATTGGCCAGGTAGTCGCCGCGCTTCCTGGCTTCATCCAGCTCCTCCAGCGCCGCCAGGTTGACCGCGCCCAGCCCTTCCAACGCGCGCGCCAGCCGCGCGATCTCGGCGGCCAGCGCGTTCGGCTTCACCGACTCGCTCAGATCGGCCATCAGCGCGGCTTCGTCGGCGCCGGCGCTGGCCAGTTCTTCGGCGAAACGCTCCATCGCCAGCCTCGCCTCCTGGTGCTTGAGCAACCAGTCCGAGCGCGCTTCGCGCAGCGCCGGCAAAGCGGCGTTGGCTTGCTGTTGTTGCTGGGTCAATTCGCGCAGCTTCTCGGTCAGGCCGTTGAGCCGGTCACGCACCGCGCCCAGGCTGTGCTCGCGCTGTTCGCATTCGGCCAGGGCCAGTTGCAAGGCCTCTTCGGGCACCGCCTCCTCCACCGCCTCGGCTTCCTCGGCCAGAGTCTCCAAACGCTCGGCCAGTTGCTGATCGCGCTCATCCAGTTCGCGGTCTCGCCGCGCCAGCTCCGCCACCTTCTGCTCGGCGGTGCTCATTTCCAGCTTGATCTCGTGCAGCATGCGCTCGGCGTCGCGCGTCTTGTTGCGCGCCAACTGCAAACCCGTCTCGGCATTGAGCCGGTCAACTCGCATGTCCTCCAATTGCACCGTGAGTTCTTCCAGCGTCAACGCCGTCTCTTCGCCCAGCATTTCGGCTTCGGCGATGCTCTGGCGCGCCAATTCGCCCTCTTCGGCGATGCGCCGGCGCTCGGCCTCGATCGCCGCCAGCCGCGCCGCGCCCTGGCGCGCGGCCTGGTCCAGCTTGACGTGCTCCAGAGTCGCTGCGTTCAGCTCCGCCTCCAAACGGGTCAACGCGCCCTTTTGCGCCCGCACCGCCTCGGCCAGCATGCCGCCGCGGCTTTGCAATGATTCGCGGCGCCGCTGCAAGGCGTCGATTTCCGGCGACAAGGTCTCCAAGCGCGCCTGGGCCGCTTCCAACAGCGCTTTGCGCGCCATCAGGCCGTCGCCGCCGGCTTCGGCGTGCAGGCACAGGCTGGCGGCGTAAACGCGGTGGCCTTCCGGCGTCAGCAGGCAAGCGCCGGCCGGCAATTGTTCGCGCAAGGCCAGTGCCTCGTCCAACGATCCGGCCAAGTAGACGCCGGCCAGCCAGTCTTGCAAGGCGGCCTGGAAGGGTTGGGCTGCTCGCACCTGTTGCAACAGCGTCGGCCACGAGCGCTCCGCTTCCCAGTCCCGCGCCGTCGCGCCGTCCGCCAACGCCAGCGCCGCCGGCGGCAATTCGCCGGACAGCGCGGCGGCGCGCGCGGCCAGGCGTTCGCCCAGCGCCGCTTCCAGCGCCGGCTGCCATTTAGGCTCCACCTGCAGGCTCTGCCACAACTGCGGCGCCTCGGCCAGGCCCCGGCGCTGCAGCCAGCCGTCCAATTGCTCGCTGGCCGCCTCGCGCGCCAGCATTCCGGCCAGCGCGGCGGCCTCGGCCTCGGCCCGCGCCTGTTCGCCGCGCAGCGCGGCCAGTTGTTCGTCCAGTTTTTCGCGCTCGGCGGCCAGGTCCGCCTGCTTGGCCTCGTCGGCCACCAGCCGGCCTCGCACCGTCTCCAGCGCGCCGCGCGCGCGTTCCACTTCGGCGGCGGCGGCTTGCTGCCGCTCTTGGTCCGGCAGATTCAAATCGCTCAGTTCTCGGCGCAACGCGTCTTCGCGGCCGGACAGCTGCTCCAGATTGCGACGCTGATGCTCGCCGTTCTGGCGCGCCAGGTCTCGATCCCGGCTGAGCTTGGCCTGCTGCGCGATCAGCCCGTTCAGCTGCTGCTCTATCGCGCGGTATTCCGCCTCGGCGGTGGGCAATTCGTCAGCGCCGTCTTCCAGCGTCATTTGCGCCTCTTCCAGCCTCATCTGCGCTTCTTCGCGCCGCGGCAGCCAGTCGTCCAGCTCAGCCTTCACTTGGCCGCGGCTTTCGGCCAGCACCTGACGCTCGGTGCGCACGGCACTCAGCTCTCGGTCGACGCGGGCGCGGTTTTGCTCTCGGTGGCGCTGCGCCTCTTCCAGCCGCGCCAGTTGGGCGTTGGCCTCGAACAAGCGCTGCTGCGCCTCGTGCACTTCGTCGCTGGCGACGAAATGGCTTTCGCGAACGGTTTCGGACTCGGCCTCCACATGGGTGACCGCCGCTTCCAGCGCCGCTTCTTCGGTTTCAATGCGCGCCAGTTCCCCGCGCGCCGCCGCCTCGTTGCGCGCGGCCTCTTCCCGTCGCGCCAGAGCCAGCAGGTTTTGCTTATGGGTCAGCGCGCCGCGCAGATCGTGGTATTGGGCGGCCACCTCCGCCTGTTCGGACAAGCGCTCCACCTGCCGCTCCAGCTCTTGTCGCAAGTCGGCGATGCGTTCCAGATTGGCGCGGGTGTCCGCGATGCGGTGTTCGGTTTCGCGGCGGCGCTCCTTGTACTTGGACACGCCGGCGGCTTCTTCCAGATAGGCGCGCAGTTCTTCCGGCCGCGCCTCGATGATGCGGGAGATCATGCCCTGCTCGATCACCGCGTAGCCGCGCGCACCCACGCCGGTGCCGAGAAAAAGATCCGTGATGTCGCGGCGACGCACTTGCTGGTTGTTGATGAAGTAGCTGGATTCTCCCTGGCGGGTCAGCACCCGCTTGATCGCCACCTCCGCGTACTGACCCCATGCGCCGGTGAGCGCGCCGTCGCCGTTGTCGAACACAAGTTCCACCGAAGCGCGGCTAACCGGCTTGCGCGTGGACGAACCGTTGAAGATCACGTCCTGCATCGATTCGCCGCGCAGTTGCTTGGCCGAGGACTCGCCCAGCACCCAGCGCACCGCGTCTATCACATTGGACTTGCCGCAGCCATTGGGGCCGATCACCGCCACCAGTTGACCGGGCACGGCAATGCTGGTGGGATCGACGAATGACTTGAAACCGGCAAGCTTGATGTGGGTGAGACGCAAGATGTCCTCGCAATGGCTGGGCGAAAATCGGCATTTTAGCAGTTGCCCGCGCCGGCCGCGCGTCGCGCGCGGACCTGTTGCGCGTCGCGCAGCCGCATCTACCCAGACAGCCCACTTATGCCATAATGGCCGCATGGAACCGCTATCGTTGTCCAATCAATTCTTGATCGCCATGCCCAATATGGCGGACCCGCTGTTCTCTCGCTCGCTGGTCTTCGTCTGCGAGCATGGCGAGCACGGCGCCATGGGCCTGATCGTCAACAAGCCTTCCGGCATCGCCATGGCGCAGTTGTTCGATCAGATCGATCTGCCGCTGGACGGCGACTCGCTCCGCGCCGAGCCGATTTACTTCGGCGGCCCGGTGCAGCCGGACCGGGGCTTTGTGCTGCACATGCCGGTGGGCAATTGGCAATCCAGCCTGCTGGTCACCGACGACATCGCGCTGACCACGTCCAAGGACGTGCTGATGGCGGTGTCCGAAAACCACAAGCAGCCGGACCGCATGCTGATCACGCTGGGTTATTCCGGCTGGAGCGCCGGTCAGCTGGAGCAGGAAATCGCCGACAACGGTTGGCTGACGGTGCCGGCGCGGCCGGACATCATCTTCGGACTGCCCTGCGAGGAGCGCTACGACGCCGCGATGGCGCTGCTGGGCTTCGATCCTTCCCTATTGTCCACGGATGTCGGCCATGCCTGAAGGTTGCGCCTTGGCATTCGACTTCGGCGAGCGCCGCATTGGCGTCGCCGTCGGGGACACCCTGCTCGGCATTCCCCACCCGCTCATCACCATAGACACGGAAATCAACGACGCGCGCTTCGCCGCCATCGCCGCTTTAATCGCGGAATGGCGGCCGGCGCAGCTGGTGGTGGGGCTGCCGATGCACATCGACGGCACCGAACACCAGATGACGCAACTGGCGCGCCGCTTCGCCAACCGGCTCAAGGGCCGCTACGGCCTGCCGGTGTGGCTGGTGGACGAACGGCTGACCTCGGTGGTGGCCGAATCCATGCTGGAAGAAGCCGGCGTGCGCGGCCGCAAGCAGAAGCCGGCGCTGGATCAGGTGGCGGCCCAGGCCATTCTGCTGACCTGGTTCGAGCACCCCGGACAAGCCGTCTGACCCCATCATGAAACTCTCGCCGCAAGCCCGGGTCAGCGCGCTGATGCTGGCCTTTCTCGCCAGCCTGCTGGGCTTGATCGCGGTCTTGCTGACACCCAGCCATCAATTGCGCGAATGGCGCAACGCGCCGGGCCACGTGGAGAGCAGCCGCATGCTGGTGGTGTCCAGCGCCGAACACCCCGATCAACTTTACTGGCAGCCGCATGTGCAATACCTGTACACGGTGCGCGGCCAGGTCTATCACAGCGACCGGCTGTTCGCCGTCGACAACGCCCTGCCCGGCGACCGCAGCAACGCCGACGACCTGACGCGGCGCTTTCCCGCCGGCAAGCCGATCACCGTCTACTACAATCCGCGCAGCCCCGCCGAGTCCGTGCTGATCAAGGGCGGGGACAGCGATATCGGCAGCGCCAAATTCATCCTGGCGGCGCTGAGCGCGCTGTTCGGCTGGGCGCTGCTGTATCGGCTGCGGGCCAAGCTGCCGCTGCCGCGCCGGCGCGTTCACCGAGGCATCCGCGCCCCATGAGCGAAAAAGTCATCGCCCTGCTGGTCATCGCCATCGGCTTGGCCATTTCCGTTTATCTGTGGCAGCAGTCCGCCAAGGCGCAACAGGCCGCCGGCTGGCCCAGCGTCGTCGGCCAAATTGTCTCCAGCGAAGTGGACTGGCGACCTATTCGCGGCGGCGACAGCTCGGATCGCAGGGAATACCGCGCCGTCGTACGCTATGAATACCGCGTGGCCGGCCGTATCCACCGCGCCGAGCGGCTGCGCTTCCCCAATCCAGGCTACGGCAGCAGCGATCAACAAGCACTCGAAATCGTTCAGCGCTACCCGGCGAGCCAAGCCGTGCAGGTGTTCTACAATCCGCAAAACCCAGAGGAGGCCTGCCTGGAGCCAGGCAAGCACTGGTCGGCGTGGCTGGCCCAGGCCGTGGGCGCGCTCGTGGTCCTTGTCGGCCTATGGCTGCTGCGGCGTTAAAACCGACCTCTCACACCCTGCTCACTGCTAAAACTGTCCACCCGGACATGTCATTACAAAGTCATTATTCATTACGCTAACGGTGGCTGTTTTAATTTTTGGCGTAAGCACTGACAAAAAATGACATTGCCGTCACAATGTCGCCCCAATCCCGGATTTCGAGCTATTGTCCCGATGACACGCGCGCTGTCGATACTCTTGCTGTGCATGCTGTTAATGGGCGGCGCAGCTCACGCCGGCTTCCGCTCGTTCAGCGAACGGGACGCCAGCGCCTTTTGCAGCGCCGACGCCAGTCTCGGCATCAATCAAATATCCAGCCCCGGCTGGCAAGCGCGTTTCCAGCCGCTGCCAGACGGCAAACTGGCGCGCGGCTACGGCCACGACACCTGCTGGCTGCGGCTCCAGCTACATGATGTGCCGCCACGGCCCTGGCTGGAGCTGATCCCCAGCTATTTGGCCCGCTTAAGCTTATTCCAACCCCTGCCAGACGGCGGCTGGCGAAGACAGGACATCGGCTCCTGGCGGCCGATGTCCGCGATGGAGCTGCCGCTGATGGCCGCCAGCTTTTCCCTGCAGCCACGCGAACAGACCGTGTTCGTCAAGATCCAGTCCCTGGCTCTGAACGCGCAGCCGCGCCTGTGGAGCGAGCCGGATCTGGTCGCCCACCACAACGAGCGCCTGCTGCAACTGGGCCTGATTTACGGCTATATGCTCACCATGGTGCTGATCGCGCTGGCGGCCTGGCTGATCACCCGCCAAGCGCAGCACGCCAAGCTGTTCGGCTACATCCTGGCGGTGGCCTGCCATCGATTCGCCACCGACGGCATGGCACGCCTGCTGCTGTTTCCGGAGCAGCCCAAGATCGCGCTGCTGTGCAATTACGTCGGCCTGGGCGCCGCCGTCATTCTGGGTTGCGCCTACTTCGCCCATCTGCTGGAGCTGAAGCGAGACTACCCGCGCACCTACCGGCTATACCAGTTGCAGGCCGCCACCGGCGCCGCCACCGTGCTGTGCGCGTTGTTTTGGCCGTTTGGCCTGGCCTACAGCATTCCGGTCACGCTCTACGCCGTCATCTTCATCAATCTGCTGACCTTGCCGGTCTGCTGGCGTCTATGGCAACGCAACGATAGCGGCGACCGCCTGATCGCGCTGCACCTGCCCACCAATCTGGCGCTCAATATCCCCGCGCTGCTATTGCACCTGGGGCACATCCCCTATCAATCCTGGATCCAGGAATACGGCCGGCTGGCCGACCTGCCGCCCATCACCCTGCTCTACATCGGTCTGTTCCTGCGCATGCGCACGCTGGAGCGCGAACGCATCGAGGCGCTGCACCAGGCCAGCCAGGCCCAGGCCGATAGCCTGCGCCAGCGGGAGGCGCGCGAGGAGCAGACCGACCTGCTGGCGATGATCACCCATGAAATCCGCACCCCGGTGGCCATCATTGACGCCGCCAGCAGCAGCTTGCGTCTGCTGGAGGAGGACGCGCCGGAGCCGACGGTGCTCGCACAGCGCCAGGCCCGCCACGAGCGCATTCAGCGCGCGCTGCTGCGGATGCAGGAATTGATGCGGCTGGCGGAACAACACGGCCGCGCCGATGTGAGCGACGCCAGGCTGCACGCGCAATCGCTGGACTTGCTGGAGCTGACCCGCCACAGCCTGGAACAGCTGGACGCGGATGAGCAGCGGCGGTTCCGGCTGCAAATCGGCCAAGAGCGCATGCCGCTCTACGGAGACGCGCAGCTGCTGTCGGTGCTGTTGCAGAACCTGATGGAAAACGCCCTGAAATACGCGCACCCGGACACCCCCATTCAAATCGGCATCCGCCGCCAAGCCGACCGCATCGTCTGGCAGATCAGCGACCACGGCCCCGGCATCGCGCCGGGCCAGGAAGAAGCGATTTTCCAGCGTTTCACTCGGCTGGCGGAGACCAGCAACCATCCCGGCCTGGGGCTAGGCCTCCATCTGGCGCGGCGCATCGCCGTTCAGCACGGCGGCGAACTGGGCCTGGACCCTGACTGGCCGCACGGCGCTAGTTTCATCTTGTATCTACCGAAAGCCGCTCATGACGCATATAGCCTTGCTTGAAGACAATCCGGACCTGCGCGAAGAGTTGCTGTTCCAGCTCAAACGCTGCGGCTATCAAGCCACCGGCCTGGCTTGCGGCCAGGAGTTGGAGCGGCACTTGGCCGAGCATCCCTGCCGCTTGCTGATTCTGGATCTGGGCTTGCCCGATATCGACGGCATGGCGCTCAGCCGGAGGCTGCGCGCCAGCCACCCAGGCCTGGGACAAGTCATGCTCACCGCGCGCGGCGCGCTGGACGACAAGGTTCAAGGCTTGCAGCAAGGCGCCGACGCCTATCTGGTCAAGCCCACCCCGCTGGCGGAATTGCTGGCCACGCTGGCCAGCGTGCTGCGGCGGCTGGACGGCGACGCGGCGGAACGCGCCGACGGGTGGCGCTACCACGCCGCCAACCGCATGCTGACCGCGCCCAACGGCCAACAGTTGCACCTGACCCACGCGGAACACCAAGTGCTGAGCGCAATGCTGCGGCGCGCGCCGGAACCGGCGCACCGCCGCGAATTGGCGGAAGCGCTGGGCGCCAATTACCTGCACTACGATGAGCGCCGGCTGGAAACCTTGATCAGCCGGCTGCGGCGCAAACTCAGCGGCATCGCGCCGCAGCACAATCCCATCCTGGCGGCCCGGGGCGTGGGCTATGGGTTCAGCGAGCCCTGCCAGCCGCTTTGACCAGGCAAATAAAACGCGGCCCGGAATCGGGCCGCGTATGGGCGGGGCGAGAATGGACGCCGGCTCAACGGCTGCCGGATTTCTTGCTGTCTCTCTCCTGTTGCCTGGCTTCGCGCTCGGCGGCCCGGATGGCGGCCAACTCCTTGGCCCGCTTTTCCCACGCCAGCCATTCGGCCGGACGTTCCAGCGTGATGCGGCCAATATTGCCATCGCGAAAATCGGTCAGCACGATCTCGGCCGCCTTTTGCACATTGATCTTGCCGCCGGACTGCACCGCGCCGCGCTTGCGGCCTATCATTTCCAGCACCTGCCAGTCCTGCTGGCCGGCGATGTCGTCCAGCTTGTAGCGCGCGGTCAATTCCGGCGCATAGTGCTGGAGCAGATACTTGAGCAGCTCCAGCGCCACTTCCTCCTCGTCCATCGCATTGCGGCCCACCGCGCCGCTGGCCGCCAGATTGTAGCCGCCCTCTTCCACCTCGATCTTGGGCCACAGCATGCCCGGGGTGTCGAACAACTCCACGTCGTCGGCCAGAATGATGCGCTGCTCGTTCTTGGTAACGCCCGGCATATTGCCGGTCTTGGCCACCTTGCGGCTGCTCATGCTGTTGATCAGCGTGGATTTGCCAACGTTGGGGATGCCGCAGATCAACACCCGCAGCGGCTTTTCCAGGCCGCCGCGCGTCGGCGCCAGCTCGCGGCAGGCCGCCACCAGCTTCTGAGCGGGCGCGCGTTCGCCGGCATCCATGCCCAGCGCCTGGGTGTTCTTCTTGGCGCGATACCATTCCAGCCACTGCGAAGTGGCGGCGGCGTCGGCCAGATCCTGCTTGTTCAGAATCATCAGCCGCGGCTTGCCCTTGGCCATGCGCGCCAGCATGGGATTGGCGCTGGAAGCCGGCAGCCGCGCGTCCAGCATTTCAATGACCACGTCGATGTCTTTCAATCGCTCGGCCACATCCTTGCGGGCCTTGTTCATATGGCCGGGGAACCATTGGATTGCCATGCTTCTAGCGCTTTCTTATCGGATCAAGTAGATAGGTTAGACCATTATGGTCCAGCTCCTGCATCAATTGCAGCAGGCGGCCAATTTCGCCGGGGGGAAATCCTTCGCGGGCGAACCAGTTCAGATAGTTGCCGGGCAGATCGCAGATCAGCGTGCCCTTGTGTTTGCCAAACGGCATGGCCCGGGTCACCAGGCTTTGCAAATCATCGGCTTGCATTGCGGCTCCCTTCAAGCAAGTTGCGCATTGTGCCAAAACCGCGGCGCTCTGACCATGCCCGTTGCCCGGCTCCGGCTTGACATGGCGCAAACGCGGGCGGGGTTTAACTGGGGACGAGCAGGCACGGGGTTTAGCATGTAGGCGGCCTTCAAAAACCAGCGGCGTTCGCCGCCCATTTTCCGGTTCGCGCAGAACCCTTGCGGGCGCCGGGCATCATCCATGTCCGCACCCGCCTTTTTTACCGCTTTACTCCGGCATCGGCTTGCCGTCGTTGAAATTCAGGAAACCGCGCACAATGCGGTAGACGTACCACACCCAGGTGACGCCCAGGATCACAAAGCCCACCAGGATCCAGGCCAGGGCCACGCCCAGCACGGTGCCGAGCAAGGCCCACCAGAAAGTGCGGATCTGCCAGTTGAAATGGCTCTCATAGCGCGTGCCGCGCGCATCGTCGCGCTTGACGTAGTTGATGATCACCGCCACCAGGCCGGTCAGGCCGACAAACAGGCTGATTGCCTGCAGGATATAGACCACCAGGGTCAGATTATTCAGTTTGCGTTCGTCTTCTTGCGTAATCACGTCCATCGACATCATGCCTCCCCGGCTCAAAATTTATGCAAAACAATTAACAAGATACCCTAGCCAGCAGCGCTTGCAAGCGCTGCTCGCAATGCCGCGTCAATGCCGCCTCCGCTCTGCCGCCGGCCAAAGCCAGCGCCACTTCGGCGCTGCGGCTCCAGGCTTGCAGGCAGGATTCGCCCCCGGCGTCCGCCACCAGGATGGGCAGCGCCGGCGCAAACGGCTGGCCGGTCTGTTCGGACCACGCGCGGCAGCGACGGTTCGCCAAATCCAGCAGGGAAAAGCTCTCCGCCGTCACCAACACATGGCTGAGACCCAGCAGCAGAATGCGCGCCGCCAGCCAATCCGCCGCATCGGCCAACCGCGCAGAGGTCTCCCCGCTCCGTTCGCGCCAGCGTTGCGCCGCCAGCAGCATGGCCATCGCGCGCAGTTGCGGCAAGCGGCTTTCCAGCACGCCGCCGTCGCGTCGCGCGGCGGCCATCCACGCGGCGTCCGGCGCCGGATGGTTGGCGTAGCGTTCGCCGTCGGTCAACACTCTCACCGGCACGGCGTCGCAAGGACATAGCAGGGACCAAGACTGGCGCGCGATTTGCGCGGCATCGCTGACTTCATTCATGGAACGGACCTCCTGGGGTCTGGCCTGGCTTCCGGAGGTCATGTATTTCGGGGAGGAAAAACAAATGCCGCCGGTAGCGCGGCGGCATTTATCGGGAATCTTTACTAGTGCTGGATCAATCTTTCAGTTCACAGCCATCCCTTGGCGCCGCCGGTGTGCGGTACCAATAAAAATAGCTGTTGAAGAAGGCGAAAGATTGAGTCATGTCGTCCATGCTGCCAATAATCGGCCCGGCTTGTCAAGAAAAACCCCGGAGCGCGCTCCGGGGTTTCGCCAAATCATCCCGTTCACATATTGGGATAGTTGGGGCCGCCGCCGCCTTCCGGCGTGGTCCAGACGATGTTCTGGCTTGGGTCCTTGATGTCGCAGGTCTTGCAATGCACGCAGTTCTGCGCATTGATCTGCAAGCGCGGCTCGCCTTCTTCGCGGCCGACGATTTCGTAAACGCCGGCCGGGCAGTAACGCTGTTCCGGAGCATCGTATTTGGCCAGATTGAGCGCCACCGGCACGCTGGCGTCCTTCAGCTTCAAATGCGGCGGCTGATCTTCTCCGTGATTGGTGTTGGAGATGAACACCGAGGACAGGCGATCGAAGGTCAACACCCCGTCCGGCTTGGGGTAGGCGATGGGCGAGCACTCGTCGGCCGGCTTCAGGCTTTGATGGTCGGCCTGGTGATGACGCAGCGTCCACGGGGCCTTGCCGCGGAACAGGAAGGTGTCCAGCGCCGAATAAATCATCGCCGGCCACAGGCCCCATCGGAACGACGGCCGGATATTGCGTACTCGGTGCAACTCCTCATGCAGCCAGCTCTGCTTGAACTTCTCGCTATAGGCGGTGGCTTCGCGCGCGGGCTGCTCCTGGCCCAGCAGTTCGAACACCGCTTCCGCCGCCAGCATCGCCGACTGCATCGCGGTGTGCGTGCCCTTGATCTTGGGCACGTTGAGGAAGCCGGCGGTGTCGCCCACCAGCAAGCCGCCGGGGAAAGTCAGGCGCGGCAGGCTTTGCAGGCCTCCTTCGGTCAAGGCACGCGCGCCGTAGGACAGGCGGCGGCCGCCCTCGAACACCTTGCGGATCGCCGGGTGGGTCTTGAAGCGCTGGAATTCCTCGAACGGCGACAGGTAGGGGTTCTGGTAATCCAGGCCGATGACGAAGCCCACCCCCACTTGGTTGTTCTCCAAGTGGTACATGAAGGAACCGCCGTAGGTGGCTGTGTCCACCGGCCAGCCCACGGTATGGGTGATGCTGCCCGGCTGGTGCAGTTCCGGCTTCACTTCCCACAACTCCTTGATGCCGATGCCGTAGGTTTGCGGATCGGCGCCGTCGTGCAGGCGGAAACGCTCAAACAAGGCCTTGGTCAAGGACCCCCTACAGCCTTCCGCGAAGATGGTCTGCTTGGCCCACAGCTCCATGCCGGGCTGCCAGGCGTCGGTCTTTTCGCCGTCCTTGCCGATGCCCATGTCGCCGGTGGCCACGCCCTTGACCGAGCCGTCCTCGTGATAAAGCACTTCGGCGGCGGCGAAGCCGGGGTAGATCTCCACGCCCAGTTCCTCGGCCTGCTGGCCGAGCCAGCGACAGAAATTGCCGAGGCTGACGATGTAGTTGCCGTGGTTGTGCATCTGCGGCGGCGTCGGCAGCTGGATGGATTCGGTCTCAGTCAGCAGCAGGAAGCGGTCGGACTTGGCCTCGGTGTTCAGCGGCGCGCCTTTTTCCTTCCAGTCCGGAATCAGCTCATTGAGCACCCGCGGTTCGATCACCGCGCCGGACAGGATGTGGGCGCCGATTTCCGAGCCCTTCTCCAATAGACAGACGCTGACCTCCCGGCCCTGCTCCGCCGCCAGTTGCTTCAGGCGAATCGCCGCGGTCAGCCCGGAGGGGCCGCCGCCGACGATCACCACATCGTATTCCATGTAATCGCGTTCCACTGCATCTCCTTAATCGCGCGCCGGGTTCAAAAGCCCCGCTACCGCATGCATGTTGCATGGCGCGCGATCAAAAATCAAACAACCGTTTAAAAACTGTCAGACGCCCGACCGTCGCCCGCGCGTCTGACTTCAATCTGTAAGGGCTCGCCCTGTTGCAAATGCACATCGCGTTGCGGAAAAGGCAGCTCGATGCCGGCCTTGGCCAGCGCGCCGTCTATCATGTGGCGCAAGTCGCTGGCCACCTGCACGGAGTCGGCGTCGCCGATGTCCAGCCAGTATTCCAGTTCAAACTCCAGCGCGTCGACGCCGAAGTTGCTGAACAGCACCCGAGGCGGCGGCTCCTTGAGCACCAGGCCATGACGCTCCGCCTCCGCCAGCAACAGATTGCACACCTCGCGCGGCGGGCTGCCGTAAGCCACGCCGATGGCGATTTTCCGGCGAATTCGCCGGTTGCTGTACGTCCAGTTGGTCACCGCGCTCTCCACGAAGGTGGAGTTGGGGATCAGCGTTTCGATGCCGTCGCCGGCGCGCACCACCGAAGAACGCAGCCCTATGCTGCTGACGGTGCCGCTGATGCCGCCGACCTGAACGAAATCGCCCACTTTCAGCGGCCGTTCCACCAGCAGCATCACGCCGCTGATCAGGTTCTTCAGCAGGTTCTGAGTGCCGAAGCCGATGCCGATCGCCAAGGCGCCGCCCAGGAAGGCGAACACCGTCAGCGGAATCTTGACCAGATTAAGCGCGAACACCACCAGCAGGGCGATCACGCAGACATAACTCCAACGCCACCAGATATTGGCGGCGGCTTCGCTCACGCCCAAGCGATGCGTGGCCAAACGCCGCAAAGCGCGCAGCAACGCAGTGCTGGCGGCGTAGCCTATCAGCAGCACCAGGATGGCGCCCAGACTCTTGCCGATGGTCACGCTACGGGTGGCCTGCACTTTCTGGCCATTGATTTCCACGCTGTCGTCGGCGCTGAACAGCTCATAATTCCACAGCGCCCGCGACGCCTGCAACACGCGCTCGCTTAGCCGGCGGGACACCTCCTGCGGCGTGCCCTCCGCCGGCGCGCCGACATCGAACTCCTGCTGCAGCAGCAGAATGCCGGTCAAAGCCGCCTGCACCGGCTGCTGAGCGGCGTTGACGATGTCCAGCCGCTGGCGCAGCAGTTGCAGCATGGCCAGCGCGTGGCCGCTGCCGCGGTCCAGGCCGATCTCATGCTGCACGTCCGCCATCTTGGCCATCGTCAGCTCGGCCTCTTTTTGCAGATAGTCGCGCACCGCGCCCAACTCCTCGCCGGCTTGGCGGCTGGCGCTGGCCACTTCGGCCAGGTTGGCCGCCTTGCCGGCGTACAGCTGGTAGCGGTATTCCCAAATACCGCCTTCCTGTGAGTTGGCCTCTTGCCGGATGCGCGTCAGTTGCACCGCGAGGTCGCTATTGTCCAGAGCCTGGCGTTGCTCGACTGTGCGCTGGGTCAAATCCTGTAGCAGGGCAGCCTGCGCCGGCGCGTCCTTTTTAAGCTTCAACGCGGCCAGCTGCCTCTCCAACTCCTCCAACTCGGCCTTGGCCCGGCGGCGGCGCTGCTCATGCGCTCCCATTTCCCGCTCCAGTCGCAGGCGTTCCTCTCCCAGCCGCCTTTGCACCCCGTCCAGCTCGGCCGGCTGAAAGCGTACCTGTTTGCCGATGCCGTCCAGTTGCTTGCGCCAAAGCGCCAACTGCGCCTGCAATGTTTGCTGGCGGATGCGCAGCACCTGTCCCAAGGCATCGAACTGCAGCAACTCCGACGCGCTGATGTCGCGACGCCAACGCGCGCCGTCCATCTTCCAGCGCAGCGCCTCGGCCTCTCCGGCAGCCGCGCCCTCCAGCTGTTCCCGCGCCTGGCGCAAGCTCACTTCATTAAGCTTGAGGCTGTTGCGCATCGCTTCCTGCATCTGCGACAGCATCAGTTGCTGAGCCTGCTGGGTCTCTTTCTCCCAGCCTCCAGTCTGCAAGCGGCTGCGCAAGCCTTCCACCAAGGACACCGGATAAGGGCCGGCTTGCGCGAAGCCGCTCCAATTCCGTAAAGCCTCCTCGGCCTCGGCTTGCTGCCTCAGCCGCTGATCGCGTTCGCCCGCGAGATCCAGCTGCCAGGCGTAGGACGCCACCAGACGCTCCAGCAAGGCACGGCGAAACAACAGCTCTCCCGGCGTCACGCCGGCCGGCAGCTTGTCCAGCTTGATGGTTTCCAATTGATCCAGCGCCTGCTGCGCCTCGGCCAGCTTGTCCGCCAGGCTGACAGCGGGCGCCGAAGCCGCCTGCTTCGCCGCGGGCTTGGGCATTGTCGGCAGAGCCGCGTAAGCCGCGGAGCTCGACAAAAACCCGGCAAGCAGACAACAGGCGAAAATGAAGCGGCTCTTCACGCTAGGCATTTCATTCAACATGACGGTGGACCTTGCCCTGGCGCAGACCGCCGGCGGCAACTCGACGGCGCATTTTCGCACGAATCCGCGCGCGACACCCAGACGCCTAAAATGCCGAAAGCATCTCCATGCTTCAGATCACGCCAGCGCCGCGCAAACGGGCGATAGCCTCTGCGTCGTAACCGGCCTGCTCCAGCAAGGCGTCGGTGTGCTGTCCCAGCCGGGGCGGCGCGTCGCGATATTGAGGCGGCGTGTCCGACAGTTTGATCGGGCAGGCCACCAGAGGCACCGCCTCGCCATCCAAACCCGGCAGTTCAATCTGCATCCGCCGGTGCCGGATTTGCGGGTCGGCGAAGGCCTCGTCCACGGTGTTGATCGGCCCGCAGGGGACGCCCGCCTGGTCCAGTTGCGCCAGCCAGGCGTCGCGCGGCTGGGCCAGGAAGCCGGCTGTCAACAAGGGCACCAACACGTCCCGGTGCGCGACGCGCTGCGGATTGCTGGCGAAGCGGGGATCGTCGGCCAATTCCGGGCGGCCAATCAGTTCGCACACCGAGCGGAACTGCCGGTCGTTGCCGCAGGCCAGGATGAAGTGGCCGTCGCCGGCGCACTTGAACACCTGATAGGGCACGATATTGGGATGGGCGTTGCCCAGGCGCGGCGGCACCGCGCCGCCCACCAGCCAGTTCATGTTGACGTTGGCCAGCATCGCCAGCGCGCAGTCGAACAAAGCCATGTCGATATGCTGACCGCGACCGCTGCCTTGCCGCGCCCACAAGGCGGCCTGAATCGCGTTGGCGGCGTAGAGCCCGGTGAACAGATCGGTGACCGCCACCCCCACCTTGTGGGGTTCGCCGTCGGCCGGACCGGTGATGCTCATCAACCCGGACATGCCTTGTACGATGTAGTCGTAGCCGGCCATCTGCGCGTACGGTCCGTCCTGACCGAAGCCGGTGACCGAGCAGTACACCAGCCGCGGGTTGAGTTCGGCCAGGCTGGCGTAATCCAGCCCGTATTTGGCCAAGCCGCCCACCTTGTAGTTTTCGATCAGCACGTCGGCGTCGGCGGCCAGCCGGCGGACGATTTCCTGCCCCTCCGGCTTGGCGATGTCCACGGTCAGCGATTTCTTGCCGCGGTTGGCGCACAGAAAATAGGCCGCGGTGCCGTCCGGCAGGCTGGGCGGCGCCCATTGCCGGGTATCGTCGCCGCAGCCCGGGCGCTCCACCTTGATCACTTCCGCGCCCAGGTCGGCCAGCAACTGGCCGGTCCACGGCCCGGCCAATACCCTGGACAAATCCAATACCTTGATGCCTTCCAGCGCGCCCGTCATCTGCGTCTCCCGATACATCGGTCCATCGAAAAAAAGCGGCCCGGCAAGCCGGGCCTCCAAGGACAGACAGGAATAACGGCGCGGCCGGCCTCCCGGCCGCGCCGGCTTATCAGGCGAACGCCTGAATACCGGTCTGGGCTCGGCCCAGAATCAAGGCATGCACATCGTGCGTGCCTTCGTAAGTGTTGACCGCCTCCAGGTTCATCACATGGCGGATTACGTGGAATTCGTCGGCGATGCCGTTGCCGCCGTGCATGTCGCGCGACAGCCGGGCGATGTCCAGCGCCTTCCCGCAGTTATTGCGCTTGATCAGCGAGATCATTTCCGGCGCGGCCTTGCCCTCGTCCATCAAACGTCCCACGCGCAGCGCGGCGTGCAGGCCCAGCGCGATTTCAGTCTGCATATTGGCCAGCTTCAGCTGGATCAGTTGGTTGGCGGCCAGCGGGCGGCCAAACTGCTTGCGGTCCAGCGTGTACTGACGCGCCGCGTGCCAGCAGAATTCGGCGGCGCCCAGCGCCCCCCAGGCGATGCCGTAGCGCGCCTTGTTCAGGCAGCCAAACGGCCCTTTCAAGCCCTTGACGCCCGGCAGGATGGCGTCTTCCGGCACCAGCACATCGTCCATCACGATCTCGCCGGTGATGGAGGCGCGCAGCGAAAACTTGCCGTGGATCTTGGGCGCTGATAGACCCGCCATGCCTTTTTCCAACACGAAGCCGCGGATTTCGTCCTCGTCGTCCTTGGCCCAAACCACAAACACATCGGCCTGCGGACTGTTGGTGATCCACATCTTGCTGCCGTTGAGCAGATAGCCGCCGTCCACTTTGCGCGCCCGCGTCTTCATGCTGGCCGGGTCCGAGCCGGAGTCTGGCTCGGTCAGGCCGAAACAGCCCAGCCATTCGCCGCTGGCCAATCGCGGCAGGTATTTGTCTTTCTGCGCGTCCGAGCCGTAAGCCCAGATCGGATGCATCACCAGGCTGGACTGCACGCTCATCGCCGAGCGATACCCGGAATCCACCCGCTCCACCTCGCGCGCCACCAGGCCGTAGGCCACGTGGCTGAGGCCTGCGCAGCCATAACCTTCGATAGTGCAACCCAGCAGCCCGAGCTCGCCCATCTCGTTGATGATTTCGCGGTCGAAGCGTTCTTCGCGGTTGGCGCTCAACACCCGCGGAAACAGCTTGTCCTGACAGTAGTCATGGGCGCTCTGCTGCACCATGCGTTCTTCTTCGCTCAGGCATTCCGCCAAAAGCAAAGGATCGTCCCAACTGAACGGCGCGCGACTGGAAGGGGCTGCCATAAGTTCTGTCTCCGCGTTATCTTGTTCCGCATTGCGGAACTTGGTTTCACATTGCAGAATAGGCTAATCGCCGTCTGGACGGATGTAAAGCGTTTTTGCGAAACTCGACGCCCGCCCGCAGCGCGCAACCCAAGCGGAGGCTCACCAAACAAGATGGATGCAATGGATTTGGAAACAGATAAGGACCGGTTGTTCGTCACCGCGCTGGCGCGCGGGCTGGAAGTACTGGCGGCGTTTCGCCCTGGCGAGCTGGCGCTGTCCAACCAGGAGCTGGCCAAACGCACCGGCCTGCCCAAATCAACAGTGTCTCGTTTGAGCTACACCCTGACCCGGCTGGGCTATCTGGCCCAGGACGAGGCCAGCGGCCACTACCGGCTAGGGCTGGCTGTGCTGGCTTTGGGCTCCACTGTCCTGGCCAGCTACGACATCCGCCAGATCGCCGGACCGCTGATGCGCGAGTTCGCGCTGGAACAGGGCATGTCCATCAGCCTGGCGCTGCGCGACGGCAGCGATATGGTCTATCTGGAGACCTGCCGCAGCCCGGCGCGCATTTCGGTACAGCTGACCGTGGGCTCGCGGGTACCGCTAGCCACCACCGCCATAGGCCGCGCTTATTACGCCGGCTTGACGGCGACGGAGCAACTCAAGCTGCAGCCGGTGCTGGCCGCGCGCTACGGCGCGGAATGGGGGGAAATCAGCGCGCGCTTGGAGGAGGCCCGCCAAGACTATCTGCACCAAGGCTATTCCGCGTCCTTTGGAGAGTACGAACCGGATGTGATGGCGGTGGGCGTGCACTTGGCCGTGCCCGGCCAGCCGGCGATGGCGCTGAACGCCAGCGGCCCGGCCTTCGCCTTGAACGAAAGCGCGATGCGCGAACGCATCGCGCCGGCCTTGAAGGCCTTGCGTCAGCGGCTGGCACCGCTGGGCTGAGAACCTGTTTACGATTGGCTGTGCGTCGTGGAGCGTTACACGGTGAGTACGGCTTCGAAATGCTCATGTACCGTGTGTACACTCCGCTTTCTCAGCCGTTTTCGCCTTGTCCCGCCTTAGCTCGCTAGATCGTAAACACGTTCTAAGCGCGCGAGACCCTTCGCCGGGTTCAAGCGGACTGGATGTAATGGACCAGGTGATTGATCACCTGCTCCTGCTCCTCTATGGTGGCGCGGACCAAGTCGCCAATGGACAACATGCCCATCACATCGCTGCCTTCCAATACCGGCAGGTGGCGAATGCGCTTTTCGGTCATCAGGCCCATACAGTCGTCCAACGTTTGGCTGGGCGTCACGTAGACCACGCGGCTGGTCATGATGTCTCGCACCTTGGTGCCGGCGGAAGTGCGTCCCTGCAACACGATGCGCCGCGCGTAATCGCGCTCAGAGAAGATGCCGACAATGCCGCCCTCCTCCATCACCAGCACCGCTCCAATATCGTTTTCCGCCATCACCTGCAAAGCCTGGAACACCGTACTCTCCGGGTTCACATAGACCAAGGCGCGGTTTGGCTTGCTGTCCAACAACTGTCTTACCGTTTGCATGCATGTCCCCTTTCAAACCGGCAATCCGGCCGTTCCCGTGGCCCTCTCCCACCGCCGGACGACGCGGACGAGCGCCTACCAATCCACTATAGCGCAGGCTGCGACGCCTCGGTAAGCACGCAAGCCTGCCCGCCATCCCCAGGTCGAGACCTCGCGGCTCGTCAGGCCCGGATCATGGTGCCGACGCCCGCGTCGGTCAATATCTCCAGCAACAGCGCGTGCGGCACGCGGCCATCGATGATGTGCACCGCGTTGACGCCGTTGCGCGCCGCATCCAACGCCGAGCTGATCTTGGGCAGCATGCCGCCATGTATGGTGCCGTCGGCGAACAAGCCGTCCACTTGCTGCGCGGACAAGCCGGTCAACAACTTGCCGTTCTTGTCCAGCACGCCCGGGGTATTGGTCATCAACACCAGCTTTTCCGCGCCCAGAGTCTCCGCCAGCTTGCCGGCCACCAGGTCGGCGTTGATATTGTAGGCTTCGCCGTCTTCGCCGACGCCTATGGGCGCCACCACCGGGATGAAGTCCTGGCTGTCCAGCAAAGACACCAGCGACGGATCGATGCCGGAGATTTCGCCCACCTGGCCGATGTCGATCTCATCATCGGTTTCGGACTTCAAATACATTTTGCTGGCGCGAATGAAATGCCCGTCCTTGCCGGTCAGGCCCACCGCCTTGCCCCCGTGCTTGTTGATCAGCGAGACGATTTCCTTGTTCACCAGGCCGCCCAGCACCATTTCCACCAAATCCATGGTATCCGAGTCGGTCACGCGCATGCCCTGAATGAACTCTCCCTGCTTGCCAACGCGGTTCAACAGTTCGTTGATCTGCGGCCCGCCGCCGTGCACCACTACCGGGTTGATGCCCACCAGCTTGAGCAAAACCACGTCCTTGGCGAAACCCTCTTTCAATGCCGCGTCAGTCATGGCGTTGCCGCCGTACTTGATCACCAGGGTCTTGCCGGCGAAACGGCGGATATAGGGCAGGGCTTCGGCAAGAATCAGGGCTTTTTCTGCTGCATCGGTCGGCACGGCGTTCTCCATGGTTGCACCGGACCGTTACCGGCCGGCGATATGACGGTTCTGACCTAGTGGTCTGATCTGTTGCATTTTAATCAAGCCGGTTAATGAACTGTAATTTATTAATTGCAGAACAACGGCATTTTGCAATACAGTCCAACTCATTAATGAACCAATATTCAGCTACATCCCCATGGCACAAGCCCCCGCCTCGCGCTGGCAGCGCAAAAAAGACGCGCGTCCCAGCGAAATCCTGGACGCCGCGCTGACCCTGTTTGTAGAAAAAGGCTTCAGCGCCACCAAGATGGAAGACATCGCCCGCGCCGCCGGCGTGACCAAGGGTACGCCTTATCTGTACTTCCAAAATAAGGAAGAGATCTTCAAAGCCATGGTGCGCCACCATTTATCCAGCCGGCTCAGCGCCTTCGTAGAACTGGAACAACAACATACGGGGCCGGTGGGCGAGCTGCTACAAATCCTCCTGCTCAAGTGGTGGGATGAAGTGGGCGCCACGCCCGCCGCCGGCCTGTGCAAGCTGGCCATAGCCGAAGCCACCAACTTCCCGGAACTGGCGCGCTTCTACACCACGGAAGTGATTTCCCCTTGTCTGAGCATGATCGAGCACATCCTGCGCCGCGGCATGGATAGCGGAGAATTCCGCGTCCTGCCCATCGCCAGCAGCAGCGACGCTCTGCTGGCCCCCCTGGTGATGGCGATGACCTGGGCCCACTCCTTCGCCAAGGTGGTGCCCGATGTTTGCGGCTACTCGCATCAGTACTCCCGCGCGCACCTGAGCGAAGCCTTGCAGTTGGTGCTGCAAGGCCTGAAGAATCCAACCTGCGAGAATTGACATGAAAACCGCCGCTCACTGCCTCTGGCTAGGCATCGTCAGTCTGACCCTCGCCGCCTGCGGCAAACCGGAGGCGCCTCCGGAAGCGCCTCGCCCCGTCCGTTACGTGGTGGCGGGCGCCACCGCCCAGCAACAAGGCGATAGCTACTCCGGCGAAATCCGCGCCCGTCACGAGACCAATCTGGCCTTCCGCGTGGCCGGCAAAGTAGTGGCCAAGCTGGCCAATAGCGGCGACCGGGTGAAAAAAGGCCAGGTGCTGGCGCGGCTGGACCCCAGCGACTACGCGCTGGACCTGTCGGCCAAACAAGCTCAGTTGGCCGCCGCACAATCCGACCTGGGCCAACAAGAGCTGAACCTGAAACGCTACCGCGAGCTGCTGGCCAAGCAGTTCGTCAGCCAGGCGCAGGTGGACGGGCAACAGAACGCGGTCAACGCAGCTCGGGCCAAGGTGGATCAAGCCAAGGCGCAGCTCGCCGCCAGCCGCAATCAAACCGGCTACACCAGCCTGGTGGCGGACGCCGACGGCGTGCTAAGCCAGATGGTTGCCGAGCCCGGCCTGGTCGTGGCCGCCGGCCAGGCCATGGCTAGACTATCGCAGGACGGCGTGCGCGAGGTCGCGGTCCAAGTGCCGGAGAACGCGCTGGACAAGGTGCGCCGCGCCGGCCAATTCCAGGTGAGTCTATGGAACGGCGGCGCGCCGATGTCGGGCACGCTGCGCGAGCTGGCAGCCGACGCCGATCCCGCTACCCGCACTTACGCCGCCCGCGTCGCCATCAGCGGCGACTCCAGCCGCCTGCAATTGGGAATGACCGCCAGCGTCGCCTTGCCTAACGCCGCGGACGCGCAGATGCGGCTGCCGCTGACCGCCTTGCTGGACGAACAGGGCAAGCACTATGTCTGGCTGATCGCCCCCAACGGCAAGGTCGCTCGCCGCGCGGTGACGGTCAGCCGCGTAGACGCCGACTCCGCCACCCTGTCCCAGGGCGTGCGGCCTGGCGACAAAATCGTCACAGCCGGCATCCACCTGCTGCGCGACGGCCAGGCCGTGAAACTGTTGGAGCACTGAGACGGCCATGAAAAAACTGAATCTGTCGGAATGGGCGCTGCGTCACCAGTCCTTGGTGCGCTACCTGATGGTGATGCTGATGCTGGCCGGAGTCTGGGCCTACACCCAGCTGGGCCAGAAGGAAGACCCGGAATTCACCTTCAAGGCCATGCTGGTGCAAGCTTACTGGCCCGGCGCCGGCACATTGGAGATGGAACAGCAGGTCACCAACAAGCTGGAGGAAAAGCTGCAGGAGATGGGCGAGATTGACTACGTCCAAAGCTATACCAAACCGGGCGAGAGCCTGCTGCTGATTTCGGTGCGCGAAGACGTGCCGCCCAAGAACGTGCAACAACTGTGGTACCAGGTGCGCAAGAAGATAGGCGATATCCGCGCCACCCTGCCCGCGGAAGTCCAGGGACCGTTCTTCAACGACGAGTTCGGCGACACCTTCGGCAATATCTACGCCTTCGCCGGCGACGGTTTCAGCTACGAGGAAGTGCGCCAATACCTGGAGGACGCCAAACGCGAGATCCTGCGCGTGCCGGACGTGGCCAAGGTCAGCCTGCTGGGCGTGCAGGAGCAGCGCGTCTACGTGGACCTGTCCACCGCCAAGCTGGCTTCGCTGGGGCTGGACACCAGCGCCATCTGGAAAGCCTTGCAACAACAAAACGCGATGACGCCGTCCGGCGTGTTCGAAACCGCCAGCGACCGCATCTGGGTCCGCCCCACCGGCAACTACGCCAGCGTGGAGGCTATCGCCGCCACCCCGGTCACCGTCAACGGCAAAACCTTCCGCCTGGGCGACATCGCCTCGGTCAAACGCGGCTACATTGATCCGCCGCTCAGCACCATGCGCTTCAACGGCAAACCGGTGCTGGGCATGGCCATCACCATGAAGGCCGGCGGCGACGTGCTGCGCCTGGGCAAAAACCTGGATGCGGCCATGCGGCAGATCCAGTCCAAGATGCCCGTGGGCCTGGAAATCCATTCGGTTTCCGACCAGCCCAAGGTGGTCAAGAACGCGGTTGGCGAATTCATGCGTTCGCTGGTGGAGGCCGTAGTCATCGTGCTGGCCGTCAGCTTCTTCAGCCTGGGCCTGCGCACCGGCATCGTGGTGGCGCTGTCCATCCCGCTGGTGCTGGCGATGACTTTTCTGGCCATGTATTTCTTCAATATCGACCTGCAGCGTATCTCGCTGGGTTCCTTGATCATCGCGCTGGGGCTGCTGGTGGACGACGCCATCATCGCGGTGGAAATGATGGCACTGAAGCTGGAACAAGGCTGGAGCAAGTTTCAGGCCGCCACCTTCGCCTACACCAGCACCGCCTTCCCCATGCTGACCGGCACCCTGATCACCGCCGCCACTTTCCTGCCCGTGGGCATCGCCAAGTCCAACGCCGGCGAATACGTGTTCAGCCTGTTCGCCGTGGTCGGCATCGCGCTGGTGCTGTCCTGGATCGTCGCGGTGGTGTTCACCCCCTACCTGGGCTACAAGCTGCTGCCGGAAAACCTCCAGCACCACGAGGCGCACGATGTTTACGACAAACCGTTCTACCGCCGCTTCCGCAGGGTGGTGGAATGGTGCCTGGAACGGCGCAAGACCGTGATCGCCCTGACGCTGGCCGCCTTCGTGCTATCCCTGCTGGCCTTCAAGCTGCTGGTGGCTCAACAGTTTTTCCCCTCGTCCAACAGGCCCGAACTGATGGTGGACATGTGGCTGCCGCGCGGCGCCAGTCATCAGGCCACCGAGCGCGAAGTTGAAAAACTGGAAGCCCTGCTCAAACGCGACCCGGACATCGTCAGCGTCACCAGCTACGTCGGCAGCGGCAGCCCGCGTTTCTATCTGCCGCTGGATCAGCAGCTGCAACACTTGAACTACGCGCAGCTGATGTTGATGACCCGGGACGAACATGTGCGCGAAGACGTGAAGAAACGGCTGGAAAAGCTATTCGACAACGACTTCCCCAATGTCCGCGGCCGGGTGACCCGGCTGGAGAACGGTCCGCCGGTGGGCTACGCGGTGCAATTTCGGGTGATGGGCGAGGACCACGTCAAGGTGCGCGCCATCGCCGCCCAGGTGGAAGCGCTGATGCGCGCGCATCCATCCACCCGCCAGGTCAATATCAACTGGGGCGAGCAGGTGAAGGCCCTGCGCATCCGCATCGATCAGGACAAGGCGCGCGCGCTCGGCCTGTCCTCTCAGCAATTGTCGCAGCAATTGCAGATGCTGATTTCCGGCGCCACCGTGACCAGCTTCCGCGAAGGCGACCAGGCCATCGCCATCGTCGCGCGGCTCAATCCGGACGAACGCAAGAATGTCGCCGGCCTCGGCAACTTGATGATACAAACCGGCAGCGGCCGCTTTGTGCCGGTGTCGCAGATAGGACACATCGAATACCAGCCGGAAGAAAGCATCATCTGGCGGCGCAACCGCCTGCCCGCCATCACGGTGAGCGCGGATCCGGCGGAAGGCGCCCAGGGCGCGGACATCTCCCGGCAACTGCTGCCCAAGATGCAAGCGCTGGAGCAGACGCTGCCGCTGGGCTATCACATCGAAACCGGCGGCAGCATGGAATCCAGCGCCAAATCGCAAAAAGCCATTGCGGCGGTGGCGCCGTTGATGCTGGTGGTGGTGGTAACCCTGCTGATGTTGCAGCTGCACAGCGTGCAACGCAGCATCATGGTGCTGCTGACCGCGCCGCTGGGCATGATAGGCGTGACGCTGACCCTGATCGCTTTCAGCGCTCCGTTCGGCTTTGTCGCCATGCTGGGGGTCATCGCGCTGTCCGGCATGATCATGCGCAACTCGGTTATCCTAGTTGACCAGATCGAACACGACATTCGCGACGGCATCGATCCCTGGCACGCTATTGTCGGCTCCACAATTAGACGTTTTAGGCCTATCATGCTGACGGCATTGGCGGCCATCCTGGCGATGATCCCGCTGAGCCGCAGCACGTTCTGGGGACCGATGGCCGTGGCCATCATGGGCGGGCTGCTGGTGGCCACAGTGCTAACCCTGCTGTTCCTGCCGGCGCTGTACGCGCAATGGTTCAAGGTACGGCGGCCTCAGGCCTGACGACACCTTGCCGCGCGACGAGACAAAACAAACCGAGCATATAAACACAAATGAACAAGACCCGATTCCGATTGCCCCTGCTGGGCAGCCTGTTGCTGCTGGGTTTCGCCCTGCCGGCCCACGCTTTCGACCTGGTTGAAGCCTGGCGCGCCGCCCGCGACTACAACGCGGACTTCGCCGCCGCGCGCTCCGACCTCGACGCCGGCCGGGAAAAAGCGACGCAAGGCCGCGCGCTGCTGATGCCCCAGGTGGGCGCCACCGCCAATTACAATTACACCAATCCAATCGCACCCGCGGGCCAAGGGGGTTACGACTCCACCACCTACGGCGTCAACTTGCAACAGCCGCTGTTCGATGTCAGCAAATACACCGGCTACCAAAAAGGCAAGCTGGCCACTCAGCAAGCGGAAACCAGCTACGGCGCAGCTGAACAACAGCTGATCCTGGATACCTCCCAAGCTTATTTCAACGTGCTGCTGGCCAAGGACACCCTGTCCGCCACCAGCGCCAGCAAGAAAACGTTCCAGCAACAATTGGAACAAGCCAAGACCGCCTTCGAAGTGGGTACCGCCACCATCACCGACACCCACGAAGCCCAAGCCGGCTACGACGGCGCGGTGGCCCAGGAAATCAAGGCGATCAACAGCCTGGAATTGGCGGAGAACAATCTGCGCCGCATCACCGGGCTGGACCCCAAGACCATCCAACCGGTGTTGGACAAGCTGCCGCTGGAACTGCCGACGCCGGCGACCCTGGAAGCCTGGATCGGGATCGCCCTGCGCAACAGCCTGAGCATCAAGGCCGCCGAGCAAACGCTGGAAATCGCCGGCAAGAACGTCACCGAGAAAAAAGGCGGCCACCTGCCGGTGATCAGCCTGACCGCCGGCTACAGCGATACCCAGACCCGCGCCCCGATGCAGCAGCCTCACACCCGCGGCAGCAGCATAGGCGTCGGCATCACCCTGCCCTTGTTCGCCGGCGGCGGCATCAACTCGCAAGTGCGCGAGGCGGCGGCGCAGCAGGAGTCCGCCAAAGACAAGCTGGAAGCCGTCCGCCGCCAAGTGCGCGAAGACGTGCGCCGCACCTTCCTGGGCGTTACAAACGGCGCGGCTCTGGTGCGCGCTCAGGAGCAATTGCTGATCTCCGCCAAGAGCAAGGTGGAGTCCACCCGCCTGGGCAAGGAAGTGGGCATCCGCACCAATATCGACCTGCTGCAGGCCGAACAGGCTTACTACTCGACGCTCACCAGCCTGGCCACCGCCAAGTATGAGTATCTGATCGCGCGGCTGTCGCTGTCCCAAGCCGCCGGCCAATTGGATAGCGAGGTACTAAGCAAGCTCAACGCCGTCATCCGCCGTTAACCCCCGCTAAGAGTGGCTAACAAACCCCTGATGCTGCGCGCCGACTTGCCGTACTCAAGTACTGCCTGCGTCGGCGCGCCTTGGCTTAGGTTCTCCGCAGCCATGCCAGCAGGCATGGCCGCCGTCCCCCCGCCCCTTCCACGCTCCTCCGCTGGCATCCGCGCAACAGGTGTTTAATTTTTTAGTGCGCGTGTAGCTTTTTGCTAAACACAAACATAGAATGCCTGAGAACGTGCTTACGATATCGCGAGCGTGGGCGAGACAAGGCATTGCGGCTAAGAGAGCGGAATGTACGCATTTCGAAACCGTTTTTAACGCCCTTGTCTAAACTATTCCGCCAACGCGCAACAGATCGTAAACAGGTGCTGAGACGGTCAGACAAGAATAATGAAAGCCAAGCCACGGAGCGGCCAGCCGGCGCCACGATAGACCGGCATCGCTCCGACACCGATTCGCGGCGGTCCGCCAGACGCGGCGCCGACCGCACAACGTCGAGGAGATAGCAGATGAGCAATAAGGATTTGATGCAACGCAAGGCCGACGCCACCCCGCGCGGCGTGGGCGTGATGTGCGGCTTCTTTGCCGAGCGCGCCAAGAATGCCGAAGTCTGGGATACCGACGGCAAACGCTATATCGATTTCGCCGGCGGCATTGGCGTATTGAACACCGGCCATCTGCATGACAAAGTACAGGCCGCGGTCGCCGAACAGCTGTCCCGGTTCAGTCACACCTGCTATCAAGTTGTCCCGTACGAATCCTATATCCGTCTTGCCGAGCGGCTGAACCAGCTAACGCCGGGCCAGCACGCGAAGAAAACCGCGCTGTTCACCACCGGCGCCGAAGCAGTGGAAAACGCGGTGAAAGTGGCGCGCGCCGCCACCGGCCGCGCCGGGGTGATCGCCTTCGGCGGGGCCTTCCACGGCCGCACCCTGCTGGGCATGGCGCTGACCGGCAAGGTGGTCCCGTACAAAGTGGGCTTCGGCCCCTTCCCCAGCGACGTCTATCACGCTCCCTATCCCAACGCGCTGCACGGCGTGTCCGTGGAAGACTCCCTGAACGGGCTGGAAAAGCTGTTCAAGTACGACGTCGACCCCAAACGCGTCGCCGCCATCATCTTTGAGCCGGTGCAAGGCGAAGGCGGTTTCTACGTCGCGCCCAGCGAGTGGGTGGTCCGGCTGCGCAAGATTTGCGACGAGCACGGCATCCTGCTGATCGCCGACGAAGTGCAGTCCGGTTTCGCCCGCACCGGCAAGCTGTTCGCGATGGAGCACTATCCGGTGCAGGCCGACCTGATCACCATGGCCAAATCGCTGGCCGGCGGTTTCCCGCTGTCCGCGCTGACCGGCCGGGCCGAGCTGATGGACGCTCCCGCCCCCGGCGGCCTGGGCGGCACCTATGCCGGCAACCCGCTGGCGGTGGCCGCGGCGCTGGCGGTGATCGACGTCATCGCCGAAGAAAAGCTGCTGGACCGCGCCAACCGCCTGGGCGAGCTGCTGAAGGAAAAACTGCACGGCCTGAAGAGCGCGGTGCCGCAGATCGCCGAGGTCCGCGGGCTGGGCGCGATGCTGGCGGTGGAATTCAATCAGCCCGGCAGCCCGCAACCCGACCCGGACTTCGCCAAGAAAGTACAGACCAAGGCCTTGGAATCCGGCCTGATCCTGCTGACCTGCGGCGTCTACGCCAATGTGGTGCGCTTCCTGTTCCCGCTGACCATAGAAGACGCGGTGTTCGAAGAAGCCCTGGCCAAGCTGGAAGCCGCGCTCAAAGCTTAAAGGCCGCGCCGTGCCCGCGCCGCCGGCGCGGGCCTAGTCCGACATCTCTGCGTTGGAGAACCCATGTTGAATTTGAAAGACCCCGCGCTGCTGAAGCAGCAGTGCTATGTGAACGGCGCCTGGCTAGACGCCGACAACGGCGAAACCATTCCCGTCACTAACCCCGCCACGGGCGAAACTATCGCCAGCGTGCCCAAAATGGGCAAGGCCGAGGCCGAGCGCGCCGTGGCCGGCGCGGCTGAAGCCTTCCTTCTCTGGAAACGCAAGCCGGCGAAAGAACGCGCCGCCCTGCTGCGCCGTTGGTTCGATCTGGTGATGGCGAATCAGGACGACCTGGCGGTCATCCTCACCAGCGAACAGGGCAAGCCGCTCTCGGAAGCCAAGGGCGAAATCGCCTACGGCGCGTCCTATATTGAGTGGTACGCTGAAGAAGCCAAGCGCCTGTACGGCGACACCATCCCTTCTCCCGGCGCCGACAAGCGCATCCTGGTCAACAAGGAACCGATTGGCGTCACCGCAGCGATCACGCCGTGGAACTTCCCCAATGCGATGATCACGCGCAAAGCGGCCCCGGCGCTGGCCGCCGGCTGCCCAATGGTGGTGCGCCCGGCCAGCCAGACCCCGCTCTCGGCCCTGGCCCTGGCCGTGCTTGCAGAACGCGCGGGCATTCCCGCCGGCGTGTTCTCGGTGCTCACCGGCGGCTCCAGCGAAATCGGCGCGGTGCTGACCGGCAGCGACTTGGTAAAGAAATTCTCCTTTACCGGCTCCACCGAAGTGGGCCGCAAGCTGATCGCTCAATGCGCGGACACCGTCAAAAAAGTGTCGATGGAATTGGGCGGCAACGCGCCCTTCATCGTATTCGACGACGCCGACCTCGACGCCGCGGTGGAAGGCGCCATCATCTCTAAATACCGCAACGCCGGCCAGACCTGCGTCTGCGCCAACCGTCTGTTGGTGCAGGATGGCGTCTACGACGCCTTCGCAGAGAAGTTCGCCGCCGCGGTGGCCAAGCTCAAAGTGGGCAACGGCCTGGAGCCTGGCGTCACCCAAGGCCCGATGATAGACATGAACGCAGTGGCCAAAGTGGAAGAACACATCGCCGACGCGCTGGCCAAGGGCGGTAAACTGGTGGCAGGCGGCAAGCGCCACGCGCTGGGTCACAGCTTCTTCGAACCGACGGTAATCACCGACGTTACGCCGCGAATGAAGGTGGCCAAGGAGGAAACCTTCGGCCCGCTGGCGCCGCTGTTCCGCTTCCATTCCGAAGAAGAGGCAATCCGGATGGCCAACGACACCGAGTTCGGCCTGGCCAGCTACTTCTACGCCCGCGATATCGGACGCATTTTCCGCGTGTCAGAAGGTCTGGAATACGGCATGGTGGCGGTCAACACCGGCATTTTGTCCAACGAGGCCGCGCCCTTCGGCGGCGTCAAGCAATCCGGCCTGGGGCGTGAAGGCTCCAAGTACGGCATCGAGGACTATCTGGAAATCAAATACGTACTGCTAGGCGGCATCGACCAGTAAAGCGTCCCGCCAATGCGAAACGGGCTGGATGTCCAGCCCGTTTTTTATTGCCGCAGTCGCGACGCTTAGAACCTGTTCAAAATCTCGCGAGCAAGAGCAAGCGCAGAAGAAGCGGAATGTACACACGGTACACAAGCACTCTGAAGAGGCTTCCAAGGCCGCATCGCCGAAGCGCAGCGCACATTGAACAGGTACGACTAACAAAAATCAGTTTCACGGCTGAGGCAAGGCGCGCCGACGCAGGCAGTACTTGAGTACGGCAAGTCGGCGCAACGCAGCATCAGGTATTTTGTTAGCCGCTCTTAGTGGAACTTGGCCAAGGTCTCCGACAGGGGAATCCCGGCCTCTTTCAGGCATTCAGCCAGATCCCGCCAGGCCTCGTCGCGCTCAGGCGCCACATCCGGCGTCACCAGCCACGGCGCGTGCGCCGCCACTTCCTCTCGGCCGCGCAGGCGGAAGCCCACTTCGTAGCCCTGCATTTCCGGCTGATATTCCGCAACAGCCTCCAGCTCTTGCACCCCGCCCGCGCTCGCGGCCAGCAAGGCCGCGGTCACGCCCAGGCGCTTGCGGTTCCAGGCTCGTACACCGGTCTGCACCGCCTCCCACCAGGGCAAGGGCGCGAACAGCTCGGCCTCGCCGTATTCCATCTCGGCGCCCACCGCCTGCTGTACCAGCGGCATCGCCGCATCCAGCGCCTTGCGCGCCAAACGGCGCGCCTGCTCCGGCGGCAAAGCCCCGCGCTCCACCAAGAAGGGAATCCAGGCCAGCACCAGTTGCGGCTCGTTGGTCTTGCGCGCCGCCTCGTATGTGGCGCGCGAGGAGTCCGGATCCAGCGGCGCGAAATCGCAACCCGCATCCATCACCGGCGCCAACTGCACCAGGTCTTGGCAGGCGCGTTCGTTCAGCATCTCCAGAGAGAACAAGGTGGGCGAAATCCACAGTATCGACTGCTCCGGCACCTCCAGTGCATCCGCCAGCGCCACTTCCAGCCGCTCCAGCTGAGGGAAATGCCACCACACACCGCCCTGGGCGCGTGAAAACGCGAACGGCAAGGCCCAGAGTTCGAACGACACCACCGAGCCATCCTTGCGCATCACCTCGGGGAAAGCGATTGCGTCGCGCGCGCAATTGACCAGCAACTGACGCGCGGCCGGTTGGGACAACAGCGCCAGTTGCGACTCGGTGAACACGGCCTGGTCGCCGGCCGCCAGCGCCATCTGCACCTCGCCTGCCAGCTGCGCGCGCTCCATGGGCTGATCCACCGCGCGGCGCGCCAGTTCCACCAATTGCTTCACCGCTCGACCGCGCTCCGCCGGAGGCAGCGGCTCGGTAGGGCCGGTCCGCATCTCGCGCGGAACCGGACCCGCGGCCTCGCGGTCGGCATAGGCCTTGTGCAGACGCTGATAAGCTTGCATCGCTTCGTCGCAGATCGCCTGCAACTGGCCCACGGTCGGCATCTCGTCTTCATTGCTGAAGTTGAAGTCGAATAAACGCAGACGCAGATTGCAGACATAGACCGTCACATTGTCCGCCTCGTCGAACAGCATGGCGCTAGTCAGACCTTCGCGATCGCGTCCGGGAAAGTCCGTGTCGTCGTCGCCAACCAAACGGCAAACAAAAGCCGGCGCTTCGGTGTGAATCAGGTACTCGGAACCTTCCAGGCCCTGATCGTCAACGGCATCACCAAAAATGAAGCGGTTGGGCAAAAACGGCTCGCCCTTGATGCGGGCATTACGCGGCAGGGATTTCATCTGGCAAGCGAATCTATTCAATAAATCAAACACTCATTGTACCTGCCTAGCGTGGCGGCTTGAAGTCCGCTGGCCAAATCAATCCTCTCCCCTCCATTGCGCCAATGTTCGGCGCTGCTCGCCCGCCGCATCGAAATTGTCAGCGGACAACCAGTTCTCGAAGCCCTGCCGCAATGCCGGCCACTCATGATCCAGGACGGAAAACCAGGCGGTATCGCGATTACGCCCCTTGTAAACCATGGCCTGCCGAAACAGACCCTCGAAGCGGAAACCCAGCCTTAGCGCCGCCCGCTGTGAAGGCTGGTTCAAGGCGTCGCATTTCCATTCATAACGGCGATAACCCAGCGCGAAGGCTTGACGCATCAATAGATACATCGCTTCCGTCGCCGCCGGCCTGCGCTGCAGCAAGGGAGAGAAATTCAGATGCCCCACCTCGATGCAGCCCATCTTCGGGTCAATGCGCAAATAGGCGGCTACACCCAGCGCCTCCCCGCTGACAGCGTCCACGATCGCGTAAAAGTGCGGATCACGCTGCCGTTGCTGCTCGGTCAGCCAATCAGAGAAGTCGGCGTAAGCGGCAAACGGGCTATAGCTCAGATAAGTCCAGTTGCGCCCCTCCGCGTCCGCGCCCATCGACGCGAATAGGCCTGGGCCGTGCCGCTCGGCCTGCAGCGGTTCCAGCCGGCAGAACTTCCCCCGTAGATCCGTCTTAGGCGGCCAGGCCGCCTCGCGCCACTCCGACACCGGCAGCCCCACCGCCTGGCCCAAGGCGTTGACCGTGCCCGCCGACGCCATGCTCACCTCAATCATCGCCTTCCCCTTCAGCATGCGCAGGACACGGCGACGCCAGCTCGCGCCGTGGTTGCATAGCCGTCGCGTACCCACCAATCCAGGCCGCCCTGCAATTCGCGCACATTGAAGCCAAGACGCGCCAGTTTCAAGGCCCCCTTGGTCGACGCATTGCAACCGATGCCATCGCAGAACGACACCAGAACCGCATCCCTGGGTAAGTGCGCGGTGCTTGCCTCGTCCATGGTTCTATGCGGCACGGACACGGCGCCGGGCAGGGTTTCCTTAAGGAAGGCCTCTTCCGCGCGCGCGTCGATCAACACCAATTTTTCCCCGGCTTGCAAAGCACTCCAGACATCGGCGGCGTCCATCTCGTACGCCAGCTTGGCGGCGTAAAAATCTTGCTGACTCAACATTTTTTTCTCCTGTGGCCTTGTAAATGCTGTTAGCCTAAGCGACAAGTCATACCCCAAACAGTGCCACCATGCAAAATATGGAGGAACCACTTTGTCCACCGAGTGGTTGATCGATTTCCTGCGCCAGCGGCTGCAACGTCAAGGCGCGGAAAGCCTGGCTCGCCAGCTGTACCGCTTATTGCGCGAACTGATCCGCGCCGGTCAGTTGGCCGGCGGCGCGCCCTTGCCGGCCAGCCGCGCGCTGGCGGCGGAACTGGCTCTGGGCCGCAACACCATTCTCAACGCCTATGAACAACTGGGCGCCGAAGGCTATCTGGAAAGCCGTCACGGCTCCGGCACTTATGTCGCGGCCTTATTCAGCCCACGTTCCGCGCCGCCGCAGCGCGCTCAGCAACACCCGGGGCTGTCGCAACGCGGCCAGCGCGTCTCCGGCCACTGCACGCTGCCCACTGGGCTGGCTGGCGCCTTCGCCCCTGGGACGCCAGAGCTGAAACAATTCCCCCACGCCCAATGGCAGCGCTGCCTGCAAAACCATATCCAACGGCCGCAGCTGGACCATCTGCACTACCGCCACGACGGCGGTCTGCCCGAACTCAAGCGCTCCCTCAGCCAATACCTGTATCTATCGCGCTCGGTGCGCTGCCAGCCGGAGCAAATCGTCATCACCCAAGGCGCGCAGCAAGGACTGGAACTGCTGGCCCGGCTATTGGCCGACCCCGGCGACGACGCCTGGGTGGAAGATCCCGGCTACAGCGGCGCACAGGCAGCGCTGCGAGCAGCGGAACTGAACATCGTCCCGGTTCCCGTTGACGCCCAAGGCATGGCCCCGACGCCCGCGCATCAGGCCACGCCTCCGCGTCTGATTTACATCACCCCGTCCCATCAATATCCAACCGGCGTCGTCATGTCGCTGGCACGACGACTAACGCTGCTTCAGTTAGCCAAGCTACACGACAGCTGGATCATAGAAGACGACTACGATAGCGAATTCCGCTACACCACCCACCCCATCGCCTCCCTGCAAGGGCTGGCCGACAGCGAGCGCGTCATTTATCTCGGAACCTTCAGCAAAGTCATGTTTCCCGCGCTGGGACTGGGCTACCTGATCCTGCCCGAAACGCTGGTGGAGCCGTTCCGCCGCGTCCAGGCGCGTTTGTACCGGGAGGGCAATTACCAGGTGCAAGCCGCGCTGGCCGACTTCATCGAACAAGGTCATTTCGCCCGCCATATCAAGCATATGCGCGAGCTCTACCAATTGCGGCAACACCTGCTGCGCGGCACTCTGCAGCGCGCGCTGGGCGACGCGCTGCCGCTGTCCGCCGGCGAGGCCGGCTTGCACTTGGTCGCTCAGTTGCCGACCGGCTTCGATGAATGGGAACTCAGCACCGCCGCCGCCCGGCAGCAACTATGGCTGCGCCCTTTGACCAAGCACTTCATCGGCCCGGTGGACCGCAACGGATTAGTGCTTGGCTACGCCGGAGTGGAAGAACAGGAACTTCACGCCGCCGCGCTCAAGCTGGCGGCGCTATTGGAAACGCGATGGAAGTGAAACCTACGCTGCTGGTCAGCGCCTGCCTGCTGGGGCAGCCCGTACGCTACGACGGCCAGGCCCAACCGCTGACTGAACATGCCTGGACGGGATTGCGCCGGGAATTCACCCTGATCCCCGCCTGTCCAGAATGCATGGGCGGCCTGCCTACGCCCAGGCCCGCGGCGGAGTTGCGCGGAGGCGACGGCGCTGCCGCGCTGCGCGGTCAGGCCACGGTGGAAACCGCTGCCGGCGAAAATGTCAGCGCCGCCTTTGTGCGCGGAGCCCAGGCCAGCCTGCGCCTGGCTCAGGCCCATGGCTGCCGGCAGGCGCTGTTGAAGGCAAACAGCCCCTCATGCGGCACGCTCCGCATCTACGACGGCGAATTTTCCGGCAAGCTCAAGGACGGGGAAGGTGTGACTGCCAGCCTGTTGCGACAAGCTGGCATCAAGGTCTGTTCGGAGGACCGCATGGAAGAATTGCTGAAAGCGCCTGGGGAGTAAATCCCCTAGACGCTCTCGTGAACGACCTTTACAGAAACTCGAGGCGGCCGCCGTTCAGGTGATACATCGCGCCGGCGATCTTGATCCGGCCCTCTTTCTCCAGCTTGGCCAGCACATCGCTGCGCTTGCGAATCTGATCAATGGTATGCAGCACATTGCTGCGCGCCACCGCATCGACAAACTCCGCATTCTTGCTGCTGCGCTCGCCATCATACTTGGTTAGAGAAACCGCCGGCCGAATGCGCGCCAGCAAACCCGTCAGATTGCCCAACTCCACGTGGTCGATAGCCCCCTTGATAGCGCCACAGGCGGTATGCCCCATCACCAGCACCACTTTGGCGCCGGCAACCGCGCAGGCAAACTCCATGCTGCCCAACAAATCGTCATTCACCACATTGCCGGCAACCCGGGAATTAAAGGTTTCGCCGATGCCCGCATCCATCACGATTTCCGCCGGCGCGCGCGAATCTATGCAGCTGAGCACCACCGCGGAGGGGTACTGCCCCTCGGCGCTTGAACGCTTTTGCGCCAGGTAGTCGTGCTGCATCGGCTTGCCGCTTCGGAAGCGCTCATTGCCTTTCGCCATCTCCGCCAGCACTTGCTCCGGCGTCATCGCATCTCGCTGGGACTTGCTCAAAGACGCCGCATACGCCACGCCGTTCAGGCCCCCGCCGACACCCATGGCAAATAGCGCCGCGGCGCCCAAGGCGGTTTTCATCACCGTCCGTCGGCCGATAGACTCGCCGCAATTCACTTCCCGACACAGATGCTCGCTCATTCGCGTCCTTTCCTAGTGTAGTGACATAAAGGTACAGTGGTATAAAATTTTTTAATTTTATTTAGTAACTATCTAATTAGATGATAGTTAGCGACTTAGTTCACTGCACAGTCAATTAGGACATGGCGATGAAAAGTGCCGCTCCGGCTGCAGGCTGCCAAACACAAAGCCTCGAACAACTCTAAAGAAGAGAAACAAGAAGGAAATAGAGAAAACGGCACTGCCGTTGCGCTTATTCAGCCTCCAGCGCGC
>NZ_JBRBAF010000018.1:0-71236 GCF_052805975.1 Chromobacterium sp. W521
TCTGGACACGCTGTTCACCGGCCCGACGCGGACCTGGAGCTTCGTCGGCAATCTGGCGGCGCCGGTGTTCAACTTCGGCCAGACCGGCTACGCGGTGGACGCGGCCAATGCGCGGCAGAAGCAGGCGCTGGCGCAATACCAGAAGACGGTGCAGAGCGCGTTCAAGGACGCGCTGGACGCGCTGTCCGGCTACAGCGCGGCGCGCGACATCCAGGCGGCGCAGACCACGCAGTTCCAGGCCTTGAACAAATCGCTGCGTCTGGCGAACCTGCGTTACGACAACGGCTACGCCAGCTATCTGGACGTGCTGGACGCGCAGCGCAACAGCTTCCAGGCGGAACTGGGCCTGGTCAGCGCCAAGCTGGACCAACTCAACGCGGTGGTGGGTCTGTACAAGGCGCTGGGCGGCGGCTGGGAAACACCGGCCAAGTCTTGATCCGCGGCAGCAAACGACAAACCCCGCCTTGGCGGGGTTTTTTTGCGGCCCAGTCCGAGTTGGGCATGGAGCAGCCGCAGGCGCGGCTGGCGGCGGAGTTGTGCGGTAGTTTCGGCATGGCGGTTTCCGCGCCGGAACGGCCTTATGGGGTGAAGCTGGGCATTCTAACCCGAGACAGTCAGACGGCCCCGTTCTGGCTGCGGCATCCGTGTCCGGCGGCGTGCGGGGAGGACGCAATGGCTTTCCGCATGGAGTCTATGGAATTCCCGCGCGGGCATCGCCGCGCTCCGTCTCTCCTCCACATGGCTAGCGGCCGCGCGTAGGGCGGGTGGAGCCGTGGGCGATACTCTCCTGCTGGACTGGTGGGCTCAGGTGCGGACACCGACAATCACGTGCGAGGCCTTGAAGAAGGCGACGATCGCCTTGCCGACGGCCAGATCCAGACCATCCGCGCTCTCCTTGGTGACCATGGCCACCAGGGCGTCTCCGCCGTTGAGGTGAATTTCAACCTTGGTATTGATCGCGCCCGGACGCAGCGCCGACACCCGGCCTTCCAGGCGGTTGCGGGTGGAGAGTTTGATGCCGGCCTCTGGATGAGCCAGAACCACCCAGGGCGCCTTGATGATGGCCAAGGCTTCGCCGCCCACGGTCAGGCCCAAATTGGCGGTGCTGCGCTGGGTGATGACGGCGGTGATCATGTCGCCGCCCGGCAGGGCGATGTCGATCTCATCATTGACGACGCCGGGATGGATGGCGGCGACCTTGCCGGCGAATTGATTGCGGGCGCTAGTGAGCATGGAGTGTCCTTGATGTCGGATGGGTGGGTGTGTTTTCGCCATAGGCAATCTGCCGGCAGTATATGTAGAAGCGGGGGCCGCGCCTGTAGCTCTTTCGACCTAAGAACCTGTTCAAAGTCTGCTGCGCTTCGGCGATACGGCGTTGAAAGCGGCTTCAAAATGCTTATGTGCCACGAGTACATTTCGCTTTTTTGGGTCGTTTTGCCTTGTTTCTTGCTAGCTAGACGTTGAACCAGCTCCAGGCACCTATTGCGCTCACTCCGTATCGGAGAGCGCGAACTCTAGCGCGGCGCGGATATGAATCTGAGTGGTGTCGAATACCGGCACCGGCACGTCGGTCTGGCTCAACAGCAGCGGCAGTTCGGTGCAGCCGAAGACGATGCCTTCGGCGCCGCGTTCGATCAGCTGCCGGATCACTTCCAGATAGGCGCGCTTGGTGGCTGGCGAAACCATGCCGCGGCCCAGTTCGTCGCGCAAGGTGCGCTGAATGAAATCGCGCGTATTCTGCTGCTCCGGGATCAAGGCGCGAATGCCGTGCCGGCTTAGCTTGTCCTGAAAAAACGGTAGTTCCATGGTGAACTTGGTGCCTAGCAGGCCGATGGTTTGCAACTGTTGCCGCGAGATTTCCCGCGCCGTCGCGTCGGCGATATGGATGATGGGGAGGCCCACGGCCGTTTCCAACGGATCGGCAACCGCATGCGCGGTATTGGCGCACAGCACAATGGCGTCGGCGCCGGCGGCTTTCAAATGCAGGCAGCCTTTGAGCAGCAGCGCGTGAGTATGGTCCCAGTCATCCCATCCACGTCGCTGAATATCGTTGAAATTCAGCGAGTAGACGACGCACTCGGCGAAGTTGAGGCCGCCCAGCGCTGCGTTGACGCCTTCGTTTAGATAACGGTAGTAATCCAGCGTTGATACCCAACTGATGCCGCCTAGCAGGCCGAGTTTTTTCATATTGGCTCGTTTCGTACTTGGAGGTGCGGAGTGACGCTTTTTAAGTGGGTATAGGGCCCATGCGAGGGCGGTTTGAGTCGGCTTCAATCAACGATGAACAGCTTGGCCCCGGTTTCGGTATGGGACAGGTGCGGCTCGGCGTCGTCGGCCACCTGGTAGCTGATGCCTGGCTTCAGGGTGAAGCTGCGGCCGTCCGCCAGCGTGGTGTGCAGTTCTCCTTCCAGGCACAACAGGATGTGGCCTTTGACACACCAGTGATCGGCGCGGTAACCCGGCGTGTATTCCACCATGCGGACGCGGATGTCGCCGAAGCGCTGGGTGCGCCAATAGGCACAGCCGGTTTCGCCGTCGTGTCGGGTAGGCTCCAGCGTGGACCAGTCGCTGATTCCAAACGGGATGTCGGATATTTTCATGGGAGGCTCCTCTGCAAGGGTTCTAAGCGCTTGGTCATTGTCGCCTATGCCGCCCGGACAAAGATAGTCGTTTCACGTTTGAGCCAGGCGCGCGCGTGCCAGTGCCTCCAATTGATCCAACAGCGTGCCGGCTTCCTCGCGTCGGTCGGCTTCTAGCGCTTGTTCAATCTTCGCGCACAACTCCGCCACAGGCGCCAGCCTCGCCATGGCGAAAGCGCCCTTGGTGGCGTGTAACTGCTGCATCAACAGTGGCTTGTCCATCGGTTCCAGCGCCCGCCGCATCAGCAGGAGCGACTGGTTCAGCGCGTTCAGCAGTTCGGCGCGCCGGACAGCGGATAAAGGCGTGGGGGCTGTGGGACGCTGGGCGCTGGGGGGGCTCAGCGCCAGGTGTTTGCGGATCACCTGATCCAGCTCTTCCAGGGTAAAGGGCTTGAGCATGAGTTCGTTTATGCCGGCTTGAGCGCAGAGCGGTTGTTCCGCGTTGCCGGCCTGCGCGGTGATGGCGACGATGGGGGCGGAAAAGCCGTTGTCGCGCAGGGCCTGGGCCAGGTTGTAGCCGCTGATGTCCGGCATGCTCAGATCGGTCAGCACCAAGGCGTAATCCTGGCGGGCGGCCAACGCCAGCGCGGCGGCGCCGTTGGCGGCGATGTCCGCCTGGTGGCCCAGTTCACAAAGCTGGTCCTGGATCAGCGACCTGATTGCCGGGTGGTCGTCCACCACCAGGATACGGGCCGCCGGCGCTGCCGGGATCGGTGAGACGGTGGGCGGCTTGACGGTTGGCGCGGCGGCGCAAGGCGGCAAGGGCAGGGCGGCGACGAAGGTGCTGCCCACCCCAGGGGTGGAGGTGAATTCAATCGTCCCCGCCAGCAATTCCGCCAGCTTTTTGCAGAGTGACAGGCCCAGGCCGGTGCCGCCGAAGCGGCGGGTGATGGAGGGGTCCGCCTGAGAGAACTCGGTGAAGACTTGATCGTGATATTCGGCGGGAATGCCCACGCCGCTGTCACTCACCCCAATGACCACCGGCGAATCCGAGCGGCTGTCGTCCTGCAGGTAGACTTCCAGCTGCACCTCGCCGCTGAGCGTGAACTTGATGGCATTGCCAAGCAGGTTCAGCATGATCTGCCGGACGCGGCCGGGGTCGCCCAGATAAGCCGGCGCCAGGTGCGCGTCTATCATGCAGGAGAATTCCAGGCCCTTGGCACGGGCCAGCGGCTCCATGACGGCCGCGGCTTCGCGACCGAGCGCGGCCAGATCAAAGGGGATGCTCTCCACGCTCATCAGCCCGGCTTCCACCTTGGACAGGTCCAGAATGTCGTTGATGATGGCCAGCAGCGCCTGCGACGAGTGCTTGGCTACGGACAAGCGCTCTTGCTGCGGCGCGGCCAAACCGGCCCGGCCTAGCAGGTCCAGGCTGCTGACGATGGCGTGCAGCGGAGTGCGGATCTCATGGCTGACCATGGCCACGAAAGAGGACTTGGCCTGGTTGGCCGCTTCCGCCGTTTGGCGCGCGGCTTCCAGCTGGCGTTCCAGCGCCTTGCGCGCGGTGATGTCCACCACATTGCACAGCAGGACCCGGATGCCCTGATAGCGCGTGGCCATTGTGGTGCTGTGCAAGGCCATGGCGCTGCCGTCTGCCAGCGCAAACTGGATATCCCGGTGGCAAGGCGTGGTGCCGAGCGGCGACGCGGCCAGGTGAGCGTCCAGCAGCTGCAGGTGCAGGGGCGGGCGGGAGATGGCACCTTGCCGCGCCCACTGGCGCATCACCTCATTTTCCAGCAGCACGGAGCCGTCGGCGATGGACAGCAGTGTCAGGCCTGAAGGCGAGGTGTCCACCATGATGCGATTCAGATTCTCGCTTTCGTAAATGCGTTGAGCGTTGCTAAAAGCGGGTTTGAAGATTCTCCGGTCCAGCAACAGGATGAAGGTCCACAGGCAGATCAGGGCGAACAGCAACGCGCTGAGATTGTTGATCAGCGGCAGCCTCACGTCATTGAGCAAGCCATGCCAGGAAAAGACTTGGATATGAACCCAACCCGGTGTGGGCAAGCGGGCGCGCAAGATGAATAGACCATCGCGGTATTGGAGATCGGATACGGTGTCGTCTATGGTGGGCAGGGCCATGTCGCGGAGTGTTGCGATCAGTTGAGCGCCGTGCTGGGCTTGCCAGCCAAAGCTGATATGTAGCGGCCCCATCGGACTGGCGAGCAAGGTGGTTTCATCGCTGATGTCCGGCCGCCAGGTATTCAGAAAGGTATCGATGCGGATATCTCTGGCGAATACGGCGACAGGTCTGCCATCGACCACGACAGCTTGCGCCAGACGGATGGCGGGGCGGCCGGACAACGGCGCCGCGCTGGTGGCCAGCCAGACCGGTTGACGGCTGATTAGACCGTTGGCATCCACCGGATTGGGCATATTGGTGAACACCTGCTGCCGAAGAGCTTCTCTGACCTCCGGCTTGGTTGAGGCTAATGAGGACAAGCTGGGGGAAACAATCGCCAGAAACTGTTGGTCCGGGCTGTACAGATAGGCGTTTACCGACTTTCTCAGTTCGCAATCGCCGCCGCACATTGCGCTGGCGGCGTGTTCTGCCAGTGCCAGGTAGGGTTCGAAACGGGGTACCGGGTACTGGGCGGAAAGCTTGCCCAAGGCCAGAACCGGAGGGTGGACCGGAGAGGATTGCAGCCACACTTCACCGTTATGCGATGTGAATTGGCGCAGCAGCGGCAAGGAGGCTTTGGGCAGCGTTTTCCATGCCTCTTCGGCCTGGCTGACCTGATGGTAGAGGTCGATCGCATGTCCTCCTAGCACCACCTTCAGCGCCGTATTTTCCGCATCGAACATCCTGTGCCGATCCGCCAGCATTTCCTTACCGGACAGCCAGAGCGACAACGTGGTCAGAGCCAGCAGAGTCAGAGAAATGGCTATGCCGCCGCCAAACAGCGTGGCGCGTTGGATACGGCGCAGGCGGCTGAGTGGACGAAGGATGGATGGATTGGAGCGTGTGTTTCGCATGTGTGGGCGTGATGGTGGAGAAATGGCCGGGGGGAATGGTTGACCGAGGTCAGGATGTTTGCTTATCTATAAAAATAGATTTTCTTGACAATAAATAAGCATTTTTTAAGTGAGCGACATGGAGACAGAGGAAATCAAGGTATTGCTGGCGGACGACCATCCCACCGTGCTCAGCGGCCTGGAGCATGTGCTGCAGAGCCGGCGCGCCGTTCGCGTGGGGGGCAAGGCCAATAGCGCCACCGCTCTGTGGGACATGCTGGCCAGCCAGCCTTGCGACGTGCTGGTGTCCGATTATTCCATGCCGGGCTGCGAGTCCGGCGACGGCGCGACCATGTTCGAACGCCTGCGCCGGCTTTACCCGGAACTGGGCATTGTGGTGCTCACCATGATGGACAACGCCCTGGTGGTGCGTTCGCTGCGCGGCTTGGGCATTCATTGCATCCTGAGCAAGTCCGACGCTATCGAACATCTGCTGCCGGCCTTGTACGCGGCCAGGACTAAAACGCCGTACTACTCTCCCGCGGTGGAGCGTCTGCTGGAGGCGGACGGGCCGGCCCAACCCGCCGACAAGCGTGCCTTGACCGCGCGCGAAGCCGAGGTGGTTCGGCTCTTTGTCGCCGGGCTCACCGTCAACGACATCGCCGCCAAACTCAAGCGCAGCAAGCAGACCATCAGCACCCAGAAAGCCAGCGCCATGCGCAAACTGGGCGCGGAGCGCGACGCCGACCTCTTGCTGCTGTTCAAGTCCTGACATTTGTTTTTCTCCCGGCGGCCCCTTCCTTGGGGCCGCTTTCCCGCCGCGGGTTCCCTGGATTCCTGTCTGTCTTCAACGCATGGGGCGGCAAGTATCGTCGCTTCAACGCTTGATCCCCGCCGTGCGGCGCGTATTTCGTACTGGTCAAATATCCGCGCGCGCTGAGCATGGCTATGCTGCCGGCTTGGATTTCGCCTGGGCCTGAAAGACGACCAGCAGGCGAGCATGGCGTTTAGATTGAACTGGGTGCTCTGTTGATGGCGGGTGGCGTTTTAAAGTCTGGCGGTGCGCATGGGCACGCTTAAAAAAATCCTGGGGCTGTTGGTCGCCGTTCTACTGGCGCTGAGCTTATGGGAACTGGCCCAGCGTTGCTTCATCCTTAGTCCCTCGTATCAAACTGGCAAAACCCCGCAAGATTACGGCGTGACGTACCAGGAGACCTGGTTGCCGGTTGTCAAGACGGAAGGTGGCTGCCTGGTGCATGTATGGTGGTTGCCGGCCGAATCGCCCGCCGCGCCGGCGGTCTTGTTTCTACACGGCAACGACAGCACGCTGTACACCGATATTGATTTGATCCTCAGCCTGCGCCGGCTGGGCCTGGCGGTGATGGCGATCGACTACCGCGGCTACGGCGGCGGCGCCTGGTACTTGCCGTCGGAGCGCTCGGTTTACGCCGACGCCCGGGCCGCTTGGCAAGCGTTCAAGAAGCTGTCGCCGGAGGCGTCCAAGCATCTGGTTTACGGCCATTCCTTGGGCGGGGCCATCGCCATGGATTTGGCCGCGGTATCGCTGGGCGTGGACGGGGTGATTATCGACGGCGGTTTCTTGTCCATCGCGGACATCGTCCAATCCTATACCGCCTCATGGCTGCCGTTTGACGCGCTGATCCGCCATAACTTCTCCTCCTATTCCAAACTGCCGGTCATTGCCACGCCAAAACTATTCATTCATTGCTCCGGCGACGAGGTGGTGCCGATCGTGTTGGGTGAGCGTCTATATCAACTTAGTCCGCAGCCTAAAGCCAAGTTGTTTATGCAAGGGGGTGATCATGATGGTTGTTATCGTCTTGATTCGAAGGCATGGTCTGCCGAAGTTGGAGTTATGGCGGGAGTGTGAGGTGTTGGTGAAATTCCAAAATAGACATTATCAGCCGGCATTCATTAGGACTTTTTTTGTTTAAGTAGATTTTAGTACTGGTCATATGTTTTTTTTAGGGTTGAAAATAGAGAATGTCGATGCCTATTAGAGGTTTGTCCGGTGCTGTAATTATTTCCAATAAAGGAGCGATGTGTATGCGGCAGGTTAGGTTGATGGTGATGTCTATGTTGGCTTTTGGCCTCTCGAATGGTGTGGCCGCGGCTGAAACTACTTATAGCGCCTCAGTTAAGTGGAATGCAGAAGTTGTTAAAAAAACCGATGTGGATTTGAATGTTTTCGCTAATAGCGATGCATTAAGTTTTACTTGGAATCCGAGCCAGGGTTTGTTTACCACTCCTACTAGTGGATTAACCATCCAGATGGGAAGTCAGATCGATACTAGCCAATACAAGCTGACCGCCCAGCTGGGGGGGCGCACGTTGAGTCATGTTGCAGGGCCCAAAAAGGGTAATGTCAAAGTTGCGGCTATTCTCGGTGGGATTGCTATTGCTGATGAGAAGCCTGTAGATATTTTACGGGGTAATAAAAACGGTGTTGAGATGGCTGCGGATGGAATGGGGCATATGGATATTTCGAAAAAGGGGCCGCATGAAACTCCAAAAGGAAGCTATCACGAAGCCCGTAATGTTGATTTGCGATTCCATATCGCTGAAGGTATGAATGATCTGGGCCAAGTTGTTAGCGGTGAAAAGCTCGCTGATTTGCCAGATGGTGTTTTTAATGGGACTGTGGAAATGATATTCAATGCATCTTGGAATGATGTAACGGCTTGAATTTAGTGACTTCAATTTACAGAGTTACATAATATTGAAATGCCCGCCCTTTTCTCGGGCGGGTACTGCTCGCTGTGTCTGCTGTTGTACCTATCTAACGTGAATAATGGCTATTTGTTATAAGTTTCTCATTTAATATGAAAGTTTCCCAAATTAAACTGTTGTCTTGCGTCTGGCTAATCTTTGCCAGTGTTTCGGCTAATGCCATTCATGTAGGGGCTTTGACTACAGTGCTGGAGTCAGACGATTCCTTTGTTAGTAAAGCATTTGGTAATCAAGAGGAGGTGGCTAAATTTGTTAATGTTACCGCCATTCCTGTGGATAACCCAAAAAATATGAAACCAATTAGCGGTAGTCTGCCAGAGTTGTTGATCTCTCCTGCCACACAGGTTGTTGGTCCAAATAAAACTGCTAATGTTAAATTATATTATAAAGGGCCTGCGGACGATACAGAGCGTTACTACCAGTTGAGGTTTTCCGAACAAAACTTACCTGCGTTTACCCAGCTTACCAATCACACCGCTCTGAAAGCCAAGAGAAAAATCACCATAAATACTATTTTGGTGGTACGCCCGCGCCACGCTAAATTTACTTATGAGGTAAATGGCAAGGGTGGTATGAGAAATACTGGCAATACATTTATTCGTATGTTGACTAGTGGTCAATGTTTCAATGGTGGTTCTAAAAAGCTTGAGAACTGTTCTCGTCATGCATTTTTATTGCCGGGCGAAAGTGTCGATTTTTCAAAGTACTTTAAGAAGTTTGACGGTTATGGCGTGTGGAAAGGGTTGGAATATATCCATGTTCCAGCTCAAGAGTGAACCGTTTAAAACTTTATGAAAGCCATTCTGTGCGCCAGCTATTTCTATTTCTTCCTACTGCGCCATTCAAAGTTTCAGTAACGGTATTGTTGCTTAGTCAGCTAGCACTAGTTAGTTCAAAAGTATTTGCTCAATCTAAGCTCAGAGCTACGGAGATGTCTGACTCTGGTCCGATTAATAATACGCTGGCGCAAGATGATTTTTCTCCTGAATTTTTTTCTTTGTTGCAACAAGGAGTGGAAGTCCCTCTGCGTGTTCGCACGCCAAGTGGGCAGGCCGAAGAAGCTGGCCGGGCCAAGGTTCGCTATTTCGATGGCCGATTAATTCTAGAGCAAGCCATTTTGAAGCAGGGCTCACTTATCTCGGAATATCAGAAACTATGGCAACAGCAGTACGGTCGCCCGATTCCTTATCAGCAGTGTGAGGTCTCCGACTCGTTTCAAGCACCTGAGCACGGTGAAGCTACACCATTCAACCTATGTTTCAATATCAGAACATTTGAACTGTCTGTTACCTTGCCGGCTACCGCCTTTGAACAAAATGCGCGTTCTCGGGTGGTGACCCTGCCAGATAGCACAGAACAACATTTAAGCGGCTTGTTTAATTATAATGCGACCTTCTCTCGTAATGATAGCCAGCAGGCCGATGGTTACCTACGATTACAGTCCTTGTCTGCCTATGGCAGTACCCATTTGTATTTGGATGGTGATGCCCGTACCCGAGCAGCTGGCGACATCTATGAAGCTAGATTGGAGCGGGATATACAAGGTGTGAAAATCACTGGCGGCTATCTGGGAAGTTGGGGGCTTAATCAGATTGGTAATGTTTCCTACATCCAAGGTGGCAAGTTTTATGGTGTAAGCGCCGGTAATATGGGGCGATCACAGTCAATGGACAACAGTCTGTCACGTTCACCTATTTTTGTTTTCATGCCAGCCAGCGGTCAGGTCAATGTTTATCGTGAAAACAAACTCATTCATGTCCAGACTTTGCCCATCGGCAACCATGAGGTGGATACCTCTCCATTCCCTGTAGGCAATTACCCGGTGCGGTTGGAAGTGGTTGTCAATGGCGAGGTAGTGTCAAAGCAGAATGAGATGGTTCATAAAACCGCTAGTTATAGAAAAGGGAAAGATCAGGCGTTCCAAGTATTTGGCGGTATTTATCAGGCGGCCGCCAACAATGGCAATACCCACTTATTTGGCGCTACCGGGCAATGGAATACCCGTTGGGCAGATATTAGCGCCACGGTATATCACTATGATGATTTGCTAGCGTTTGAGCCTACACTCAGTTGGCAGTTTGCCTACGGCTCTATCACTAGCCAAATGGGGGTAGCCAGCAATCGTAGTTATAACTCTACACTATCTGGCTCAGTCAATCTGGGGCCGGTCAATATCTGGAGCAGTTATGACAATAGTCGTCGTTACGATCAACCGCAGTTGGCTAGTTCAGTGGAAGACCGTAAGACGATAAGGCGTTATTTAAGCGCGGGTGGTTCTCTGGATTTGCAGCGCCTGCTTAATAGCCATCGTTATAGCAATTTGAACCTTAGCCTGGGACAGGATCACATTTCAGGCAACCGGGATCTGAGGCTGGACTTTGGTCAGACCTTGTTTCAGAACAAGCTGTTGGAGCTTAAACTGAATGCTGGAAAAACTTGGTCTCGGCGCAATGACACGCCAAATGAACAGTCCTTCTATGCTAGTCTGAACCTAACTTTGAGTTTTGGTAGCGCCGGACTGGATTACTCCCGAACCCGTGATAGTGAAAGCATGGGGATTAAAGCCTCGTGGCAGCCGAAAAACATTACCGGGCTGGATTATCTGGGAGGCAATATGGGGAATAGCCGCTCCTTGAAGCACAGCGCAGAAACCAGCCACGATAGTGGCACGGGTAATAGTCATAGCTATTTCAACCTAAATGGCAATGGCAAAACCTCTCATTTCAGTTGGGATGCTAGCGCAGGCAAAAATAGTAATCATGGCGGTTTCTATTTTAACGGTAGTCTAAGCGGCAGCATGGCCTGGAATCATGCTGGTTTAGGGTGGGGGCATGCCCAATCCGAAGCCGGCATGATCGTCAAATTAGATCAATCTGCCGCCGGCCAGCTTGAACTGCTGGTCAACCAGCGCCCCAGCAGTTTGTTCGGCCGCTCCACCTTTGTTGCCATGCCCGCTTTCAGCCAGGCAGATGTCCAGTTGCGCAACAGTCCAAAATCCCCGGCCAATTTTGAGATTCAGCAGGCAGAACGTCATTTGGTGCTCTACCCCGGCAATATTGCCGCTATGCAGCCGAGGCTACGCCAATTGGTAACCGTATTCGGTGTGTTGGTGGAAAATGGCCGGCCCCGATCCGGTGTGGTTTTGCGTAATCATATCGGTGAGGCTACCACTGCAGAAGATGGTTCCTTTGTCATCGATGTAGATAAAACTCAGCCAAGTTTGGAGTACCAGATGGCGGACAGCTCACAATGCCAGCTTGAGTTGAATCTGAGTCAGGCTCAGGGGGCAGCTTGGGTAAATCAGGTTTCCTGCTCGCGGCCGACTATCTCATAAACAGTTGCTACTTTGATGAAAGGATTAACCGTATGAGCTATTTGAGTAAAGTTCAGCTTTCTCAATGGTATTGCGTCAGCTTGCTGCTATTACTGATCGGTCCTTGTCTGGCTGCGCCGGGTAACAATCCCGGTGAAGTCAGTGGAGCAACCATCAATAGTGGTGGAACTCAGACCATTCAACCAGTAATCATCCAGCTTAACGACAAAGTGGGTGAGGAAGCCTATTACATTGCCTCAACTGGGAGCTTTGTTAATGGTGGAATCATGGGTTACTACAGTGTGGCTAATAGCCAGCAATCTGCGCTTGCAATTTCTTTTCCATTTAAGGGAAGCAGTTCATGGAATAGAAATCTGTCTGTAGGCTTTTATTTTAAGGTCAAGAGAGGTGGTGCTGTTTACTCCCTGTTATCTCAAATTCCAGGAGGTCAAGATGGTGTCAATAGTAGCCTCCCTTTTAAATGGAAAATAGGGTATGAAAATTATAATGCATCTCTGGGTTATAATAGGGTGAATTTCTGGCCGGCCGTTTATCCTAATTATTTGAATAATGATAGTGATGCGTCTAATCCACGTGGTCTGCAAATAAAACTAAACTTAAATGAGTTTGTCAATGAATTAATAAATAACCAAGTTGAAAGTGTCGTCAGCCTAGATACTTATTACGCTAACCATACAGCGAGTATTTCTGCATTTGAAGATGGTGCAAAAAAACATGGGATGCGGAAAACAGTTTTAAATTTTAGCTCCTCGCAGAAAGCAAAGCTAGATCAACTCTCCGAGAGTATTTCGATGTCTCCTCAGGGAAAACTACTGTCATCTAAAGGTGTTTGTGAAATCAATAGTAATGGCGTAAGCATGGATTGCCCATTACAAATAAAAAATACGGGTACACTGGAACTTTTTACTCTGAAATCCAACGACAAGGGTGTTGTTTTTGTTGACAATGGCCGAGAGGTTGTCTCGACACCAATTAAGAGTGGACTAAAGGTTCGTATCAGTAGTGAGCATTTGAAAAATCTACTAGGTAAGGATCGGGATGAGCTTAGCCTGGATAATGCTATTTCACTGTCGATATATCCTACTCAGGCCAGCCAGCTTACTGGGCATTTTGGTTTGTTCTCGCTACTGAAACTAAAAAAACTCAACTATCAAATTGCCATTTCAGAGCGTGAGCCTGAAAAAAAAATCAATGACTACTATCGGGCCGTAGTGGGCCAGGCGACTGAACTGCGCTTGCCTTACGAAATTAAGCAGACTGGTCCATCCAAAGCGACAAAGGTTAGTGTGCAGGTTAGCGGGCCGCAGATAAGCTTGCTTAAAGATGGCCGCCGCTACTGCAAGTTCAGCACCGCCAGTGGACAGGATATTGCACTACCGCTTGATTTAGCTTTTATGAGTCCAAGTGGTGCTAATCGTCAGCGGGTGGAAGCTGATTGTTCCAATATCCCGCTTGATCTTACTCGCATGCCTTGGGCAGAAAGCATGGGGGTTCAATATGAAGGCAAGTTGTGGCTGGATTTGCTGTTTCCCTTGATCTATCCGCAGATACTATATGACGTGAATGGCAAGGCTTGGGAAGGTCGTGCCAGAGCGAGCGGCGAAGTCACGGTAAAAGCAACCTGGGTTGACTAAAGAATATGATGTGTTTTCCAAGTAAAATTAGTATCGGCTTGTGTTTGTCGCTTGGCTTATCATCCTCAACGTGGGGTTTATCTGTAGGGGAAATGACCTACTTCATGGGAAGTGATACTGCGTTTTTAGCGAGGAAAGTGGTCAATGACACTCAACAGGCTAGATTTTACGATGTGTCGGTTGAGGAGAGCGATCCACCTTACGGTGGCGCGGTAGAACGAAAAGCACCGGCAGGCGAGTTGCTTTATGCGCCCAGACAGCTGCTGCTGCGTCCCAACTCCAGCAACTGGCTCAAGCTTTACTATCACGGTCCGCAGGACGAGCATCCCCGCTATTACCGAATCACCTTTCGAGAACGTCCTGGGGCGTTGGTGTCTCAGGGAGATACCCCTCGTTTCACTACCTCGGTCCGTTTAAGCACCATTTTGGTCGTTCAGCCACGTCAGGCGCGGCAGTCATACACCATTGAGAATGGTGCCATTCTAAATAGTGGCAATACTGTTTATTTGGCTTATCTGGAGGGGAGGTGCCCTGCAGAGCTGGGCGTAAACGTCCCTTGCGTGCGGGAAAAGTACCTGGTCCCTGATGAGCGCCTGTCGCTTCAGGGATGGCATCCAACAACGGACACCCGGCTATTTATGAGCAATGAGCAAACTCAGTCTGTGCAGTGGAGATAGGTAATTATGCCGGTCTAAGCTAGAAGCTGTTTGATTCTGTCTGAACTTCTACATATAAATTATTTTGGTCTGGCCCGGCGTATTTTCTATGTCTATTGATATCTCAATGATTTATAATTAGGCTGGTTTTGCTAGTAAATTGCTGTATCAATAAATAATATCTATGATTGAAGTCATAAAGTCAGTGATATTAAGTTAAGCTTGGGCGATATTGAAAATGTTGCTACACATGGTGCGGATTTTCACTGAATGATCTTAAGGCGGTCAATGAGATGGCCTCCATTATTTTACAGCTCTCCTCAGATTTTTTAAGCCCGATATCTTGAAATTCATGGCACCTTCAGGGTGCCTACTCATTGCCTACAGGGGCGTGTAATACCTCTCAGTACATCGTGTTATCCAGAGCCTTCTAAGAGCCTGTTCAAGTCCTACTGTGTTTCGGCGGTATTTTAGAAAAGGGCGTTAAGAAGCCCGAAATGCTCATGCCCCCCTTGTAGTTATCGTTTGTTTTCGCCTGGTCTTGCCCTTGCTCGCAAGCCTTTGAACAGGCTCTAAGCGCTGCTTTCGCGCGGCGGGGCGGGTATTGAATCCGCGGCTTTTATTGCCGGGGCTGAGCTGGCCAAGCAAGACAAGCGCAGCGTCGTGTGGAATAGGGCAGAGAGAGGCATTGCTCCGCCAAGTACCTCTTCACTCCAAAAGCCACCCCTCCTTGACCCTCCCCGCCCCGTCGGCGACAATCCCCGGGCGTCGTTCTCATTAACGGCGCCGGGATTGGCGTCTCGCCCTGTACACAACGGATTCGTACCTTACGGAAGCGGTCCTATCACGCGCCTGCCCAATACCTCGCTTTTCAGGCAGGCGGTTTATCTTGTGTCACAGCAGGAGAAACAGCATGTCCCTTATCCTACCTCGCCGTCGTCGCTATAAACTGGTCGCCATCGAACAGCAGGAAATCCTGCTCCCCTTCGTTCGCTACATCCCGGAGCGCGACTATCCGCATTACTGGCAGATGCCCGAAACCTCCGAGGACTTCGACGCCATGTGCGCCTACGGCCGCGAATGCGCGGCCCATCTACTGCAATGGCTGAAGGACAACCGTTACTACGTGGGCTGCGGCCTGTTGGGCCGGGTGGCGCGCGACATTAGCTTTGACGACCGTGAGCAGCGCGGCTACTGGATAGGCTTTTTCAACTACCTGGAGCAAATGCTGTTCTTGGGCGCGCAGCAGGTAAAGGTTTACCGCCACGTGGACAGCCAACATCAAATGCACGCCGGCAAGACCAGGCGCAGGCAGTTGGAGGAGCGTTTTAGCCGCATCGGCCGTTAAAGCAAGGGGCGGCGGCCTTGGCTGGCCGCAGCCCTGCGCATCACAGAGCGGAGCCTTGCGGGGCTCCGCCTCGTCTCCCGGCCCGTCTTGGGCTTGTTTGACTCCCCCTTGGTGCGTGGCTTCCTTTTCCCGCGGAAGTCAGCCGCGGACCCAGCCTGCGGCAATCGGCCATGCAAATAAGAAGCGGTACAGCCGAATGGCCGCTTGTGCAATGGGATCCCCTATTTTGGGCCAGAGCGCGGTCGTCACCGCGCAAACGCCGGCCGCTACGGCCAGCGCGCCCAACATGTCCAGTGGGAAGTGCACGCCTACGAATACGCGCGCCCAGGCGACGGCTATGCCCAGCGTCAGGATGGCGGCACCCAGTTTGAGCATGCCGGCAAGCAGCAGAGCCAGGCCGATGCAGGTCAAGATGGTCATGTGATTGCTGGGGAAAGAGAAATCCGGCGCGTGATCCGTCCAGAGATGCCCAAGGCCTATCACGAAGGGCCTTGGCTGCGGATATCCCAGGCCGATTAACCCATTCACTCCTAAAGCCAGCAGGACGACGAGGCATGCCTTGACGGCTTGATGGCGAAGCTTGTCGTCGCCCCACAGCCACAAGGCGATCAAGAGCAAGGGGATGATGTAGATCAGATCGTCGGCGATGACAACGGCCGCGCGGATTAGCCAGGCCGGCGTGTTTTCATTTGCGTTCAATAGTAAAAACAGCGTGTGGTTAAGTGTTTCAAGGGGATTCATGGTTTTTGTCTTATGCGTGATTGCCTGGAGCGTGGGAAGCGTGGGGATTCGGTGCGGCGGCCATGCGGTGCTGGCGGTTATTGTTAGCTGGCCTGGTTTTTACTGGGAGGATCTGCGTGCGTCGCCGCCGCGCCGCCTGGTTGAGTAAGCGGCAATTCGCATAGGAGCAGAACGGCGTGCACCTTGCGCAGTTCTTCTGCGTGCTCGGCCATGAAGTCCCGTAGGCGCTGCTCGGAGTCCAGCAGCTCCAGGCATTGCGGGTGCCGCATGTTGGTCAGTTCCGGATGGCCGTGCGACAGCCGCTGGCCAGGCAGGTAGCCGGCGCTGACTGGGTGGAGCGTTGCCTGCAGGATCTTCGCCTTCTGGGCGAGGGTCAGCAGGCGGAGCGCAAGAGCCGGCGCGCTCAAGCGATGCCAGAAGCGCGTGGCTTTGGCCTTGGAGGCCATGGGGAAATATAGCCGCAAGGCGACAATGTGCGGTGGGCTGGGGTTTGAGGTCATCGAGCCTGTTCCATAGGGGGTGTTCACGGTCTTGCAAGCCAGAGCGTGGCCGCCTTACGGGCTGTCTGATGTTTTGCCCTCCGTTGTTTCCGCCTTTTCTTTTGCCGGCGCGCGCTGTTCTTTGCGGAGCTGCGCCAGGTCCGAAATGCGCAGCCCCTCGGGGATGGAGCCGCGGTATTTGCTGCGGCCCACGCGCTGGGCGTGATAAATGCCGGTATGGCCGGAGAGCAAGTAAGCGGTGATGCAGCCGATGGCGGCTAAAGGCCCGATATCCGCCCCGAATAATTCCATCGCCATCAGCGTGGTGGCGATGGGGGTGTTGGCGGCGCCGGAAAACACGGCGACGAAGCCGATGCCGGCGAGCAGGGGAAAGGGTAGATGCAGCAGCGGCGCCAGGGCGTTCCCCAGCGTTGCGCCAATGTAAAACAGCGGGGTGACCTCTCCGCCCTTGAAGCCTGTGCCCAGCGAAACAATCGTAAACACCAGCTTGCCAAAGAAATCCCAGGGGGCCGCCGGCTCTTGAAAGGCGCGCACGATGTCGGGAATGCCCAGGCCGATGTAGTGGTAAGCATCGAGCAAGTACACCGCCGAGGCGACGACGATGCCGCCAACAAAGGGACGCAGCAGCGGGTAGGCGATGAAGCGTTTGACCACGGCGCTGAGCGAGTGAGCGCCTGTTGCGAACAGCATCCCCACAAGGCCAAACACAATGCCTGCGGCCACCACGGCCAGCACGCTCCAGAAACCAATAGGCACAACCGCGCCTATCGCATAGTGAGTGTGGCGCACCCCCCAGGCGAGGCATACCTGATCGGCGACGATGCCGGCCACAAAGCAAGGAAACAGCGCGTCATACCGCATGCGTCCGATAGCAAGAACTTCAAGCACAAACACCGCGCCTGCCAACGGCGTGCCGAACACGGCGGCGAAGCCGGCGCTCATGCCGGCCATCAACAGAATGCGTCTCTCCTCGGGCTTCATGCGGAACGCGTGAGTCAGCTGATCCGCCAGCGTGGCGCCCATTTGCACGGCGGTGCCCTCGCGGCCAACCGATGCGCCGAACAGATGGGAAATAATGGTGCCGCCCAATACTAGGGGAGCCATCCGCAAGGGGATGACTTTCTTGGGTTCGTGGATTTCGTCAATGATGAGGTTGTTGCCGCCATCGACGGTTTTGCCCAGCCGGTGGTAGATCCAGCCTACGCCAAAACCCGCCAGCGGAAGCAGCCAAATAATCCAACGGTGCGCTTCGCGCCAGGCGGTGGCCTGGTCGAGGGAGAGCAGGAAAAAAGCCGAGATACTGCCTGCGAGAAAGGCAATAAGGCTGGCGATGACGAGCCACTTGCCCACGTAGGGCAGTAGTACAAATTGTTCGGGGCGGTGTAACGGACGCATTAGTCATGCCTGTATCAAAGGGATTGAGGCTGACCAAGGGGAAAGGAATATGCGCGTGCGCACCCACATTCCCGACCAAGGTCAGGTTTATGTAGGCGTCATCAGCAGCTTATTGCTGCGGTTCAAGTAGAGGAGGAACACCATCTCCCAATAAGAGGGAAATATATCGCATCATTTAATTGCAGTCCAGCGCGCTATGAGCGTTTCGGGCCCATGCGGTCAGGGGCGGAGTGATCCCCTCTATTCGGCCGGACGCCTTATATGGGGCTGCTTTGTCCCCTAGCCGGTGAGGCGGGCAGCGCGGGGTATTTCGTATTGTAGTTGTCCAATGCGGACTGTCTAGCCGAGCGGGCCCGCCCATCATGTCGCGCAGCCGCAAGCGTTTAGGGCAGCGAGGCTCCGCTTGGTTTGAGAGCCTGTTCAAAGCCTTGCTTTTGCCGAGCTGAGCGCAAACACGCTTAAAAACTGTATCAATATGAAATATGCTTTGCCGTCTTAATTTAGTACTGGTCCTATTAAAATTTAGAAAATTAAAGTGTAGCGTTGCGCTTGGCATTATTCATGGCGGCGGGGCATGTCAGAAATGATTCCGCATTGTCGCGCCAGGCTCATGGCGGCTTAAGTGGGGCGGCTTGGAAGTGCGATGCGGTATGGTGGCATGTACATTCCGCTTCCTCCGCCGGTTTAGCCTTTTCTCGCCTTCGCTCGCGAGACTGTAAACACGTTCTTAACGCCACGCTTTAGGCAAAGGTATAGGTATCATGCCGCAGTCATTTCAAGTCTCTGTCGACAACGCTTTACTCAACGCTTGTTCCCAGGAAAACCAGCCTATTCAGCTAAGCATCAGCATTGGAAATCATAAAGTCAGCGACATCACCTTAAGCCAGGGCGATATTGAAAATATTGTTACGCATAGCGCGGCTTTTTCAGTGAATGGCCTTAAGGCGGACAATGGGATGACCACCATTGTCTTGCAGCTGTCCTCAGGTTTGTGTGAGCAGGATATCTTGAAGTCCATGCATGCCCCATGGCGCGCGTACTCATTGCCGACAGAAGTTCGTAATACCGCTCAGCACATCATGCTATCCGGAGCCTCTGGAGATCATTGGTAGGTTTGGGTCTGCCAATTCAACAGCTGCTGATCAATATCGGCCTTGGGGGGCAAGCCGGCGCGCAGCCAGTTTGAACCTGATGCGGCGTTGCTTGCCGGAAGGCGCTAGCGTATTCGCCGTTAAACCACCTAATTTGGGGCTCTATATGAATATTTTGCTATTGTCGGCCTTCCCCGCCGAATCCGCTCATCTGTCGCAGCAACTATCCGCGACGTGGATGCCGGATCCTGTGCTCGGCGCCTTGTCCTGTCGCAGCCTTCAATACAATCTCCACCAACTTTACCTGGCCGAGACCGGCGTGGGCACGGAAGACGCCGCATTGACCACTCTGGCGCTACTGCAACAGCGCGATATTGATCTGGTCTTGTTTTTGGGGACTTCCGGCGCGGTGGGGGATGGCTGGGAGATTGGCGATGTCGTTGCCGGCAACAAAGTCGTGCAAATGGATCTTCACGGCATCGATACGATCCTCAAAGGCACGCCGTTTGAATCCTGCCTGCTTAACAGCAATACACACGCTCAACTGGAAACGGCATGGGATGTGGACCCCTATTGGCTAGCTAAGTTGAACGCCCTGCCCATGGTGAAGCAAGGGGTGATCTTCAGCAGCAACCAGTTTCCGGTGCCCGCCGACAAGTTTCCCGCAATGCTGGAACTGGGCCGCGGCGTGATTGAAATGGAAGCCTCCGGCGTGATGCGCGCCGCGCGCCGGGTGGGCTCCACGCCGGTGCTGGTGTTGCGGGCGGTCAGCAACATCATTGACGGCCAAGGGCGGGATAAGGGCACGCCCGAACATGGCATTGCATTGTGCGCGGAGCGCTTATCCGCCGCCGTGTTGAAGCTGCTCTCCGCTATTTGAGGCCCTTCATAGGGCTTGTTCAAAGTCTCGCGAGCTAAGGCGAGACAAGGCGAAAATAGCTGAAAAAGCGGAGTGTACACACGGTACATGAGCATTTTGAAGACGTTTTCAACGCTGTATCGCCGACGCGCAGCGGATCGTAAACAGGTTCTAAGCTGTAGAAGTTCAGACCTGCTCTGACAGTCTCTCCATTCCGCTTGCAGCCTGTCTGGGCGGGTGTCATCGGCTTGACGCTCCGCCCCCGTCTCAGTACTCTTTGCCTCGCGCTGCGCCAAATAACGCCGCGCCGGGCAGGCAAGCCTATTTTTCCCTTATTCGCAGACAAGCAAAGTCCGTCTGGACTGCGTACGTCTGTTGCCACGCATCTGCATCTGAGCAGGGCGTGGCAGGGAGCTCCTTTGGAGCTGCCGGCCTTAATAAGGGAACCGGTCTTGCCACCTTGTCACGCTCCTGCTCTTATCCGAGCAGGCTTCCAAAGCTGACTTGGAGACTGCAATGACTCCACTGTTTTCCCTCCTTCCTTTAGCCAAACCGCCTCCGGGCAACGGACAAGATCAACTGCGCCTGCGGTCCCAAACCTTGGACGCTTGTGCGCTGGCCTTGAACGGCTTCTCTCTATTGCGTTCCACCTTGGCTGCACTCCAGGCCAAGTCCATTCCCGGCTCACATCAATATGTATTGACGCGTTTATCCATCGAAGTGCTGGATGATTACGCCGCTCGCCTGCGACAACTCAGTTCCACCGCTCAAGATGAGCGGCAGGGAGCGGCGTCATTGCCTTTCCAGACAAGCGTCGGCGGAGGCGCGCGCGCCAATGCTACGGCCGTGGCGTCCGTTCGCGGCCTCAAGCGCTCAATCTAGGCGTTCAATCGCCTGCCGTCTTTAGGAGAGCCGTATGTCGCAATGCCATGAGTTTGCCACGTGTCACAGCAAGGCGTTTGTCATGAAGCCCACCGTGATGCAATTGCACAGGGACTTGCTGTCAGGCAATACCAGCAGCGTGGCGCTGACGGAGCAGGCGCTGGCCGCCATCGCCAGCCACCAGGAGGCCGGCGAGCGGGCTTTCACCCTGGTGGACGCCAAAGCCGCGCTGGCCACGGCCCGGCAGGTGGACGCCGCCGGGGTCTATCCCACTCCGCTGGCGGGCATTCCCGTATCGGTCAAGGATCTATTCGATATCCAGGGCCAGGTCACCACCGCCGCTTCCCTCGTGTTCACGCACAACCCGCCGGCGTCCCGGGATGCGGCCGTGGTGGCGACGCTGCGCGCCGCCGGCGCGGTGTTGCTGGGGCGTACTAATATGAGCGAGCTCGCATGCTCCGGCCTGGGGCTGAATTCGCACTACGGCACGCCGCTCAATCCCGGAGATCCGGAGCGCGTGGCGGGCGGATCCAGTTCCGGCGCGGCGGTCAGCGTGGCCCTGGGCATGAGCGCGGCCGGGCTGGGCATCGATACTGGCGGCTCCGCGCGCATCCCCGCCGCCTTTTGCGGCCTGGTTGGCTTTAAACCCACCGCGCGGCGGGTGCCGATGCAGGGCTGCCTTCCTTTATCGCCGTCGCTGGACTCCGTTGGAACGCTGGCGCGTTCGGTTTCTTGCTGCGCCATCCTGGACGCGGTGCTCAGCGGCGGCTGGACGCCCTCCCACGCGCGCGGCCAGCCGCCCGATGTGAAAAAACGCCGTTTCTACGTGACTGACGATTATCTTTCCGAGCACGTGGACTCCGCCGTGGCGCAGGCCTTTGACGACGCCCTGGCACGCCTGTCTCAGGCTGGCGCTCGCATTATCCGTTTCGATTTTCCCGAGTTGGGGCGGATTGCGGACATGGAGGCTCAAGGCGGGTTGGCGGCGGCGGAGGCTTGGAGGTGCCACGGCCCGTTGCTGGAGGGCGAGGGCTGCGCTTGCTATGACCGGCGCATTGTCCGAGACCTGCGACAAGGGGCCGGCCTGAGCGCGGTCAGGTATCAGGAACTGATGGAGCAACGCCGCGAGCTGCAAGCCGCTGCCGCGTATCGCTTGTCCATGGCCGACGCCTGGCTGATGCCCACGGTGGCGATTTTGCCGCCCAAGCTGGCGGAGTTGGAGAACGTGGACGTTTACGCTCGCCTGAACCGGCTGGTTCTGCGCAACAGTGCCGTCGTCAATCTGTTGGACGGCTGCGCGGTGAGCTTGCCGCTGACGGATCAGATTGGTTTGAGCGTGTGCGGGCTGCATGGCCACGACTCCCATATTTTGAAAATCGCCGCCGGCGTTGAATACGCGCTGGCTCACCCATAAGGAGAGCGGCGATGAAAGACCAATTGCCCGTGATGGAACAACTGAAACAACTGAATCAGGACTTGCTCGAGGCCCGGCCGGATCAGACCGCGTTGTCTCAGCTTGGCCGGCAGATGGCCGAGCAGTGCGCGGAAATGGACGCTTGCCTGTTGCAAGGCTTGATGGAGATTCGTTCGGCTCATGTCGGCTTGCAAGCCATCCTGACCTTGCTGCAACGCCGCGACGAGCCCTTGCTGTTTAGCAGCGAGGAGGCGGTGGCTTTGCTGGAACCGGTGCAACAGCGTCTGTATCACGGCTTGAACGGTCTTAACCGCCTGGTTTGAGCCTTGCTTCCGCGCCCGCAATAAAGCGTGGCTGCGCCGGCTTTTCGTACTGGTCAGATATTTTTTCGCGGAGCGTTTGCGCATACTTTGCCCATCTTATGCGGCGTTCTTTGCATAGGGTCTCACGCCGATCCCCCGGTGTTGAGCTGCCTAGTGTCTATTGCAAACCCATCATGTTTGCCTCCCTCTCCCTGCGTGGAGAGGGATATTTTTTTAACCGGAACCCCGCTCCGGCCTGTCGGCATGCGCTGATCGCGCCGTTTGCGAGCCATCTGCCAGGAGAACGCATGAACTTCAATATGAATGCCGCCCAGTTCCAGCACAAATTGGCCGAAATGGAGGAGGAAAACCTCATGCTGCGCTTGCAGCTGGATGTTTACCGCGATGAGCTGTTCAAGAAGTACGAGTCGTTTCTCGATGAGAAACTGACAACGGAAATGGAGAAAAAACTGAGCCTGGACGTGCGCAAGGCGGAGGCGGACATGCGGCATAGGTTGCAAGAGGAAATCAAGCTGCTGAAGGAGGAGCTGCAGCGCCTGCGTGGGCCGGCCAAATCCGAAATCAAGCTGAACAAGGTGGACAAGGCGGTTGAGGTGCCGACTTTGTTGGCCACGGCCTGAGAGTTAACCCCGCCCTTGAACGCGAGGCATGTACTGAGACGGAGCCCGACGGCGGAATCAATGGAGTGTAGTGAATGAGAGCGTTACTGTTGTTGTGTTGGTTTGTTCTGGCACTGGGCGCGGCGCAAGCGCAGATCGTGGTAGGGAAGGATTACCTGGTGTTGCCCAAACCGCATCCGGTGTCCAGCGGCGAGCAGATTGAGGTGGCGGAGTTTTTCTCCTACCCATGCCGACATTGCTACTCTCAAGACGCCGCGATATCCGCCTGGCTGAAGACCCAGCCAGCGGACGTGCGCGTGGTGCGCAAGCATGTGGTGTGGGGCAAACCGATGGAAGGGTATGCGCGGGTGTTCGCCACCTTGAACGTGTCCGGCCTCTCGGACCGTTTGCATGGCGCGGCCTTCCGCGCGGTGCAGCATGACAAGGTCGATCTGAGCAAGGAAGCGGAGTTTGAGAAGTGGTTGCGCCGCCAGCCGGGCGTGGACGTTGCCAAGACCATGGCGGTGTATCGATCCTTCGCGGTGAAGGCTCAAGTGGAGGCTATCGCCCAGTTCACCAAGGATTACCGGATCTTCAGCACGCCCATGCTGGTGGTGGACGGCAAGTACGCGATTGCCGCGGCCCCGCCGGAGCGTACGCGGGAGGTGCTGGACGCCTTGCTGAGCAAGGTGCGGGCGCAAAGAGACGGTTTAGTCTGAGAACCTGTTCATAGTCTGCTGCGCTTCGTGAAGCGTCGCACGGTGAGTACAAGCTCAAAATGCTCATGTACCACGTGACCATTCCGCTTTTTCGCTTGTTTTCGCCTTGTCTCGCCCTAGCTCGCGAGACTTTGAACAGGTTCTGAGTCTGTTCTAAAGAACGCCGCCCCTTTCGGGCGGCGGCATCGTTTTTGCCCCCGTGCGCAAACGGGGTATGATGTCAGGCCGTACGTTTATTGCGCTTGCACACTCCGCCGCCCATGTCTCAGCACACTTTCTCCCCGGATGGGAACGCCCATCTCAGCCCCAAGGCCTGGTATCAGGCCGCCAGCGAAAAACCCGGTTTCATCCACGACGAGGCCCAGGCCGCGGCGATTGAGGAGCTGGACTTGCTGTGGCACCAACTGGTGGAGTTCAAGAACAAGCGCAACCGCTTCCTTGGACGCAGCCTGCGCAGCCCGGATGTGCCCAAGGGCCTGTATTTCTGGGGCGGGGTGGGGCGCGGCAAGAGCTTTCTGATGGACGCCTTCTACGCCTGCGTGCCGTACCGCCGCAAGCGTCGCATTCATTTCCACAACTTCATGGCCGAGGTGCACCGCGAGCTGCGCGCGCTGGCCGGCAGCAAGGACCCGCTGCTGGCTTATGCCGACAAGATCGCCCGCGACACCCGCCTGCTGTGCTTCGACGAGTTCCACGTCAGCGACATCGCCGACGCGATGATGCTGGGCCGGCTGCTGTCGGCGCTGTTCGAGCGCGGCGTGGTGCTGGTCACCACCTCCAACTACGCGCCGGACGGCCTCTATCCCAACGGCCTGCAACGGCAGAACTTCCTGCCCACCATCGAGTTGATCAAGCGCGAGCTGAAAGTGCTGAACGTGGACGGCGGCAACGACTACCGGTTGCGAGAGTTGACGCGCGAGCCGCTGTTCATGGTGCCGGCGAACGCGGCCAGCGAGGAGAAAATGGAGCAGCTGTTCCAGCGCCTGAGCCACGGCGTGGAGCAGAAGAAACGCTCCATCCAGGTGCTGGGCCGCGAGATTCCGGTCAAGCGTCTGGCCGCCGGGGTGATCTGGTTCGATTTCCTGGCCCTGTGCGACGGCCCGCGCGCGCAAACCGACTACCTGGAAATCGCCACCGAATACCATACCGTCTTTGTTAGCGGCATTCCCAAGATCACCGCGCGCGAGGCCTCCATCGCCCGCCGCTTCACCTGGCTGGTGGACGTGTTCTACGACAACCGCGTCAAGCTGGTGGCCTCCGCCGCCGCCGAGCCGGAGCAGCTGTACACCGAAGGGGTGCAGGCCGGCGAATTCTTCCGCACCGCCAGCCGGCTGACCGAAATGCAGTCACGCAGCTATCTGGAGCTGCCGCACCAGTCCGTCGGCCAGACTCACGACCAGCCGCCGGCCGGCGTGGTGCTGTAAACGGCGACGCGCATGAACGCCGGCGGCCTGCTCCAAGAAGTGAGAGCTTGCCGGCTGTGCGCGGACAAGCTGCCGCATGGTCCGCGCCCGGTGCTGCAGTGGCATCCGGATGCGCGCATCCTGATTGCCGGCCAAGCGCCGGGGCGGCGCGTGCATGCGTCCGGCCTGCCGTTCGACGACCCCAGCGGCGAGCGTTTGCGCGATTGGCTGGGCGTGGACAAAACGGTGTTTTACGATGAGACCCGCATCGCCATTCTGCCGATGGCTTTCTGTTACCCCGGCACCGGCAAGTCCGGGGATCTGCCTCCGCCTCCGCAATGCGCGGCCGCCTGGCGTCAGCCTTTGCTGGCCGGTCTGCCTCATCTGCAATTGACGATTTTGCTGGGTCAGTACGCCCAGCGGTATCACCTGCCTGGACGTTATCCGCGGCTGACAGAGGCGGTGGAGCGCTGGCGCGAGCACTGGCCGGCGCTGTTGCCCTTGCCGCACCCCAGCCCGCGCAATCAACTGTGGCTGCGCCGCCATCCCTGGTTCGAGGCCGAACTGCTGCCGGCTTTGCGGCACAGGGTGGCAGAGGTGCTGGAGCGCGGCTGAGAACCGGTTTACGATCTGCTGCGCGCTGTGAAACGTGGCTCGGTGAGTGCAACTTCGAAATGCTCATGTACCATGTGTACATCCCGCTTTCTCAGCCGTTTTCGCCTTGTCTCGCTCTTGCTCGCGAGACTGTGAACAGGCTCTAAGCACTATTCACCATCGATGGTTTTCCAAGGAGGCTGCAATGTGGCGACGCTGGATCTGGAATGGCAAGCAACGATTGTTTGACTGGGGAGTGCGCCAGCAGCGGCGCTGGGCCGGGCTGAAGCCGCGACGGCGCAGGCTGGAGCAGGGTGAATTGAGCTGGTTAGAGCGCGCCGCGCCGGCGGGCGCGCCGGTGCTGGTGCTGCTGCATGGCTTTGGCGCGGAAAAAGACCACTGGGCGATGCTGGCGCGTCGCCTGCCCAAGTCATTCCGGCTGATTGCACCAGACTTGCCAGGCCACGGCGACAGCATGTCCAACCTGGACATCAGCTACCGAGTGGAGGCGCAAGCGGATCGGCTGCGCGCGTTTCTGGAGGTTTGGGGCGTGGAGCATGTCCACTTGATCGGCAATTCCATGGGCGGCGCCATCGCCGCCAACTTCGCCGCGCGTTATCCGCGGCACGTGGCCAGCCTGACCCTGCTCAACGCTGCCGGCGCCGGTTCCGGCAACGGCGACAACGCTAGTGAAATGGCTGGGCTGTGGCAGAGCAGCGGCGAGAACCCGCTGCTGGACATGAGCAGCGCGGACGGAGTGCGGGCGATGCTGCACTGGGCGATGTACCGGCCGCCGCCGGTGCCCGGCTTCGCCATCGAGGTGACGGCGGCGCGCAAGGCGGAACGCGTTGAGGTGGAGCGCAAGATTTTCGACGACCTGTTAGACAGTGTGGACCAGCGGCCCTTGCTGGCGAGCATCCAGGCGCCGACTTTGATCGTCTGGGGCCGCGAGGACCGCATCCTGCATGTGGAGGACGCGGATTGCTTCGCCGCCGCCATCGCCGGCAGCGAGAAGCAGGTGTTGGAGCGGGTGGGTCATCTGCCGATGATGGAACAGCCGCGCCAGGTAGCGGAGCTGTGGCTGGATTTTGCGCGGAGGCGGGTCTTGCAGGCAGGGCAGGGCTAAGTGCTGGCCTCGATTGCGATCGGGTGCTGAGGCGCGGTCCGACATCGCTCAAAACAAAAGCCGCCCGGCGCATTGGCGCGAGGCGGCTTTGGGCACTGCGAAGCAAGAGGGCGCTTAGGCGCGCTTCTTGAATTCGTTGGTGCGGGTGTCGATTTCGATCTTTTCGCCGGTGTTGACGAAGGCCGGAACCTGAACTTCGAAGGTGGTGCCCACCAGGCGAGCCGGCTTCAGCACTTTGCCGGAGGTGTCGCCGCGTACGGCCGGTTCGGTGTATTCCACTTCGCGGATCACGGTGGTCGGCAGTTCAACGGAGATGGCCTTGCCGTCGTAGAAGGTCACTTGGCACACTTCTTCCATGCCGTCGACGATGTAGTTCAGCGTGTCGCCCAGGTTGTCGGCTTCCACTTCGTACTGGTTGAATTCGGTGTCCATGAACACGTACATCGGATCGGCGAAGTAGGAGTAGGTGCAGTCTTTGCGGTCCAGCACGATGACGTCGAACTTGTCGTCTGCGCGATATACGGCTTCGCTGCCGGCGCCGGTCAACAGGTTCTTCATTTTCATTTTCACAACGGAGGCGTTGCGGCCGGATTTGCTGAATTCAGCCTTCTGCACGACCATCGGGTCGCTGCCTACCATGAATACGTTGCCGGCGCGGAGTTCTTGTGCGGTTTTCATTACTAAAAGTCCCAAACTCTTGATTGAAGTCGGAAAAAAGGTTTCCGAAAAACGGCGTATTTTAGCCGATTTCCCGGACAAAGTGCAGTAGTCTGTCGCCCAGATCACCGTCCGCCAGCAATTTTTCCGGCCAGATGGCGGCGTGTTCGCGCCATGCGGGCAGCCATGCGGCCAATTCCGTCCATGCGGCGGCCATATCGGCGCCGTGGTTCCAGGCATGGCTGGCGGCGGTCAGCGCTTGCGCCGCTCCGGCGGGCAGCGCCGCGCCGTACTGTGACAAAAAGGCATCAAGCTTGGCCAGATGGGCGTCGTCGTCCTGCGGGTAGATGTGCCAGAGAAACGGCCTGCCCGCCCATTGCGCCCGCACGAAGCTGTCTTCGCCTCGCACCAGATTAAGGTCGCAGGACCACAGCAGCAGGTCGTAGCTGTCCTGGTCGGTCATCGGCAACACTTTGACCGTCAACGAGCCCTGCCGCGCAAGCATGCCGGCGCGCAATGGGTAGCCGAAGACGCGGGCCGCGTCCGGCAGCGCCTTGCCTTCCGGCAATAGGCAAGTCACCCGGCGTTCGCCCAACGCCCAGGCGGCCAGGAGGCTGGTGATGGCCGGGTTTTCATAGGCGAACAGGCTGACTCGCCATTCGTCCGCGGCCGGTTCCGGCAGCTCCAGTAGCTGCCAGTAGGCGCGGCGCGCTAGCGTGTCGTCCTGCCATTGGCGGCGGACGTCTAGCAGGCCCTGCTCGCAAATCAGGCCGCCGGTATCCGCACCGAAGCCGGGAAAAAAGAAGTGCTTGGTCAGCGGCAAGCGCGGGTGGGGAGAGGGTTGGCGGTGGCAGCCACGCGTCCAGTCTTCCGCCGACAGGTATTCCAGATTGATCCACACGGGCTTGATCGCCTTGGCCGCCATCGCCTGTTCAAAGCCTTCCGGCAAGCGGCAGCCGAAGGCCTCGATCACCACGTCGGCAGGCATGGTGTCGGCCGGCGGACCGTCCGCCGGCCAGTGACGGATGTCGATGTCGGCCAGGCGCTGGGCCGGCAGGGCCGGGTCCAGATCGGGCGCGATGCGGGCGAAGCTGGCCAGGTCGTCCACCCAAAGCCGCACCTCCAGCCCGAAGTCGTGGGCCAGCCGGCGCGCCAGCCGCCAGGCGACACCGATGTCGCCATAGTTGTCGACCACGGCGCAGAAGATATCCCAGTGTTTGCGTTCCATTAGCGGTGCCGCGCGTGAAAATGGCGGCAGCTTAGCACGCCGCCGCGGATTAATGAAAAACCCCGCGACGGAGCGCGGGGTTGCATAAAGATTAAGACGCCGCGCACAAAGGCCTGAGTTCGTAGCGTGGGCAAGTCCTTTGGGCTTGTCCTCGCTACAACTAGATCAAAACGCGGTGATTGTTTTTAGAACCGGTTTACGCTCTCGCGAGCTAGAGCGAGACAAGGCGAAAACGGCTGAGAAAGCGGAATGTACGCGTGGTACATGAGCATTTTGAAGCCGCTTTCAACGCCGTATCGCCGACGCCCAGCAGATCGTAAACAGGTGCTTAGAAAATGGACATCCACAGGCCGGCGGTGGTCGCGGTCATGAAGCCCGCCATCACCGCGGCGGCCAGCGCGCGCATGCCGATCTGGGCCAGTTCCTTCTGTCGCGACGGGGCCAGCGCGCCGATGCCGGCTACGCAAATGCCCACCGAGCTGAAGTTGGAGAAGCTGGACAGCGCGAAGGTGGAAATCAGGATGGCTTGAGGCGACAGGGTGCCGGCGGCCTTCATCTTGGCCAGGTCCAGGTAGGAGATGAATTCGTTGACCACGATCTTTTGGCCCAGCAGGCTGCCCACTTCCAGGGTTTCGTGCCAGCTCACACCCATCATGAAGGCGAACACGCGGAAGGCCTGGCCAAACAGGTATTGCAATGTCAGCCCGTCGAACACGCCGTTGGTGGAGGCCTTGATCATCTCGTTGACGCCCAGCGCCGCGCCGATGCCGTCCTTCACGACGAAGTTGGCCAGCGCGATCATGGACACAATGGCCAGGATGATGGTGGCCACCGCGGCGGCCATCTTCATGCCGGACATCGCGCCGTTGACGATGGCGTTGATGAAGCTGCCCTGATCGTCTTCCTGGCTGTAGTCCAGCTTGTCGCTGGAGGTATGGCCGCGATCGGTTTCCGGGTAGATGATTTTGGCGAATACCGCGGCTGCCGGCGCGTTCATGAAGGAAGCCATCAGCAGATAGGTGGCGAACTTGGCTTGTTCCGCCGGATTGCTGCCGCCGAGGAAGGCGACATAGGCGGCCAGTACGCCGCCGGCCAGCGTGGACATGCCGGCAATCATCACGCAGGCCAGCTCGGAGCGGGTCATGTGCTTGATATAGGGGCGGATCAGCAGCGGGGCCTCGGTCTGGCCGAGAAAGATGTTGCCCGCCACGGTCAGACTTTCCGGGCCGGACAGCTTCATGCTGCGTTTCATCACCCAGGCCATGCCGGCCACCACGCGTTGCAGGATGCCCAGATGGTAGAGCAGGGCGCTGAAGGCGGAGAAGAAGATGATCACGGGCAAGACCATGAAGGCGAACAAGAAGCCCATGCTGCCGTTGGGTTTGGCCAGGTCGCCGAACACGAAGGTGGCGCCTTCGCCGGAGAAGGTCAGTACTTTGGCGAAGCCGGAGCCGAAGGCTTCGAACACCGCGCGCGCGGCCGGTACGTAGTTGATGACCAAGAACAGCGTGCTTTGCATGATCAGACCGATCAGCACGATGCGCCAGTTGATGGCTTTGCGATTGGTGGACAGCGCATAGGCGGTGCCCAGCAGGAACAACATGCCGACGAGAGCTTGTAAGGTATTCACGAACAACCCTGAGATGAAGGTGCGGAAGCTGACCGGCTGGCGCATGGCGCCGGGCCAGGCGGATCCAACGATTATTAGATGATGATTAGCTAATATTGCTCAAGGGGCGCGATTTTACAGCAAAAATCGGAGAACGAAAGCGATTGAAGCGCTTTGTCCTTGATTTTATTCGATTTGGGTGAGGGTTCGGTCCGCTGCGGGACAATGGGGCGCACCGCGGCGGGTCGGAAAAAACCGGCGCACGGACGGCGCCGGGTGTGGTTTGGACGGGTGGACGGCGCTTTAATCGCCGCGCGGAGCATCGCCACTGCCGCCGCCGTCCTTGGGCTTGTCGTCGTCCATCAGAATGCGATGCGCCGGGCCTTCCATATCGTCGAACTGGCCGTTGCGGGTGGCCCACCAGAAAATGCCGCCGATGACGAAGGCCAGCACCAGGCTGAGCGGAATGAGCAGATACAGGCTTTCCATCAGGATTTCCGTTTGACCAGTCGGAGGGCGTTGCCGACTACGATGAGAGAGCTGGACGCCATGCCCAGGCTGGCGATCCACGGCGTAACGTGGCCGGTGATGGCCAAGGGCAGCGCCACGATATTGTAAGCGGCGGCCCACCACAAGTTTTGACGTATCACAGACAAGGTCTTGCGAGACAGTTCGAACGCGTTGGCGATCAGCCCCAGCCGGTCGCCAATCAGCACCATGTCGCCGCTGGCGCGCGCCACGTCGGTGCCGCCGCCCATGGCGATGGACACGTCGGCCTTGGCCAGCACCGGCGCGTCGTTGATGCCGTCGCCCACCATCAGCACGCGCTTGCCGGCGGCTTGCAGCCGGCCGACGTAGGCCAATTTATCCTCCGGCGCGGCGCGGGCGATATGCGCGTCCATGTCCAGCTGGCGCGCCAAATTGGAGACAGGGCCGGCGCCGTCGCCGCTGAGCAGATGCACGCGCAGGCCGCGCTGTTTCAACTGGCGCAGCAGCGGCGCGGCGTCGGCGCGCACGGCGTCGCCGATGGCGAACAAGGCGACCAGTTCTGTTTCATCAGCCAGCGCGATCAGGGTTTTGTCGCCGTGCCAGTCTGCGGAAGGAAGAGGGCAGCCGCCCAACTGAGCGGCGATGAATTCCGGCGAGCCTATGCGCCAGTCGCGGCTGTTCAGCCGGCCGCTCACGCCTTGACCCGGATGGTTGCGCAGCGCTTCCGCGGTCTGGTGCTGGCCGTCGCCGGCGGCGGCCAGCAGCGCGCGCGCCACCGGATGCTCCGAGCCCTGCTCCAGCGCCGCCGCCGTGGCCAGCGCCGCCGCCGCGTCGCGGCCGGGGGCGGTCCAGCTGTCCAGCAGCCGCATATCGCCATGGGTCAGGGTGCCGGTCTTGTCGAACACCACGTCGCTGATCTTGGGCAGGGTCTCCAGCGCGTGGCCGCGGGTGGTCAGCACGCCCAGGGCCGCCAGGTGGCCGGAGGCGGCGGTCAAGGCCGCCGGGGTGGCCAGCGACAGCGCGCAGGGACAGGAAATCACCAGCACCGCCACCATGATCCATAGCGCGCGGTCCGGTTCGATGTAGTGCCAGCCCAGGTAGGTGCCGGCCGCGGCCAGCAGCAGCAGCGCGACGAACCAACTGGCGAAGCGGTCGGCGATCACCGCCAGCCGCGGTTTTTCCGCCAGCGCCTGGTCCAGCAGCCGCACGATGCCGGCCAGCCGCGTGTCCTGGCCGGTCTGTTCCACCCGCACCACCAATGGGCTGGCGGCGTTGACGCTGCCGGCGATCACCGCTGCGCCGGCGTCCTTGGTCACCGGGCGGCTTTCGCCGGTCAACAGCGCTTCATTGCTGGCGCTATGGCCGTCCAGCACCAGGCCGTCGGCGGGAATGGTCTCGCCGGGTTTGACCAGAATCACATCGCCGGGGCGCAACTGCGCCACGGTGGTTTCCTCGCTTTGGCGGTTATCCGGCCAGCCGGTCAGGCGATGAGCGAAGGCGGGGATCAGCTTGACCAGGCTTTCCGTGGCCTCGCCGGCTTTGCGCCGGGCGATGCCCTCCAGGTAGCGGCCGCCCAGCAGCAGGAACACGAACATCGACACCGAGTCGAAGTAGACGCCGTGTTCCACTTTGTTGATCAGCGCCCAGAAGCTGGACAGGAAGGCGGTGAGGATGCCGATGGTCACCGGGGTGTCCATGCCCACGCGCCGGGTTTTGAGGTCGCGCCAGGTGGCGCGGTAGAAGGGCACGGCGGAGTAGAGCACTACCGGCAGAGTCAGGATGAAGCTGGACCAGTGCAACAGCCATAGAAAGTCCGGCGTGATCTCGCCGTCCGGCGCCAGATAGATAGGCACCGCGTACATCATCACCTGCATCATGGACAGGCCGGCGGCCCACAGGCGGTTGATCGCCTGCTTGCGTTCTTTCTGGTTCAGCGCTTCCTGGCGCTCGGCGTCGTAGGGGTGGGCGCGGTAGCCGATGGCGCTGACCGCTTCCAGAATGGCGGACAATTGGACCCGGCTATTGTCCCAGCGCACGCGAGCGCGATGGTTGCTGTAATTGATGTCGACGCTGACGATGCCGGGCAACTGGCGGATGTGCTGCTCGTTGAGCCAAACACAGGCGGCGCAGGTGATGCCTTCCAGCATGAGGGAGGCTTCTCGCAGGTTTTCCGCTTCAAAGCGCACAAAGCTGCGCTGCAGCTCGTCGGAGTCGTAGAGTTTGATCTGCTCCAGCAACTCGCGCGGCACCGGCTCGGCCTGGCGCGCCCCTTCGGTGCGGTGCTGGTAGTAATCGGACAGGCCGGACTGGATGATGGTGACCGCCACCGCTTGGCAGCCGGCGCAACAGGTGGGCTGATCGACTTCGCGGTATTTGACCGGGAACTGGACGTCGGGCGGCACCGGCAGGCCGCAATGGAAGCAGTTTTCACTCATGATGGCCGATTGTAATCAATCCGGCCGTGTTTGGCTTGTGTCGGCGCGTTGGAAAAGGCCGTGTCAGCCCCCATCTGCTGGGGGCGTTTGGTCTGAAGGCGGGGCGGTTCAGATCGTGGACACGTTCTCAGACCGCGCGCAGCTGCGGCTCCACGCCGCGCAAGCACAGTTGCTTCAGGATGCGGTTCAGGATCACGCCGTACATGGGCAGGAAGAACAGCAGGCAGATCAGTAGTTTGAAGCTGTAGTCCACTAGCGCTATTTCCACCCAGTTGGCGGCCATGAACGGGTCGCTGCTCTGGTAGAAGGCAATGAAGAAGAAGGCCAGCGTGTCGCTGATATTGCCGAACAACATGGCCGAAGCCGGAGCGATCCACCAGGTCTTCAACTGTCGCAAGCGGTTGAACACCTGCACGTCCAGGATTTGGCCCAGCGCGTAGGCGGCGAAGCTGGCGACGGCGATGCGGGCGACGAAAAGGTTGAAGCTGGCCAGCGCGGCGGCGCCTTGCCAAGCGCCTTGGTAGAACAAGGTGGAGATCAGGTAAGAGATCGCCAGTGCCGGCAACATCGCCGCGAAAATGATGCGACGGGCAAGCTGTGCGCCGAACACGCGCACGGTCAGGTCGGTGGCCAGGAAGATGAACGGAAAGGTGAACGCGCCCCAGGTGGTGTGGAAGCCGAACACGATGACGGGCAGTTGGACCAGATAATTGCTGGACGCGATGATGGCGATGTGGAACAGAGACAGCCACAGCAGCGCGGACAGCCGCTGTTGGCGGGTAAAGCTAAACATGATGTCGGCCTTTTTGTTTGGATTGGGGTGAGGGAACCCAGTGTTGCGAGACGGTAGTCCTGCCTCGGTCCGACGCGCGGTATCCAGGCAAGGGCCAAAATCATACTCGTCCAAGCCCGGCTTGGCAAAATTTTTGTATTGCTAATCAGTTGTTTGTCAGTGGAAGGGGGACGTATGTTGGCAGTTGTGCAGTCGGCTCCAGGCGGAGTCGACACCTTGCAGGTGGACGAAATCGCGCCGCCGCTTCGGGGCGCCGGGCAGCTATTGGTGCGGGTCATGGCCGCGGGCGTCAATCGCGCCGATCTGGCGCAGCGCGCCGGACATTATCCGCCCCCGCCGGGCGCCAGCCCCATTCTGGGTCTGGAGGTGGCCGGGGTGGTGGAAGAGGCGGACGCGGGTTCGCGTTTTCAGCCTGGAGATGCGGTGTTCGGCCTGATCAGCGGTGGCGGCTACGCGGAATACGCGGTGCTGGAAGAGGCCCTGGCCATCGCCAAGCCGGACTGGCTGTCCTGGGTGGAGGCGGCCAGCCTGCCCGAGGCCTGGATGACGGCCTGGTTCAATCTGGTGGAAAAAGCCGGCTTGCAGGCCGGCGAGACTGTGTTGGTGCACGCCGGCGCCAGCGGCGTGGGTGCGGCGGCAATCCAGTTGGCTGGTCTATTGGGCGCGCAGGCCTACGCCAGCGCGGGCAGCGAGGAGAAGGCGGCGTTTTGCCGCGAGTTGGGCGCGGTCCAGGCGTTCAACTACCGGCAGACGCCGGCCTTCGGGCCCATGGTCAAGGACTGGGGCGGCGTCGACGTGGTGTTGGACCCGGTGGGCGCCAGCTATCTGAACGATAATCTGTCGGCCTTGAAGCCGGATGGGCGGTTGGTCAATATCGGCCTGCTCGGCGGCGGCAAGGCGGAGTTGAATCTTGGGGCGCTGCTGATGAAGCGCATCGCGCTGATCGGTTCCACGCTGCGGCCGCAGCCCTTGGAAGTGAAGGCGCGCTTGGCGCGGGCGGTGGAAGCCCGGATTTTGCCGGCGCTGGAGCAGGGCAAGCTGCGTCTGACGCTGGATTCCAGCTACCCCTTGACTCAGGTGGCCGATGCGCACGCCTATGTGGAGGCCAACCGCAATCTGGGGAAGGTGGTGTTGACCTTGTTTCCGGTGGTGGCGGGCTGAGATGCTGTTTACGGTCTGCTGCGCGTCGTGAGGCGCGACACGGTGAGTGCCGCTTCGAAATGCTCATGTGCCGTATGACCATTCCGCTTTCTCGGCGGTTCTCGCCTTGTCTCGCTCTTGCTTGCGAGATCGTCAACACGTTCTGAGAGGCGCGTTGAATGAAAAAGCGCGCCCAGATGGGCGCGCCGGTTTGTGTGTGGCCTTGGGCGGAGCGGGTTTAGTCGTGCATCCGGTTCAGCTGGCGCGCGATGATGTCGTGGTTCAGCCATAGCACCGGGCCGGCGGGCGCGGCGGCTTCGTGGAACATCAGCGGGCCGGTGGCGTCGATTACCAGGCTGCTCAGGTGGTCGGTGATCAAGGTCTTCTTGTCCTGGTGCATATCCACGATGGCGTCGGACGTGCCTATCATCACCTCGGCCAGCTCCGGGCTGTTCGGCATCGGCCAGGCGTCGAAATTGCGGAAGCCGCGCATCACCTCGCCGCTATTGAGCGCGTCTATCTTCTCCAGTACCTCTTCCAGCGTGTGGCCGTCCTGCAGCAGGGCGGCGCAGGCTTGCCATTGCGCGTTGGCCCAAGCGCCGCCGTCCTCGCGTTTCAAGGCGCGCAGCAACGCCAGCAGCGGCAGCTCCACGCCGACGAAGATGTCCGAGGAGTTGGTGCGGATTTCCGGGCAGTTGAACACCGTGGCCTTGACGCCCTGTTCCCAGGCGGCGCGGGCGATGTTTTCCAGGCGCATCTTGGCGTAGCCCTGGGTGTAGTTGGTATAGGTCTGCCACTGGTAATCGCCGTCGATCAGTATCTCGGTGCCGTGGTAGCCGTAGGCGGTGTAGCGCACCTGACCGCCTGCGGCTTCCAGCCGGCCGCGCAGCGCCGCGCTGCCGTCTATCAGGTGCTGGAAGGTGTTGGCGGTGACTTCGTCGAAGTTTTGCAGGATCAGCTTGCCCAGATCGCTGTCCAGCAGCGCCTGGGTGGACAGGAAGCGCTCGCCGCGGCCCTTGTAGACGCGGTTGGCGATGGCCAGGAAGACCTTGGCTTTGGGAATGCCGCCGGCCATGGTGTGGGCGAAGAACACGTTGCGGCCGTCGTCGATCATGGCGTCCAGCTGGGCCATCGCCTTGGCAACCCCATCCTTGAAGCGCTGCACGCCGATTTGGCGGCATTGTTCGATGTGAGCCCAGTCCAGTTTGTCATCCTGCCAGCTTTTCAGGGTCAGGGAGGCCAGCAGCTCGGTCGGCGTCGGCGAGCCATCCTGGTCAAAGCCGGCCATCAGCGGCACATTGATCACGCGGCCGCCCAGATTGGCTTCGGCCGCGGCCAATTCTTCCTCGTTCAGCGGGCGTAGTTGGTTGTTTTCGTCGCGGCGGCCCACTGTCATGCCAATGATGTCCATGCCGGCCTTGCGCGCTTCATTGATCAGGCCGTTGGCGTAGCCGCGGCCGAACAGTTCGCCGAACAAGACGAAAACGTCGCCGGGGCGGAACAAGTTGCTTTGCGGAAGTTGTCTCAGGGCGCTTGTTTGAGCCATATCTTTCAGTCTTTCTCGATGAGGGCCGGCGCGGCGCGTGCTGGCGGGGCCGGTCGCTTGGATATATTGGAGTGATTGCTCGGATCGGGGGCATTTTACCCGCGTTCCGGTTTCAGGTGTTCAGTTGGACGGCAACGGCGACAGCGCTTCTATCAGCGCCACTTCCTGCGCATAGCTGAGCGCCTTCATCTTGGTTAGGAGCTTTTCCCCATCCACTTTCCACTGCTGATCCAGTTCTTCCTCGATGATGCGCGCCTCCACCGCCAGCCACACGCCGCGGCAGGCGGCGGCGTCGTCGAAATGCACTCCTTTCAGTACTTGGGCGATCAGGTGCAGTTCCGGGTCGCTGAACTGGCGCGACAGCAGCGCCTGTTCGCGACGCACGATCTCGGCGTAGCGGTCGCAAATCTGCCGTACCCGCGCGGCGTCGCCGTAGTGGGCGGGCTCGTCGGCCGGAGCGCTCAGCGCGTCGTGCTGGAACCAAGCGTCCAGGGCTGGTTTCAGTTGCGGCAGGTCTTCGTGCCAAACGCGGGTCAATGCTTCGCGGAAGCGGGCGTTGTCGGTGAAGGACAGTTCGTCGAAGGGCATGGCCGGCACCACGCCTTCGTCCAGCGCGCGCTTGCCTACCCAGATCCGGCCTTCTTCGTCGCGGCTGACCGCGGCGCGCCAGACCGCCTGCTCTTCAGTGGCCAGGTTGTCGACATGGATTTCGATGTAGGGCGGGGCGATGTCCTGCTCCTCGTCCTCGGTGACGAAGCGCAGCGTGATGTCGAACAGGCTGTGTTTGGCGATCTCCAGCAGTTGCAGGCCGTCTTTGTGGCCGGCCAGCAGGTAGCGGTCGCCATTGTCGTAGACGGCCACGTCTTCTATGTCCGCGGCCGGCTTGATCAGCGTGGCGGACAAGGCGTCTGCCAACTGGTTGGCGTCGTTGTGCTGGACGGCGTAGCCGGTGCGGTAGGCCTCGTGTTCCTTCCATAAGGCGTTCCAGTCGTACATAGCGCGTTTCCTCGTCGAAAATCGGTTTGCCGCGCAGTGTACGCAAAAGCCCAACGCTTGTCGCCCGCCGGAATTTTTGGTAGGGACTGTTTTTTGTGCTATTATCCAGCGATTTTTCTGTATCCATCCTCCTCCAAAAATGACCCGACAAATTCGCAATATCGCCATCATCGCCCACGTCGACCATGGCAAGACCACGCTTGTAGACCAACTGCTGCGTCAATCCGGTACCTTCCGCGAGAACCAGCAGGTGGACGAGCGTGTAATGGACAGCAACGATCTTGAAAAAGAACGCGGCATCACCATTCTGGCCAAAAACACCGCCATCGAATACGAAGGCGTGCACATCAATATCGTCGACACTCCGGGACACGCCGACTTCGGCGGCGAAGTTGAGCGCGTGTTGGGCATGGTGGACGGCGTGCTGCTGTTGGTTGACGCCGTAGAAGGCCCGATGCCGCAAACCCGTTTCGTCACCAAGAAAGCGCTGGCGCTGGGTCTGCGCCCGATCGTGGTGATCAACAAGGTGGATCGTCCGGGCGCGCGTCCGGACTGGGTGGTGGATCAGACTTTCGACCTGTTCGACAAGCTGGGCGCGACTGACGAACAGCTGGACTTCCCCATTATCTACGCTTCCGGCCTGAACGGTTTCGCCAAGCTGGAGCTGGAAGAAGAGTCCGACAATATGCGCCCGCTGTTCGACACCGTGCTCAAGCACGTGCCGACCCCGCCGGGCAGCGCCGACGCGCCGCTGCAGCTGCAGATTTCCGCGCTGGACTACTCCACTTACACTGGCCGCCTGGGCGTGGGCCGCGTGCTGAACGGCCGTATCAAGCCGGGTCAGCAAGTGGTGGTGATGAACCATGACGATCAAGTGGCTTCCGGCCGCATCAACCAAGTTCTGGGTTATCAGGGCCTGGACCGCGTTCCGGTTGAAGAAGCCGAGGCGGGCGACATCATCATCATCTCCGGCATCGAGGATATCGGCATCGGCGTGACCATTTGCGACAAAGAGCAGCCGGTAGGCCTGCCTATGCTGTCCGTGGATGAGCCGACGCTGACCATGGACTTCATGGTGAACTCCTCGCCGCTGGCCGGCACCGAAGGCAAGTTCGTGACCTCGCGTCAAATCCGCGATCGTCTGACCAAGGAACTGCTGACCAATGTGGCGCTGCGCGTGGAAGACACCGGCGACTCCGACGTGTTCCGCGTGTCCGGTCGTGGCGAGCTGCACCTGACCATTCTGCTGGAAAACATGCGTCGCGAAGGCTTTGAAATGGCCGTGGCCAAGCCGCGCGTGGTGTTCAAGGAGATCAACGGTCAGAAGTGCGAGCCGTACGAAAACCTGACCATCGACCTGGAAGACGATCACCAGGGCGGCGTGATGGAAGAAATCGGTCGTCGCCGCGGCGAACTGACCAATATGGAATCCGACGGCAACGGCCGCACTCGCCTGGAATACCATATTCCGGCGCGCGGTCTGATCGGCTTCCAGTCCGACTTCATGACCATGACTCGCGGCACCGGCTTGATGAGCCACGTGTTCGACGACTACGCGCCGGTCAAGCCGGATATGCCGGGTCGTCACAACGGCGTGCTGATCTCGCAAGAGAACGGCGAAGCGGTGGCTTACGCGCTGTGGAAGCTGGAAGACCGCGGCCGCATGTTCGTGGCCCCGGGCGAGAAGCTGTACGAAGGCATGATCATCGGTATTCATAGCCGCGACAACGATCTGGTGGTGAACCCGGTCAAGGGCAAGCAGTTGACCAACGTGCGCGCCTCCGGCACCGACGAAGCCGTGCGTTTGACCACGCCGATCAAGTTGACCTTGGAGTCCGCGGTGGAGTTCATTGACGACGACGAGTTGGTGGAAATCACGCCGAAGTCCATCCGCATCCGCAAGCGTTATCTGAACGAATCGGATCGTCGCAAGATGGCCAAAGCCAACGCCGCGTCCTGATTCACGCTGGCCTTGCAAAAACCGCCGTTCCCTTGATGGGGGTGGCGGTTTTTTATTTGTTAGAGGTCCAGGGTGGCGAGTCTTTGTCGGCAGGCGTGCGCTTCGTTCAGGATGCGCTCGAACAACTCGGCAACGCCGGGCACATCGTCGATCAGGCCCTGGGCCTGGCCAATCAGCTGCACGCCTTTGTCGTGGTCGCCGTCCTCTATCGCCAGCCGGATGGATTCTGTGGCGGCGCCGAACTGCGCCAGTTGCCGCAGTGCTTGGGGTTGGCTCAGCAGGCCGCCCAGCACGACTTTGGCGATGGGCATGCCCAGCTTGCGCGCGGCGGCGCTGGCGCGCCAGGCGGCGGCCAGCAGGCTAAGCGGCTTGCGCGTGGCTTGGCGAGCGGCGGGGGTGTCCATCACTCGGCACCACAGGCCGTCGAAGTTCTTGGAGTACAAGGTGTCGGCCACTCCGCGTTGCCGAATCATCTCCTTGGTGCGCTGGTGCACAGGGCTTTCCTTGCTCATGGCCAGTCGCGTGCCCATTGCCACGGCATCGGCGCCCAGCGCCAGCGCGGCAATCAGGCCCTGGCCGTCGGCAAAGCCCCCGGCTGCGATGATGGGCAAGGCGCTGGCCTTGCGGATGGCCGGGATCAGTGCCAGCGAGGTGACGGCGCCGCCGTGGGCGGCGGCCTCGTGGCCGGTGACCAGCAGGGCGTCGGCGCCGGACGCTTCCGCCGAGCGCGCGTGCTTTTCCGTCACCACGGTGGCGATGGCCTTGCCGCCGTAGGCGTGAGCGCGTTCAATCAGCCAATCGCCCTTGCCCAGCGAAAAATTGATCACAGGCACGCGTTCTTCCAGGGCGACCATGGCGTTTTCCTTGGCGCCTGGCATCATGAGCGTGCAGCCGACGCCAAAGGGCCGGTTGCTCAGTTCGCGCACGCGGCGGATGGCTTGTCGCGTCAGTTCCGGCGTCAGCGGGCCAGTGGCGAGTATGCCCAGGCCGCCGGCGTTGCCGACGGCGGCCACCAGTTCCGGGGTGGCGATGTAGCTCATGCCGGGGCAGATTAGCGGGCGCTGGATGTCGAGCAGTCGGGTAATGGCGGTTTGCATGGGGCGGGGCTCGCTTTACAATATCGGTCGGTCGAGGGTTGGCGGGCGCAATGGGCTGGACCCGGCGCTGTCATTGTTGTCGGCTTTGCCGGAAAATTCAAACGATTGTTTAAATATGCTGCTGATCGTGTTGCTGGGCTGGCTTTACGTGGTGCTGATGCTGGCGGTGGCGCAGCACAGCGTGCTGGCTTCGCTATCCATCTTGTTCTTTCTGGGCGTGCTGCCCACCTTCTTTGTGGCGCGGATGACGCGGCGCAAACTGCGCCGTCAGCGTGAAAAAGCGCGTGAGGCGCGCGACGAGGCTTGAGCGGATCGCCGTCCGGTGCTAGAATCCCGCGTCCCTTGCCATACTGGCGGGGGAAAATCATCTATTACGCACATCCGCGCCAAAGGGTGCCTCGGTTCGAGGTTGTCTGCGCGGATGGAGGCTTAACCCTTTAAGGAGTTTTTGCATGTCCACCAACGTTACCATGCGTCAAATGCTTGAGGCCGGCGTTCACTTCGGCCACCAAACCCGCTTCTGGAACCCGAAGATGGCTAAGTACATCTTTGGCAGCCGCAACAAGATTCACATCATCAACCTGGAAAAGACTCTGCCGCTGTTCGTGGAAGCCCAGGATTATGTGCGTCGTCTGGCCGCCAACAAAGGTTCCATCATGTTCGTGGGCACCAAGCGTCAGGCTCGTGAGATCGTACGTGAAGAAGCTGCCCGTTGCGGCATGCCGTTTGTTGACCACCGCTGGCTGGGCGGCATGCTGACCAACTACAAGACCGTGAAGCAGTCGATCAAGCGTCTTGAAGAGAAGCGCGCCATTCTGGAATCCGCTGGCGATACCGGTTACAACAAGAAAGAACTGCTGGACCTGCAACGCGAAGTCGACAAGCTGGAGCGTTCGCTGGGCGGCATCAAGGATATGAAGGGCCTGCCGGACGCCATCTTCGTTATCGACACTGGCTACCAGAAGGGCACCATCGTCGAAGCCAAGAAACTGGGTATCCCGGTTATCGGCGTTGTTGACACCAACAACACCCCGGACGGCATCGATTACGTGATCCCGGGCAACGACGACTCCAGCCGCGCTATCCGCCTGTACGCTCGCGGCATGGCCGACGCGGTGCTGGAAGGCCGCGCCCAGTCTTTGCAAGAGATCGTGGCTGCTGAATCGGCTCAAGCCGAGTAAGCAGACGAAAAGGGGGCGCAAGCCCCTTTTTTTAGACCCACGTAATCAAAATCATTAGGAGTGCGAAGTATGGCGGAAATTACCGCAAAAATGGTTTCGGATCTGCGCGCGGCTACCGGCCTCGGCATGATGGAATGTAAAAAAGCTCTGGTGGAAGCCGAAGGCGACGCTGCCAAAGCTGAAGAAATCCTGCGCATCAAGTCCGGCAACAAGGCTTCCAAGATGGCTGGCCGCGTGGCTGCTGAAGGCATCATCGGTTCCTTCGTTGAAGGCGGTGTTGGCGCCCTGGTGGAAGTCAACTGCGAAACCGACTTTGTTGCCAAGGACCCGACCTTCCTGGCTCTGGCCGCCGCTGCCGCCAAGGCTGTTGTGATCGCCAACCCGGCTGACGTGGAAGCACTGTCCGCTGTGGAAATCGACGGCCAGTCCGTTGAAGACATCCGCAAGGCCGCCATCGCCAAGCTGGGCGAGAACATGACCATCCGTCGTTTCGTTCGCTACCAGACCGAAGGCGCTATCGCCACCTACCTGCACGGCGCCAAGATCGGCGTGATCGTCGACTTCGCCGGCGAAGAGCAAGTGGGCAAGGACGTGGCCATGCACATCGCCGCTTCCAAGCCGATCTGCGTGTCCAAGGATCAGGTTCCGGCCGAAACTCTGGAGCAAGAGCGCAAGATCTACACCGCGCAGGCCGCCGAATCCGGCAAGCCGGCCGACATCGTCGCCAAGATGGTGGAAGGCCGCGTCAACAAGTTCCTGGCCGAAGTGACCCTGATGGGCCAACCCTTCGTCAAGAACCCGGACGTGACCGTTGAAAAGCTGCTGGCCGAGAAGAAGTCCTCCGTCAAGGCGTTCGCCATGTTCGTAGTGGGCGAAGGCATTGAGAAGAAAGTAGTAGACTACGCCGCTGAAGTGGCTGCAGCCGCCAAGCTGTAAGATCTCAGTCGCGAGACGTATTGACGGCACCCTGCCTGCAGGGTGCCGTTTTGCAAACTAAAAACCGAATATCCAGCCAAACCGAGGTTACCATGAGCCAAGTTCCTGCCTATAAACGCATCCTGCTGAAACTGTCCGGCGAAGCCCTGATGGGCGATGACAACTATGGCATCAACCGCACCACGATCGAGCAGATCGTGGGGCAGATCAAGGAGGTGGTGGAGCTTGGCGTGCAAGTGGGCGTGGTGATCGGCGGCGGCAATATCTTCCGCGGCGTGGCGCCGGCTGCTGCGGGCATGGACCGGGCCACCGCGGACTATATGGGCATGATGGCGACGGTAATGAACGCGCTGGCGCTGAAGGACGCGATGACCAAGGCTGGGTTGATCGCGCGCGTGCAGTCGGCGCTGACCATGCAGCAGATCGCGGAGCCTTATGTGCGCGGCAAGGCCATGCAGTACCTGGAGGAGGGCAAGGTGGTGATCTTCGCCGCCGGCACCGGCAACCCCTTCTTCACCACCGACACCGCCGCGGCGTTGCGCGGCATGGAAATGAACGTGGACATCATGCTGAAAGCCACCAAAGTGGATGGCGTGTACACGGACGACCCGAAAAAGAACCCGGACGCGATACGTTATCAGACCTTGACCTTCGACGAGGCGATCTCGCGCAATCTCAAGGTGATGGACGCCACCGCCTTCGCGCTGTGCCGCGACCAAAACCTGAACATCAAGGTGTTCAGCATCTTCAAGAGCGGCGCGCTGACCCGGGTCGTGCTTGGCGAAGACGAAGGCACGCTGGTACACTGCTGAGTTTGAAAATTGCTGAAGGCGAAAGCGGCAATGGCCGTTTTCGCCTTGTCTTTTTAAGTTTCGATTTGGAGTAGACATGATTAACGACATCAAGAAATCTGCCGAGCAGAAAATGCAGAAGTCGCTGGAAGCGTTTAAGACCGACCTGAGCAAAGTACGCACCGGTCGCGCCCATACCGGCATTCTTGATCATGTCATGGTGGACTACTATGGCAGCGACGTGCCCATCAGCCAGGTGGCCAACGTGACGCTGGTGGACGCGCGTACGATCGGTGTGCAGCCCTGGGAAAAACCGATGCTGGCCAAGATCGAAAAAGCGATCCGCGACTCCGACCTGGGCCTGAACCCGGCCTCCATGGGCGAGATCATCCGCGTGCCGATGCCGATGCTGACCGAAGAGCGCCGCAAAGACCTGATCAAGGTGGTGCGCGGTGAAGCCGAAGGCGCGCGCGTGGCCGTTCGCAACATCCGCCGCGACGCCAACAACGAGTTCAAAAACCTGCTCAAAGACAAGGCCATCACCGAAGACGACGAGCGTCGCGGCCAGGATGACATCCAGAAGCTGACCGACAAATACACCGTCGAAATCGATAAGGTCCTGGCAGCCAAGGAAGCCGACCTGATGGCCGTCTAAGGAGCCCCGCGTTTTGTTTGCAAGCTCTACCAAGGATGTGCCGGAGGTGCGTTCCGTGCCGCGGCATATCGCCATCATCATGGATGGCAACGGTCGTTGGGCCAAGAAGCGTTTTTTGCCGCGCGTGGCCGGCCATAAGCGCGGCCTGGACACCGTGCGCGAGATCGTCGGAGCCTGCAAGGAGTTGGGCGTCGAATGTCTGACCCTGTTCGCGTTCTCCACCGAGAACTGGCGGCGTCCGCAGGAGGAAGTCTCCTTTCTGATGGACCTGTTCATTCGCGCGCTGGAGCACGAGGTGAGCAAACTGCACAACAACAATATCCGCTTGCGGGTATTGGGTTCTCGCGAGCGTTTCAGCGCGGATCTGCAGGAGCGTATCCTGCGCGCCGAGGAAAAGACCGCCGGCAACGATGGTCTGGTCTTGAACATCGCCGCCGATTACGGCGGCCGTTGGGATATCCTCAACGCGGTCAATAGCCTGATCGCCGAGGGCGTCACTCATATCGACGAAGAGGCGCTGACCCAGCGTCTGTCGATGCCGTGGGCGCCTGAGCCGGACCTGTTCATCCGTACCGGCGGCGAGCAGCGCATCAGCAACTTCCTGCTGTGGCAGTTGGCTTATTCCGAACTGCACTTCACCGAAACGCTGTGGCCGGACTTTGATCGCGCGGCGCTGGAAGCCGCCATCGCTTCTTACCAGTCCCGTGAGCGCCGCTTTGGACGCACCAGCGAACAATTGCCCGAGCATCTGCGCCGGGATGGGCGCTAAGCCATGCTGCTGACACGCGTTCTGACTGCCCTGGTGTTGTTGCCGCTGATGCTGGCGGCCTTGTTTCTATTTCCGGCTGAAGCCTGGGCCGGTTTCTCCTGGCTGATCATCGTGCTGGCCTTGTGGGAATTCAGCCGCATGGCCGGCATGGCGGGCGCAGGCAAATGGCTGTATCTGGCCGTCAGCAGCGCGCTGGCCGCGGCGGCTTGGTTCGGCCATTACCGGCTGGGCCTGGTTGAGCATGCGCTGACGCTGGCGTTCTGGTTGTTGTTGGTGCCGTGCTGGCTGGCCAAGCGTTGGCGCATCCGTCAGGGCGCGACGGCCTGGCTGCTGGGCTGGCTGCTGATGTTGCCGGCCTGGTTCGCCTTTCTGGAATGGCGGCCGCATCCCGGAGCGGCGGACGCCTTCGCCTTGCTGGCGGTGATGGGCCTGGTGTGGGTGGCGGACATTGCCGCTTACTTCTCCGGCAAGGCTTTCGGCCGTCGCAAGCTTGCGCCGTCCATCAGCCCGGGCAAGAGCTGGGAAGGGGTGTACGGCGGCGTGATCTGCGTGGCCCTGTACGTGGCGCTGGTGGATCATCTGGGCTGGATAGACATCGGCTTGCCGATTTGGGCGCTGTTGCTGTTGGCGCTGCCGCTGAGCGCGGTCAGCGTGATGGGCGATCTGCTGGAATCCTGGTTCAAGCGCGCGTCGGGGATCAAGGACAGCAGCAGCTTGTTACCCGGTCACGGCGGCGTGTACGACCGTATCGACAGTCTTATCGCCGTCCTCGCCGTCAGCAACGCGCTGCGGGCTCTGGGCGGCATGTAACCGCAGGAACACTTTCAATGACGAAACCGCAAGGGATTGTCGTTCTCGGCGCCACCGGCAGCGTGGGCGCCAATACGTTGGACGTGGTGGCGCGCCACCCCGAGCGTTACCGGGTGGTGGCGCTGAGCGGCAATCGTCAGATTGAGCGCTTGTTCGAGCAGGCCTTGCAATTCCGGCCGGCTTACGTGGTGACCGGCGACGCCGCGTCCGCGGACATCTTGCGCGCCCGGTTGGCCGAGGCTGGCGTGAACGCCGAGGTGCTGCACGGCCCGGCCGCCTTGGTCCAGGTGGCAGCGCTGCCCGAGGCCGATGTGGTGATGGCCTCCATCGTCGGCGCCGCCGGCCTGCCGTCCGCGATGGCGGCGGCGCGCGCCGGCAAGCGCATTTTGTTGGCCAACAAGGAGTCGTTGGTGGTGGCCGGTCGTCTGTTCATGGACGCGGCGCGCCGCCACGGCGCGACCCTGCTGCCGGTGGACAGCGAGCACAGCGCCATCTTTCAGTCGCTGCCGCACGACTACGCCGGCAATTTGGACGCCGCCGGCATCCGCAAGATCATCCTTACCGCCTCCGGCGGCCCCTTCCGTCAGTCTTCTGCAGAGGACTTGCTGCGCGTCACTCCGGACGACGCCTGTCGTCATCCCAACTGGGTGATGGGGCGCAAGATTTCCGTCGATTCCGCTTCCTTGATGAATAAGGGGTTGGAAGTGATCGAGGCGCATTGGCTGTTTTCCGCGCCGCCGGAACGCATCGAAGTCGTGGTGCATCCGCAAAGCGTGATTCATTCCATGGTGCAATATCGCGATGGTTCGGTGATGGCCCAGTTGGGCGCGCCGGATATGCGCACCCCTATCGCTTGCGCGCTGGCCTGGCCGGAGCGGGTCGAGGCCGGTGTGGGCTCGCTGGACTTTTCCTCCTTGTCCAACCTCACTTTCGAAGCGCCGGATCTGGAGCGTTTCCCTTGCCTGAAGCTGGCTTTCGACGTGTTGCGCCTGGGCGGCGACGCGCCGGCGGTGTTGAACGCGGCGAATGAAGTCGCCGTGGACGCCTTCCTGAATGGACGTCTGCGTTTCGTCGACATCCCCGCGGTGGTGTCCGCCGCTTTGGACGGCGTCAGCCTGGCAGGCAGCGACTCGTTGGAGGCCTTGTTGGCCAAGGATGAGGAAGCGCGCGCCTTCGCGTTGCAGCGGGTGGCCGCATGCTGACTCTGCTCGCCTTCCTGGTCGCCATCGGCGTGCTGGTGACGTTTCACGAGCTGGGCCACTATTGGGTGGCCCGGTTGTGCGGGGTCAAGGTGCTGCGTTTTTCCATCGGCTTCGGCAAACCGCTGTGGTCATATTGGCGCAAGGGCACCGAGTGGGTCATCTGTCCGATCCCGCTGGGCGGCTATGTGCGCATGCTGGACGAGCGCGAGGGCCCGGTGACGGAAGCGTTGCGCCCGCAGGCATTCAACAATCAGCATGTGCTGAAGCGCATCGCCATTGTCGCCGCCGGCCCGCTGGCCAATCTTTTGCTGGCGGTGCTGCTGTATTGGGTGGTGATGGGGCAGGGGGTGACTCAGATCAAGCCTCTGGTCGGTACCGTGGTGGCGCAGACCCCGGCGGCGGCGGCAGGCTTCGCGCCCGGCGACCGCATCCTGAGCGTGGCCGGTCAGCCCGTGGCCAATTGGCAGCAGATCCGTCTTGCTCTGGTGGAGGCGGCAATGTCGCCGGACGCCACCGTGGTGCAGGTGGAGACCGCGGCGGGCGCTCGGGCTGAACGTCGCATTGACCCGGCCCGTTTTGGCGACAAGGCGGTGACCGCGATGCAGCAAGGCAGCACCGGTCTGACGCCGGGGCGCTTTTTGCCTGTGATCGGCGCGTTGGAGGAGGGCGGCGCCGCGCAAAGTGTCGGCCTCAAGCCGGGCGACAAACTGCTGGCGCTCAACGGCAAGCCGCTGAGCAACTGGGAGGGATGGGTCGCCGAGGTGCGCAACAGCCCCGGCAGGGATCTGGAAGTGAAAATCCAGCGCGGTTCGGACACCCTGAGCATCAAGGTGCGGCCGCAGGCCCACCAGCAGGACGGCGAGGTGGTGGGGCGCATCGGCGCCGCGCCGCAGGCGGACGCAGTCTGGGGCCGCCAACTGTTGTACACCGAGCATTACTCGGTGGCGCAGGCCGGTCTGGCCGCCTTGGCCAAGACTTGGGACACCGGTTGGATGAGCGTCAAATTCATGGGGCGCATGCTGATGGGCCAGGCTTCCCTGGATAATTTGTCCGGTCCGCTGACCATCGCCAATGTCGCCGGCCAGACTGCGCGCGAGGGTTTGACGCCTTATCTGGAGTTTCTGGCGCTGATCAGCATCAGCATCGGCGTGCTGAATCTGCTGCCGATTCCAGTTCTGGATGGCGGGCACTTAATGTATTATGTCGCGGAGTTGATCAGAGGCCGCCCCGTCAGTGAGCGGGCGCAATTGTTCGGACAAAAAATTGGCTTCATCTTGCTGGCGTCTTTGATGGCGTTTGCCTTGCTGAATGATTTCAGCCGCCTATTTGGGGGTTAAAACCGATCTATGAAATTGAAATTGCTTGCAGCAGCCGTATTGGGCTTGACTACGGCCTCCATGGCCTGGGCTGTTGATCCCTTTGTCATCAAGGATATCCGGGTTGAGGGCCTGCAGCGCACCGAACCCGGCACCGTGTTCAATTATCTGCCGGTCAAGGTGGGCGACACCTTTAACGACCAGAAAGCCAACGAGGCGATCAAGGCCTTGTTCGCCACCGGCTTCTTCAACGATGTGCGCATCGAATCGCGCGACAGCGTGGTGATCGTGGCCGTGGCAGAGCGCCCGGTGGTCAGCCAGCTCAACATCAACGGCGCCAAGGAGTTCAGCAAGGACCAACTGAAAAAGGCGCTGAAGGACAACGGTTTCGCCGAATCGCTGATTTTCGATCAGGCGCTGCTGGACGGCGCGGTGCAGGAACTCAAGCGCCAGTATTACAGCCGCGGCAAGTACTCCGTGGAAGTGACTCCCTCGGTCACCAAGCTGGAACGCAACCGCGTGGCGGTGACGCTGGACATCAACGAAGGCGTGACCGCGCGCATCAAGGAAATCCGCATCGTTGGCGCCAATGCCTTCAAACAGTCCGAGCTGATCGACCAGTTCAGCCTGACCACCGGCGGCTGGTTGTCGTGGGTAACCAAGGACGACCAATATTCCAAGCAGAAGCTGACCGGCGACCTGGAGAAACTTAAAGCTTTCTACCAGAACCAGGGTTATCTCGAGTTCAACATCGACTCCACCCAGGTGTCGATCAGCGCCGACAAGCAGGATATGTTCCTGACGGTGAATATTCACGAAGGCAAGAAGTTCACCATCTCCGACATCAAGCTGGCCGGCGACCTCAAAGTGCCGGAAGCGGACCTGCGCAAGCTGATTCAGGCCAAGTCCGGGGACACCTTCAACAACGAGCGCATCACCGAATCGGTAAAATCGCTGAGCGACCGCCTGGGCCAGGCCGGCTACGCCTTCGCCAACGTCAACGTGCTGCCGGACATCGACCACGACAAACAGACGGTGGCCTTTACCTTCTTTGTGGATCCGGGCCGCAAGACCTATGTTCGCCGCGTCAATATCGCCGGCAACACCAAGACCCGCGACGAAGTGATTCGACGCGAGTTGCGCCAGCTGGAAGGCGCCCCTTACGGCGCGGACAAGATCAAGCGCAGCAAGGAACGCGTTGAACTGTTGGGCTATTTCGAAGACGTCAATATCGAAACCCCGGCGGTGCCCGACGCCGCCGACCAGGTGGACATGAACATCAGCCTGAAGGAACGCTCCACCGGCAGCGTATCCGCCGGTATCGGCTTTGTGCAGGGCGAGGGCGTGCAATTGTCCGCCAACCTGTCGCAGAGCAATATCTTTGGTTCCGGCAAATACATGTCGCTGGGCCTGTCCACCGGCAAGGTGAACAAGAATATCTCGCTGTCTTTCACCGATCCGTACTTCACCCCGGACGGCGTCAGCCTGGGCTACGACTTGTACAACCGAGTCTACAACCCGGACGCCACCAATATCTCCGCGTACAAGACCAGCACCATAGGCGGTGCGGTGCGCTTCGGGGTGCCGGTGACCGAGTACGACCGCATCAACTTCAGCATCGGCGCGGAAAACACCAAGATCAGCACCTACAACAACAGTCCGCAGCGCTACAAGGACTTCGTCAACCAGTACGGCAGCAGCAACAATACCTTGCTGGGCACCATCAGCTGGGGCCGGGATACCCGCGACAGCGCGCTGTGGCCTACCCGCGGCGCGGTGATCAAGGTGGGCGCGGACGCGGGCCTGCCGGGCGGCGATCTGCAGTACTATCGCCTGACTCACCAGCAGACTTGGTTCTTCCCGCTGAGCAAAACCTTCACCCTGATGCTGAACGGCGAACTGGGCTATGCCGACGGTTACGGCAAAACCTCGCGCCTGCCGTTCTTCCAGAACTTCTACATGGGCGGCCTGGGCTCGGTGCGCGGTTACGACACCAGCAGTATCGGCCCGCGCGACACCAACGGCGACTACCTGGGCGGCACCCGCAAGGCGGTGGCCAACGCAGAAGTGCTGTTCCCGTTCCCGGGAATGAAGGACAATAAGTCGGTGCGCACCAGCTTGTTCTTCGACGCCGGCACCTTGTGGGATCCGTCTGTGGCGGGCAGTTCCGCCGGCGACGGCATCCGCTATTCCGCGGGCGTGGCGCTGACCTGGCTGTCTCCGATCGGGCCGATGAAGTTCAGTATCGCCAATCCGCTGAAGAAGAAGGACAACGACAAAGTCCAGCGCTTCCAATTCCAGCTGGGTACCGTGTTCTAAAATTGACGGGGTTGTTATATGAAAGCATTGCTGTGGGCGGCCGCCATCGTATCGGCAGTCGCCATGTCGGCCCAGGCGGCCGAACTCAAAATAGGCTATGTCAACACTGAGCGCATCTATCGCGAAGCCGCGCCGGCCATCGCCATCCAGAAACGCCTGGACAAGGAGTTCTCCGAGCGGCGCAACGAGCTGAACAAGATGGAGGCGCGCGGCAAGGAGCTGGAGTCTCAACTGGCCAAGAGCAGCTTGAGCCCAGATGACCGCAAGCGCTACGAGCGCGAGTACGCGGCGCTGGACCGGGATTATCGGACCAAGCGCCGGGAACTGCTTGAGGACTTCAACCAGCGCCGCAACGAGGAGTTCGCTTCGGTGCAGGAGCGGGCCAACCGCGCGCTCAAGCAACTTGCCGAGCGCGAGCAGTACGATCTGATCCTGCAAGACGTGGTGTATGTGAACCCCAAGTACGACCTGACGCCCAAGGTTCTGAAGGAACTGGAACGCTGAAGGCAGGGCGGGGCGGCCTAAGAGCCTGTTCAAAGTTTCGCGAGCCAAGGCGAGACAAGGCGAAAACGAGCGAAAAAGCGGAGTGTACGAGGGGTACATGAGCATTTTGAGCTTGTACTCACCGTGCGACGCTCCACGAAGCGCAGCAGACCTTGAACAGGTTCTAACGGCCGCCCCGGATGTGCGCGGCTGTGGCCGGTGCGCCAACACATAATTACGGGAGCAAGCCGACCCCAGGTCGGCTTTCGTTTTTGATGGCTTATACCCTCTCATTTATTATCGAAAGGTTGGGCGGCGAGCGGGCCGGCCCGGACCTGACGGTCGGCCGCCTGGCGCCGCTGGAAGCGGCCGCGGCCGGCGATATCGCCTTTCTGGCCAATCCCAAGTATCGCAAGCAGCTGGACGACAGCGACGCCAGCGCGGTGATCGTTTCGCCCAAGATGGCGGAAGAGCTGGCGCAGAGCGAGGCCTGGAGCCAGCGCTCCTGGATCGTCGCCGCCGACCCCTATCTCTACTTCGCGCGCCTGGCGGCCTTGTTCCACCCGCAGCCGCAGCCGCAAGCCGGCGTGCACCCCAGCGCGGTGCTGGGCGAGGGCGCTCGGGTAGCGGCCAGCGCCGAGGTGCGCGAGCATGTCAGCATCGGCCGTAATGTGGTCATCGGCGAGCGCTGCCGTCTGCTGCCGGGCGTGGTGGTGGGAGACGACTGTGTGTTGGGCGACGACGTGGTGTTGTACCCCAACGTCACGCTGTACCACGGCTGTGTGCTGGGCAACCGCGTCGGCGTGCACTCAGGCAGCGTGATCGGCGCGGACGGCTTCGGCCTGGCCTGGGATAAGGACCACTGGTTCAAAATTCCGCAAACCGGCCGCGTCATCATTGAGGACGATGTGGAAATCGGCGCCAACACCACGGTGGATCGCGGCGCGATGGCGGACACTGTCATCAGGAAAGGCGCCAAGGTGGACAACCTGGTGCAGATCGCCCACAACGTACAGATCGGCGAGCATTCCGCCATCGCCGGCTGCGTCGGCATCGCCGGCAGCGCCAAAATCGGCGCTTACTGCACGGTGGGCGGCGCGGCGATGTTCGTCGGCCATATTGAAATAGCGGATAAAACCCATATCGGCGGCGGCACCCTGGTGTCGAAGTCGATCAAGACGCCGGGCACTTACGCCTCGTCTTACCCATTGCAACCGATGAAAGAGTGGCTGGCCAACGCCGTGCACGTCCGTCACCTGGATGATATGGCCAAGCGGCTCAAGCAGCTCGAACGCGAGCTCAAAGAAATGAAGAATCAGGAGGAATCCCCCAATGTCTGAACACGCCATCACCATTGATGTCCGCGAAATCATGCGCTATCTGCCGCATCGCTATCCTTTCCTGCTGGTGGACCGTGTCACCGAATTCGAGGAAAACAAGCGCATCAAGGCGCTGAAGAACGTCACCATCAACGAACCGTTCTTCGTTGGCCACTTCGAGCAGTATCCGGTGATGCCGGGCGTGCTGATCATCGAGGCGATGGCTCAGGCCGCCGGCATCCTGGCCATCCGCAGCCAGGGCGAGCGCGCCGAGAACGAGCTGTATTTCTTCGTCGGCATCGACAACGCCCGTTTCAAGCGCCAAGTGGTGCCGGGCGACCAACTGACCTTCGAAGTGGAGCTGATCACCAGCAAGCGCGGCATTGGCAAGTACTCCGCCCGCGCGCTGGTGGACGGCCAGCTGGCTTGCGAAGCCGAAATCATGTGCGCCAAGCGCGAGGTGTGATCATGGCCATCCATCCAACCGCCATCGTCGACCCCAAGGCCCGGATCGCCGACGACGTCGAGATCGGTCCTTACTCCATCATCGGCCCCAACGTCAGCATCGGCAGCGGCAGCTGGGTTGGTCCCCATGTGGTGATCGAGGGGCATACCACCATCGGCAAGAACAACCGCATCTTCCAGTTCTGCTCGCTGGGCGCCATACCGCAAGACCTGAAGTACGCTGGCGAGCCGACCCGCCTGGAAATCGGCGACAACAACACCATCCGCGAATTTTGCACCTTTAATACCGGTACGGTGCAGGATGGTGGCGTGACCCGCGTGGGCAATGAAAACTGGGTGATGGCCTATGTGCACATAGCGCATGACTGCCAGGTGGGCAGCCATACCATCCTGGCCAATAACGCTACGCTGGCCGGTCACGTACATATCAGCGACTGGGTGTTCCTGGGCGGTTTCACCAGCGTGCACCAGTTCGTCATTATTGGCGAGCATGCGATGACCGCTTTCGCCAGCGCCGTGGCTCAGGACATCCCGCCATTTGTGACCGCCCACGGCAACCGCGCTGTGCCCTCCGGCATCAACGCCGAAGGCATGAGACGCCGGGGTTTCAGCGCAGAGCAGATCCGCCGCGTGCGTGGCGCTTATAAGACGCTGTACCGCCAGGGTCTGCCCTTCGAAGACGCCAAGGCCGCCATCCTGGAGGAGGCCGCCGTCGGCCACGACGAGCTGGCGCCGTTCACCCGCTTCTTTGGCCAGTCCGCCAGAGGCATCATTCGCTAAGATCCATGCCCGACACTTTGTTTAAAAGCAAGCGGGCACTGAAGGTCGCCATGGTGGCTGGGGAAGCCTCTGGCGACCTTCTTGCCGCCCACCTGATGGACGCGCTGCTGGCGCGCTATCCCGACATCGAGTTCGCCGGCATCGGCGGCCCGCGGATGGAAGCCAGGGGCTTCGTCAGCCATGCGCCGCAAAGCCGGCTGGCGGTGATGGGCTACGCTGAGGTGCTCAAGCGTTTGCCGGAGTTGCTGCGCATCCGCCGTACCCTGCGCGACCGCCTGATTGCGGAGAAGCCGGATGTTTTCATCGGCATTGACGCGCCTGACTTCAACCTGGATCTGGAGGCCGCGCTCAAACGCGCCGGCATTCCCACCGTTCACTACGTCAGCCCCTCGGTTTGGGCCTGGCGTCCGGAGCGGGTGCAGAAGATAGGCCGCAGCGTCAGTCACATGCTGTGCTTGTTCCCGATGGAGCCTCCCTTGTACCGCCAGGCCGGGGTGCCGGTGACCTATGTCGGCCACCCGTTGGCCAGCGAGATCCCGTTGAGGCCGGACCAGAGCGCGATGCGCGAACAACTGGGGCTGCCGCAGCGCGCGCCGGTGTTCACCCTGATGCCGGGCAGCCGCATCGGCGAACTGGAGCACATGGCGCCGCTGTACATCGAAACCGCCAAGTTGCTGCTGAAAAGCTATCCGGACGCCCAGTTCCTGGTGCCGCTGGCCACGCGTCCAACGATGGAATTGTTCGACCGCATGCTGACCCGTCACAAGGGCTGGGATCTGCCCTTGCGCAAGCTGTTCGGCCACGCGCAGATGGCGATGATCGCCAGCGACGCGGTGTTGGTCACCAGCGGCACCGCCACGCTGGAAGTGGCGCTGACCAAGAAGCCGATGGTGATCAGCTACAAGCTGTCCGCGCTGACTTACCGCCTGGTCAAACGCAAAATCCGTCTGCCCTACGTCGGCCTGCCCAATATCCTGTGCGGGCGCTTCGTGGTGCCGGAACTGCTGCAGAAACAGGCCACGCCGGCCAAGCTGGCGGCGGAGATGCAAAGGCTGTACGAAGATCAGGACGCGCGCCGCGAGATGGTGCAGACCTTTACCGAGCTGCATCAGTCGCTGCGTCAGGACACCGCCGCGCTGGCCGCGGACGCGGTGTTGCAGGTGGCGGGGCGGCAATGAGCGGGCTTGATCTGGAGAGGGTCGCCGGCGTGGACGAAGCCGGCCGCGGCCCGCTGGCCGGCGCGGTGTTCGCCGCCGCGGTGATTCTGGACCCGGCCAAGCCTATCGCCGGCCTGGCGGACTCCAAAGTGCTGAGCGAGGCCCGCCGGGACGAGCTGGCCTTGTTGATCAAGCGCGACGCGCTGGCCTGGTGCATCGCCAGCGCCAGTGTCGAGGAAATCGACAAGCTCAATATTCTGCACGCCACCATGCTGGCGATGACGCGCGCGGTGCAAGGCCTGCAGCCGCAGGCGACGCGTGCGCTGATCGACGGCAACCGTGTGCCCAAGGGGCTGCCGGTGCCTGGGGAAGCCATCGTCAAGGGCGACGCCAAGGTGGCGGCCATCTCCGCGGCCTCCATTCTGGCCAAAACCGCGCGCGATGCCGAACTGGTGGCCCTGGACGCTCTCTATCCGCAATACGGCTTCGCTCGCCACAAGGGATATCCCACCGCGGAACACCTGGCCGCGCTGGAACGGCACGGCGCCTTGACGGCTCACCGCAAGAGCTTTGGTCCGGTCAAAGCCTGGCTGGCGCGCCAGCAGGGGCAGTTGTTTTGAGCGGCGAGGGCGCCAAATCCTGCTTCCCGCCGGTAGCGAGGCCGGACGCCCGCGTGCTGGTGCTGGGTTCCTTGCCCGGCGACGCCTCCTTGCAGGCCGGCCAGTACTACGCTCACCCCCGCAATCAATTCTGGCCGCTGATGCAGGCCATCACTGGCCAGCGCTTGGTCGAACTGGCCTACGCCGAGCGCCTGAAGGCGCTGCAGCAGGCCGGCGTGGCGCTCTGGGACGTGATTGCCAGCGCGCGGCGCCGAGGCAGCCTGGACGCCGACATCCGCGATCAGCAGTCCAACGATTTGCGCGAGCTGGCGCAAAGCCTGCCGCGGCTGCGCGCGGTCGCTTTCAACGGCGCCACCGCCGCGCGCGCGGCCGGACAGCTGGACGGGCTGGCCCTGGACATCCTGGCCTTGCCATCCTCAAGCCCGGCGCATACCCTGGCGTTTGACAGAAAACTTGAAGTTTGGCGGCAACTGGGACGATATTTGTAGTTGACGATGGCCAAATGCGCTTGTCGTCGCGATGAAACCACCTGGGGGAGCGAATATGGGCCATTACTGCATATGGTTTGTCACGCCGGACGACAGCGTGATGCGCCGGGCCGAAGTGGTGATCAACGGCGTGATCCATTGCCATCAGGTGCTGGAGGAAATCGAGGCGCAGCTGGCGGTGGACTGCGGGCTGACCCAGGTGATGATCGTGGACTGGAAACGTTTTGAAACACCGGAGCCCGCCAGCAAGCTAGCTCATGCGGCCTAAGAGCCTGTTCAAAGTCTGTTGCGCTTCGGCAATACGGCGTTAAAACCGTCTTCGAAATGCTCATGGACTGGATGCGCACTCCGCTTTCTCCGCTGTTTTCGCCTGTCTCTCTCTAGCCGGCAAGATCGTAAATACGCTCTAGGCGGCTAGCTCTTTGGTAGGAGTCAAGCCCGCGGGCGGCCATGCTATCATGGCCGCCTGAATCTTTATGGGGGCGTCTGCGCCATGCGCGTGTTGGGTTTCGCCGGCTATTCCGGCAGCGGCAAGACCACCTTGCTGGAAAAACTGATTCCCCGGCTGACGGCGCGCGGCCTGCGCGTCGCCGTGATCAAGCACACTCACCACGATGTGGACTGGGACACCCCGGGAAAGGATAGCTGGCGCCACCGCCAGGCCGGCGCGGCGCAAGTGCTGCTGGCTTCGGCCCGTCGCCGTATGCTGGTGGAGGAACTGGCGGACAGCAACGAGCTGCCGTTGGCCGCCCACCTGGCCATGCTGGGCCCCTGCGACCTGGCCCTGGCCGAAGGCTTCAAACAGGAAGCCATTCCCAAGATAGAAGTGGTCAACAGCGCTTTGGCCGCGCCGGCTTTGCATCCGGTCGATCCGCAAGTGCTGGCCGTGGTCGGCGACTTGCCGCAGGCGCTGGACATCCCCTGGTTTCATCGCGACGACGCGGACGCTGTCGCCGCCTTCCTGATTTCAAGATTGGACCTGTCCCATGCTGAGCTTTGAACAAGCCCGCGACTGGCTGCTGCAACGCGCGCAGCCGCTGGCCGCCACTGAACAAGTCGAACTGCTGGCGGCGGCCGGCCGCGTGCTGGCCGAGCCGGTGCTGGCCACGCTGGACGTGCCGCCGCACGACAATAGCGCGATGGACGGCTACGCCTTGCGCGCCGCGGAGCAAACCGCGGCGATGCCGGTGTCGCAGCGAGTGCCCGCCGGCAGCGTGCCGCAAGCGCTGGCCGCCGGCAGCGTGGCGCGCATTTTTACCGGCGCGCCCATTCCGCCCGGCGCCGACGCCGTCATCATGCAGGAGCAGGCCGAAACGGCCGACGACGGCACAGTCAGTTTCAGCCAGCCGGCCAGCACCGGCCAGAACATCCGTCGCCGCGGCGAAGACATCCGCGTCGGTCAGGAAATCCTGCCGGCGGGCAAGGTGCTGAACCCCGCCGACATCGGTCTGGCTGCGTCCATCGGCGTGGAGACGCTGACGGTGTTCCGCCCGTTGCGGGTGGCGGTATTCTTCACCGGCGACGAACTGGTGGAGCCGGGCCGGCCGCTGGCCGCCGGCCAGATTTACAACTCCAATCGTTATTGGCTGGCGCCGGCGCTGATGCGCCTGGGCTGCGAGGTGATTGATCTGGGCATTGTCCGCGATTCTCTTGGCGCCACGCGGGAGGCGCTGCGCGACGCCGCGGATGCCGCCGATGTGATCATGACCTGCGGTGGGGTGTCGGTGGGTGAGGAAGACCACGTCAAGGCCGCGGTGGAGGCCGAGGGCTCGCTAGACCTGTGGAAGCTGGCAATCAAGCCGGGCAAGCCGCTGGCCTACGGCAAGGTGGGGCAGGCGGATTTCATCGGTCTGCCCGGCAACCCGGTGTCCGGCTTCGTCACCTTCCAGGTGTTGGCGAGGGCCTTCCTGGAGCGGCGCGCCGGCCTGCCGGTATCGGCGCTGACGCCGGAAGGCCCTTATCCGGCGGCTTTTGATTGGACCCGGCCGGATGCGCGCCGCAGCGAATTCATCCGCGTGCGGCGCGTGTGCGTGGACGGCCGCTGGCAACTGGAACTGTACCCGCAGCAAGGTTCCGGCGTGCTGATGTCCTGTGCCTGGGCTGACGGCCTGGTGCGCTTGGAGCCGGGTCAGGCCGTGGCGCGCGGCGATATGCTGCCCTATTTGCCGCTGGTGCAGTGAGTCGTGCCCACCATCCGTTTCGTCGATGAAAACGGCGCGCTGCTCGGCGAACAGCAGGCGGCGGCTGGCGATAACCTGCTGGATCTGGCTCGGCTGGCGGATGTGCCCCTGCACTGGCGTTGCGGGCAGGGCACGTGCGGCACCTGCAAGGTGAGGCTGGCGACACCGGGGGCGGAGCAGCGGCCCAGCCGCAAGGAGCGCAACGTGTTGCTCCGCGCAGGCGCCATCGACGCCGCCCTGGCCGCCAGCGAATGCTGGACCGAAGCGCGGCCTTGGCGGCTGGCCTGCCATTTACATCTGAGCGAGGAAGACTGGGAAGTGGAGTGTCCGGCGTTTTGAGCGCCAAATACACAAGGGCCCGCATGCGGGCCCTTGTGTATTTGGAAGGCGTTTACGATTTTGCGAGCGCTAGCGAAAACGGCTGAAAAAGCCGAGTATGCACACGTGCATGAGCATTTTGAGGCCGTTTTCAATGCCGCAGCGCCGACGCGTAGCAGATCGTCAACAGCCTCTTTTGATGCGTTATTCGGAAGCGCCGGCCTGTTCGCAGGTGTCGTCCTCGCCGGTCTTGGGCTCCGGGCATTCCGGGCGCAGCCAATGGCGCAACATGGTCAAGGCCACCGCTAGCAGGGTGGGGCCGATGAACAGGCCTATCACCCCCCAGGCGATCAGGCCGCCGATTACGCCCAGAAAGATCAGCGACAGCGGCATCTGCGCGCCCTGGCTGATCAGCAAGGGCTTCAGAATATTGTCTATGGTGTTGATCAGCAAGAAGCCCCAGACCAGCAGGAAGATGCCAAGGCCGGTGTTGCCGGTGTAAAACACCCAGGCCGCGGCCGGCAGCCAGACGATCAGCGTGGGCATTTGCGCCACCGCGACAATGAAGCAGAGGAAGCCCAGCACCAGCGCGCCGGGCACGCCGGCGATCAAAAGGCCGATCACGCACAGGATGGTCTGCGCCAGCGCGGTGCCCACCACGCCGGTGGTAACGCTGCGTATGGTGCGGGCGATCACATCCGGCAATTCGCCGGCCGGCGCGCCGCCCAGCTTGATCACGATCAGCTCCACCATGTCCCACAGCCGGTCGCCGTTGATCAGCAGCAAGCCGGACACAATGATGGCCAGCACGATTTCCAGCAGGCTCAGGCTGAGATTGGCGCCGCCGGACAGCAGCCACAACGCGCCTTGGTTGACCGCCGGGCGGATTTTCTCGAAGAAGCCGGGCAGGTCGGCCTGCACGCTGCCCCACAGCTTTTGCAGGCTTTCGCCCACTACCGGGATATTGGCCAGCCAGGTAGGCGCGTTGGGCAGCGTCAACTGGGTCAGGTCGTGGGTGAGGCCGGACAGGTGGGGCAGGGTGTCGGCCAGGGTCAGCGCCATCAGGCCGATGGGGATGGCCAGGGCCAAGGCCAGCGCCAGCACGATGAGCAGGGCGGCCAATTTGTGGCGCTCTCCCAGCTTTTGCCGTAGTCGGCAATGCATTGGCCAAGCGGAAATGGCAATGATGGCGGCCCAGGTCAGAGCGCCGAGAAAGGGTTGGATCACGCGCAGGCAGGACATCACCAGCAGCGCGATGATGGCGATCTGAAACACCGCCAGGATGCTGACATTGGAGAACGCTTTATTGATGGCCATGGGGCTCTCGGAAAATGAAAACGGGCCGATCGAAAGATCGGCCCGCTGATTCTGCAATGCAATGAGCGTGAATGCAATTGGCGCTTGCCGCTATTGCGGATTCACCGTCGCCAGGGTCTTGGCGAAGGCTTCCGCCTGCGTGAAGCCGATCACGCGATCCGCTTCCTGCCCCAGTTTGTCGAACAAGATAATGCCCGGCGGGCCAAACAGGCCGAAACGCTTGAGCAAAGCCTGGTGCTCCGCGCTGTTGGCGGTGACGTCGGCCTTGGCCAGCACATAGCCCTGCATTTGGCGGCCGACCGCCGGATTCGGGAAGGTTTCCGCCTCCATCTCCTTGCAGGACACGCACCAGTCGGCATAGAAATCCAGCAACAGCGGCTTGCCTTCCGCCTTGGCCTTGGCCAGCAGCGCATCCAGTTGTGCGCTGTTGGCCACCGGCTGGAACGCCGCCGCGGCCTTGGCCTCCGCCTGGCCCTGGCCCAGCCAGCGCAAGGGGTAGCGCGGGTTGTCGGCGCCGGCCAGCAGGCCGGCCAATTGCGCCGCGCCGATCAGCAGCAGAGCCACCCCGGCGGCCTTGCCCAAGCGACGCGGAGCGCCGGCGTTGCTCGGCAGCGCCTCCAGCGCGCCCAGGGACACCGCGCTGCCTATCAGCAGCAAGGCCCACAGCAGCATGACCAGCGCGCCCGGCAGGAAGGGCGTGGCCAGCCAGATGGCCAGGCCCAGCATCACGACGCCGAAGCCGGCTTTGACTGTTTTCATCCAGCCGCCGGCGCGGGGCAGCACATGGCCGCCGAAGGTGCCGATCAGGATCAGCGGCAGGCCCAGGCCCAACGCCATCGCGTACAGCGCCGCGCCGCCCAGAGCGGCGTCGCCGGTGCTGCCGATATAGCCCAGCGCCAGCGCCAGCGGCGGGGCGACGCAGGGGCCGATGATCAGCGCGGACAGCGCGCCCATCGCGAATACGGTGGCGAATTTGCCGCCGGACAGATGATTGGAGGTGTCGGCCAGCCGCGATTGCAGCGCCGACGGCAGCTGGATGGTGAACAGATCGAACATGGACAGCGCGAACACCACCATCAGCGCGCTGGCGCTTAGCACCACCGCCGGCTGTTGCAGCCATACGGTGAGCAAGGCGCCGGTGAGGCCGGCGATGACGCCGACCACGGTGTAAGTCAGCGCTAGGCCTTGCACATAGGTGAAGGACAACAGGAAGCCGCGGCGGCGGGTCAGGGTAGCGCCCTGGCCGGCAATCAATGAGGAGACGATGGGCAGCAGCGGGTACATGCAGGCGGTGAACGCCATGCCGATGCCCGCCAGCAAAAAGGTGCCCAATGTGGTCAGCCAACCCTGGGCTGCCAGCTCATTGTTGCCGGCCGGGGACTTTCCCTGAGGGGGCGCCTCCGACAGCCATTCGCCCAGCTTGCCGCCGGCGGACGGCGTGCCGCCCACTTTGAGCTTGTGGGTGTAAGGCGGATAGCACACGCCGGCGTCGGCGCAGCCTTGCAGGCGTACTTGCAACTCAAACTCTGCAGGCGCATTGGCTTGCAGCGGCACCGTTATCACGTTTTTGCCGGTGAATACGGTTTGTTTGCCGAAGTACGGGTCGTTCTTTTCCTTGCCGGCCGGGAACTGCGGCGCGCCCACCAGCTTGGCCGGCTGGCTGCTGATCTGGGTGCGGTCGCGGTACAGGTAGTAACCGGGAGCCACGTCCAGCGTCAGCTTGAGCTGTTCGCCGGCGCGTTCAACCTTGGCGGCGAAGGCTTGCTCCGCCGGCAGCAGATCGTCCTGGTTGACGGCGTGCGCGGGCAGGCTCAAGCCCAGGCAGGCCAGCGAGACCGCGAGCAAGCCCACGATCCGGGATGAGAGTAGCGATAAGTTGATTGGCACGGGATGACTCTATGGTTTATGGTCGTTAGCGTTTGAATGACCGGCGCGCTCAGGCATTGGTTCCTTGGCGGCCGGGCGGGGCGCGGAGGGCGGCGGACTGGGTTGCCGCCGCGTCTTGCTATGCGAAAACAATATGCATTAAATTCAAATTCCGGGCAAACGGTAAGATAGAATATTTATATAAAAACTAGGGCGCAACACCATACATCATGCGAGAAACGATTCACTTTGCTCATGCCAACAGTTTTCCGGCCTCGGTTTACCGCAAGTTTCTAGCCGCGTTGGGCGAGCGCCACCAAGTGGGCTTCCTCGATGCCATCGGCCATGATCCGGCCTATCCGGTGACAGACTGCTGGCCCCATCTGGTGGAGGAAACCATTGCGCACATCGAAAGCCACTATCAAGGGCCCATCGTCGGCGTCGGCCATTCGCTGGGCGGCTTTTTGATGTTCTATGCCGCATTGCGCCGGCCGGAGTTGTTCAAGCGCATTGTGATTCTGGATTCGCCGCTGATGGGGCCGTTCCGCTCGCGCGGCATTTGGCTGGCCAAGAAGCTGGGCTTCATCGACCGCGTCACCCCGGGCGGCAACACCCTGAAGCGGCGCGATAACTGGGCATCGGTGGCCATGGTTCACGACTACTTCGCCCGCAAGCCGATGTTTGCCCGTTTCGATCCGGACTGCCTGGCCGACTACGCCGAGCACGGCACCGTGGACGACGGACAGGGCGGGCGCAAGCTCAAATTCCGTCCGCAGATAGAACATGAGATTTACTGCGCGCTGCCGCATGATTTTCCTCGTTATCGCGGCCAATTGAAAGTGCCGGCCGCCTTTATCGCGGGAGCCGGTTCGGATGTGCTCAAGCCGGCGGACCTGCGCTTCATGCGCAAACACTTCAATATTCAGGTGCAGATGCAGCAGGGCAGCCATCTGTTCCCGCTGGAGCGGCCGGAGGAAACCGCGCGGCGCATTTTGGAGCTGCTGGAGTCTTGAGCGTTTCCAAAGGCGGTTTCAGGTAAAACAAAGCCCGACCAAGCCGGGCTTTGTGTTGTCGCAAGGAGAGGGCTGAGAACCTGTTTACGATCTGCTGCGCAGCGGCGATACAGCGTTAAAAACACGCTCAAAATGCTCATGTACCCCTTGTACATTCCGCTTTTTCGCTTGTTTTCGCCTTGTCTCGCCCTTGCTTGCGAGATCGTGAACAGGCTCTTACAGCATGGCCAGCCGTTGGCGCGCGCTGCGCTCGATGCCGGCGGCATCCAGGCCGCAGTCGGCCAGCAAGCCGGCCGGATCGCCGTGCTCCACGTAATCGTCCGGCAGACCCAATTGCAGCACTGGTTTAAGGATGCCCATTGCTTGCATCGCCTCCACACAGGCCGAACCGGCGCCGCCCATCACCACGTTTTCCTCCACGGTGATGACCAGATCGTGGCTTTCCGCCAGCCGGCACACCAGTTCCGCGTCCAGCGGCTTGACGAAGCGCATGTCGGCCACGGTGGCGTTTAGCGCCTCGGCCGCGGCCAGCGCCGGCGTTACCATGCTGCCGAAGGCGAGGATGGCCACTTTTTCGCCCTGGCGGCGCACCAAGCCCTTGCCTAGCGGCAGCGCCGTCATTTCCGCCTGGATCTCGGCGCCGGGGCCGGTGCCGCGCGGATAGCGCACCGCGGCCGGGCTGTTCATCTGGAAGCCGGTGTACAGCATCTGGCGGCATTCGTTCTCGTCCGAAGGCGCCATCACCGTCAGGTTGGGAATGCAGCGCAGGAAGGACAGGTCGAAGGCGCCCGCATGGGTGGGGCCGTCCGCGCCCACCAGGCCGGCGCGGTCGATGGCGAACAAGACCGGCAGGTTTTGCAGCGCCACGTCGTGGATCAGCTGGTCGTAAGCGCGTTGCAGGAAGGTGGAGTAGATGGCCACCACCGGTTTGACGCCGTCGCAGGCCAGGCCGGCGGCGAAGGTGACCGCGTGCTGTTCTGCGATGGCCACGTCGTAATAGCGGTCCGCGTGCTCTTGTTCGAAGCGCACCAGGCCGGAGCCTTCGCGCATCGCCGGAGTGATGCCCACCAGGCGCGGGTCGCGCTTGGCCATGTCGCAGATCCAGTCGCCGAACACTTGGGTGTACTGCGGCTTCCCGCCGCCCTTGCCGCTGGCCAGGCCGTTATTGGGATCGAACTTGGTGACGCCGTGGTATTTGACCGGGTCGCTCTCCGCCAGCTTGTAGCCGTGGCCTTTCTTGGTGACGATGTGCAGGAACTGCGGCCCCTTGAGGCTGCGGATATTGCTCAGGGTGTCCACCAGCACGTCCACATCGTGGCCGTCGATGGGGCCGATGTAGTTGAAGCCGAACTCCTCGAACAGGGTACCCGGGGTGAAGAAGCCCTTGACGTGCTCTTCCACCTTGCTGGCGATCTCCTTCAGCGGCGGAGCGATGCCCAGCACCTTGCTGGAACCTTCGCGCATCGCCGCGTAGAAGCGGCCGGACATCAGCTTGGCCAGGTAGTTGTTGAGCGCGCCCACATTGGGCGAGATGGACATCTCGTTGTCGTTGAGCACCACCAGCAGGTCGGTGTCCATCGCGCCGGCGTTGTTGAGGGCTTCAAAAGCCTGGCCGGCGGTCATGGAGCCGTCGCCGATGATGGCCACGCTTTTGCGCTCTATGCCTTGAGTCTTGGCCGCCACCGCCATGCCCAGCGCCGCGCCGATGGAGGTGGAGGAATGGCCGACGCCAAAGGTGTCGTATTCCGATTCGTCGCGCTTGGGAAAGCCGGCCAAGCCGCCTTTCTGGCGCATGCTGCCCATGCGTTCGCGGCGGCCGGTCAGGATTTTGTGCGGATAGGTTTGGTGGCCCACGTCCCACACCAGGCGGTCGTCCGGGGTGTTGAAGACATAGTGAAGGGCGATGGTCAGCTCAATGCTGCCCAGGTTGGAGGCGAAGTGGCCGCCGGTCTTGCTGACGCTTTCCACCAGAAAGTCGCGCAGTTCCGTGGCCAGCGGCGCAAGCTGCTGGCGCGACAGCTTGCGCAGGTCGGCAGGGCATTGAATGGTCTCGAGCAAGGGATACATAGTTTTCTGCTTCTCAGAACGAGCGCGCGACGATGTAGTCGGCCAGTTCCTTCAATCGTTGGGCGGAATCGCCAAATCCTTCCAGCGCGGCAAACGCCTCGTCGCGCAAGTCGCGGGCAAACTGCTTGGCTTCGGACAGCCCCATCAGGCTGACGTAGGTGGGCTTGTCGTGGGCGGCGTCCTTGCCTGCGGTTTTGCCCAGCGTCGCGGTGTCCGCCTCGCAGTCCAGCACATCGTCCACCACCTGGAAGGCCAGGCCCATGCGCTTGGCGAACACGTCCAGACGGGCGGTTTCCTCCTCGCTCAACGGCCGGCCGGCCATGGCGCCCAGCAATACCGACGAGCGGATCAGCGCGCCGGTTTTCAGCAAATGCATGTATTCCAGTTCCGGCTGGTTCAGCGCCTTGCCCACGCTGGCCAAGTCTATGGCCTGGCCGCCGGCCATGCCGGCATGGCCGGCGGCGCGGGCCAGGGTGTGAACCATGGCGAGCTGAGCCGCGGGGGCCACGCCCGGCAGCGGCGCGCTCAGCGTATCGAAGGCATGGGTTTGCAGCGCGTCGCCCGCCAAAAGCGCGGTGGCTTCATCGTAAGCCACGTGACAAGTGGGCTTGCCGCGGCGCAGCACGTCGTCGTCCATACAGGGCATGTCGTCGTGCACCAGCGAATAGACGTGGACCATCTCCAGCGCGGCGCCGATGCGGGCCAGGTTGTCGGCCGAGGCGCCCACCAATTCGCCGGCGGCGAACACCAGCAGCGGGCGTACCCGCTTGCCGCCGCCCAGGCAGACGTAGCGCATCGCTTCGTGCAGTTTTTGCGGCGTGTGCTGATCGGAGGGCAGCAGGCGTTCCAGCGCACCTTCCACTTGCTGCTGGATATCGGTCATCCAGGCCATGAAAGGTTTATTGGCCATTGGACAATTCCAGTGGTTTGAGTTCGTTGTTTTCGAGTATTTTCAGTTGCTGTTCCGCGTCGGCCAGTTTGGCCTGGCAGAACTTGATCAATTCTATGCCCTGCTTGTAGGAGCCGAGCGCCGTTTCCAGCGGCATGTCGCCGCTTTCCATCGCCTGGATGATGTCTTCCAGTTGGGCCAGTGCGGTTTCGAAACTGGCCGGCGCTTTGTTGGCTTTAGCCATGGCGTTTTCCTTATGGTGCTTTCGTGGTGGCCGCTCCGTGCGGGCTCCGTCGGTGTCGCGTGGGCGCAGGCGGCTCTTTAAGGCCGTCATTCTAGTCCAATTACCGGGTGCGGCGACAGAGGCGATTGAGCGCTTTTGGCAAGCAAGGATGCTGTTGGGATGGTAGCGGCGCGGAAAGCGAGCGCGTCTAGCGGACAATTCCCCGGCGCCCGCATTTGAGGTAGGGTGTCGCCAATTGAAAACGACAGGGGCCAGCATGCATTCGCAACCAACCATTCTGATTACCGGCTGCTCCAGCGGCATCGGCTACCACACGGCCGTAATCCTGGCCCAGCGCGGCTGGCGCGTGATCGCCAGCTGCCGCGCCGCCGCCGACGTGGAGCGCTTGCGCAGCGAGGGCATGGCTTGCATCCGGCTGGACGTGGACGACGCCGATTCCATTCGCGAAGGATTGGCACAGGCGGTAGAGATGGCCGGCGGGCGACTGGACGCCTTGTTCAACAACGCCGGCTTCGGCCAGCCTGGCGCGGTGGAGGACATCAGCCGAGCGGCGATGCGCGAGCAGTTCGAGACCAATCTGTTCGGCCCCTGGGAGCTGACCAACGCCGCGCTCAAAGTAATGCGAGCCCAGGGCCATGGCCGCATCGTGTTCAACAGTTCCATCCTCGGTTTCGCCGCCATGCGCTGGCGCGGCGCCTACAACGCCAGCAAGTTCGCGATGGAAGGCCTGTGCGACACCCTGCGCCATGAGCTGCATGGCACCAATATCCATGTCTCCCTAGTGGAGCCGGGGCCGATAGAAAGCCGTTTTCGCCCCAATGCGCTGGCGCGCTTCCTGAAAAACGTGGACATCGACGCCAGCCATCATAAAGAGGCCTACCAGCAGCAACTGGCGCGGCTGAAGAAAGAGGGCCATGCCGCGCCGTTCACCCTGCCGGCCAGCGCGGTGGCGGAGGCGGTTCACCGCGCCATCACGGCGGCCAAGCCGGCGGCGCGCTACCGGGTCACCTTTCCTACCAAACTGTATTGGTGGCTGCGCCGCTTGCTGCCAACCCGTTGTTTTGACTGGGCCTTGCGTGCGGCGACTTGAGATGGGCCCAAGTCCTTGGCTTAGCATGAGTTTTTCTATGCATAGACATGTTTTTTCTTTGATGCCATTTTGATAGTTTCTTGTTGATCTAGCCGGCGGATTCGCTTTACAGTCACGGCACTTGCTCATGGCATTTCCTCATGCTGGAGCAGGCATAACAATAGAGACGCCGGGTTTCCCGGCTCCGTGACACAAAGGAGTAAGCGAGATGAATCGCTGGAAATGGCTGCCCCTGCTGCTGGCGGGGGCGGGCCTATTCGCGTCCGCTCAGGCGGCCGATATGAACAAGACGCTGCGGGTGAATTTCGTCGCGCCTGAGTCCGGTTTCGATCCGGCCAAAGTGTACGATGTCTACTCTTTGGGGGTGATCGACAATATCTTCGATACCTTGTATCGATACGACTATTTGGCGCGGCCGCTTGTCGTGACGCCGGCCACGGCCCAAGGTTTGCCTCAGGTATCCGCGGACGGAAAGGTGTTCACCATCAAGATCCGGCCCGGCATCTATTTTGCAGACGATCCCGTTTTTAAAGGCAAAAAGCGCGAACTGACCGCTATGGACTACGCCTATAGCTTCAAGCGATTTGCCGATCCGGTGGTGAACTCGCCCAGCCCGGCGGGCTTTACCGATTTCATCATCGGTTTGGAGGAAGCGGGAAAGCAGGCCCGCAAAACCGGGAAATTCAATTACGACGGTCCAATGGAAGGCATCCAGGTGTTGGACCGTTACACACTGCAATTGCGGTTGAAAAAGCCCAACTTCAATTTCATCAATACCCTGGCGGCCCAAAACGCCGGCGCGGTGGCGCGGGAGGCGATCGAGGCTTACGCCAAGGATACCAACTCGCATCCGGTGGGCACCGGCCCATATATGTTGAAAGACTGGAAGCCGGGCAACCGGATCATGCTGGAGGCTAATCCGGGATACCGCAAGGACGTGTTCAGCAGCGTTGCCGCCGCAGATCCGGCCAATGCCGAAATCATGCGAGATTTACAGGGCAAGACCCTGCCCATCGTGGGACGCATCGATATCAAGGTGCTGGAAGAGGAGCAGCCGCGCTGGCTGTCCTTCCTCAACAAGCAACTGGATGTGTCCGGCGTGCCCAAGTCCGCCATTCCCTCCACCGTGCACAGCAGCGAGGCCAACCCCTTCCAGGCCAGCCTCAATCCGATGCTGGCGCAGCGCGGCATCCGCTTGCACCACAATCTGGGCATGGATGTGACTTATGCCTTCTTCAATATGCGCGACCCGGTGGTGGGCGGCTACAGCAAGCAAAAGGTCGCCTTGCGCCGCGCCATCGGCATGGCCTATCCCAGCCAGGAAGTGATCAAGCTGCTGTATAGCGGCCAGGCTATCCAGTTGCAGAATCTGGTGCCCCTGAACATGGTGGGCAATGACCCGCACTTCCGTGGCGCGCCGGATTTCAACCCGGCGCTGGCCAATGCTTTGCTGGATCAGGCCGGCTACAAGATCGGTCCGGACGGCTACCGTCGCCAGCCCAACGGTCAGCCGCTGTTGATCACTCAGGCCACTCAGGGCAGTGCTTTCGACAAGCAGTTCAACCAGATATGGCAGAAGGCTTTCGACAGCATCAAGCTTCGCGTCGTCTTCAAAGTGGCCAAGTGGAACGAAAACCTCAAGGCCTCTTATGCCGGAAAACTGCAAATGTGGACTTTAGGCGGGTCGGCGGCGACGCCGGACGGGGATGACTTCGTTTCGTCGTTATGGAGCGGTTTGATCGGCCAGGGCAGCAAGACGTTTTTCAGCCACCCGGATTATGACCGAGCCTACCTGGCATCCCAAATCCTGCCGAATGGTCCGGAGCGGAATAAGCAGTTTGATCGGATGAACCGGGTAGCGGCCGCTTATCAGCCGATGATTCCGGGGGTGACGCGCTTTAACAACATCGTCAGCCATAGCTATGTGAAAGGCTTGGTAGTGCATCCAATGTCGGTCGATGGCGTTGCCGGCTCCTGGCGCTATGTCGATATTGACCTGAGCCAGCGGCCTTGAGGCTTGGATTGACCTAAATGCGCCAGGTGGCGCGTTCCACCTGCTGGAGATTCCCGATGTTCAATTTCATCATTCGCCGAATCTGGCAGATGGTGCCGACGATGTTCGGCGTCATGCTGCTGGTGTTCGTGCTGTTCAACTGGGTGGGCGGAGACCCCACCTACATCCTGGCGGGCAAGCGCCTGACGCCCGAAATGCTGCTGAATATCCGTGCCCAGCTGGGCCTGGATAAAAGCCTGCCGGAGCAGTTCTGGCTCTTCGTCAAGCAAGTGGCCGCTTTCGACTTTGGCACTTCCTGGTCCACCCAGCAATCGGTCACCGCCACGCTGGCCTCGCGCGTCGGCCCCTCGCTGACGCTGACCGGCACCTTGCTGGTGTTTGAGCTGCTGACCGCGCTGCCCATCGCCATCGTCGTGGCTTACTACCGCGGCACGCTGACCGACCGCATGGTGACTCTGATCTGCACCGTGGCCATGTCCATCAGTTCGCTGGCCTACATCATCGTCGGCCAGTACTTGCTGGCTTTCAAACTGGACTGGTTTCCGGTGATGGGGTGGGACGACGGCAGCCTGCTGCGCAGCCTGCTGATCTACGTGCCGCTGCCGCTGATCCTGGGCATGCTGGTGTCGCTGGCGCCCAATGTGCGTTTTTACCGCAGCTTTGTGGTGGAAGAGCTGGGCCACGACTACGTGCGCACCGCGCGCGCCAAGGGCCTGTCGGAAAAAACCGTGCTCTTCAAGCACGTGCTGCGCAACGCGCTGATCCCGGTGGTCACCGCGGTAATGATGTCCTTGCCCTTCCTGGTGCTGGGTTCGATGCTGCTGGAGCGCTTTTTCGGCATTCCCGGCATGGGCAATGAACTGCTGATGGCGGTGGACAAGAGCGATTTCCCGGTGATCAAAGCCATCACCGTGACCATCGCCGCCGCCGCCATGGTGTTCAACCTGCTGGCCGACATCATCTACAAGTGGATCGATCCACGCGTGCAACTCAAGTAAGCGCGGAGCACAAAAAATGACAACATTGCAAAACACCGCCGGCGCCGCGCCGGCCGCCCCCTCGCGCAGCCTGTGGGCGCTGGGCTGGCAACGCCTGAAGCGCGACCGCATCGGCTTCGTTTCGCTCTGGGTGGTGGTGGCTTTCATGCTGCTGGCGGCCGCCGGCTGGCTCAACCTGGCCGGCCGCGGCTGGGACGACGAAATCGCTGCTTCCTACGCGCCCCCCACACTGTTGCTGGAACAATACCGCCAACAGGACACCACAGCCGCCGCCGGAGGCCCTTCCACTGCCATTGTGCCCACCGAACGGCTGAAGCCGTCGGAAGATCCCATCCACGATTGGCTGGAAGCCGCGCGTCCCCACGCGGCCCAATATGCCAAGCCTGAGGTGAAAAAAGTGGAATCGCTGCCCTTCGGCGCGGACCAGCGCGGCCGAGATATTCTGGACAAAGTGATCAAGGGCACCGCCACCTCGCTGCTGGTGGGCTTCTTCGGCGCGCTGTTGTCCATCCTGATCGGCACCTCGCTGGGCGCGGTGGCCGGTTACTTCGGCCGCAAGGTGGACGACTTCCTAATGTGGTTTTACAGCGTGTTCACCTCGGTGCCGGACATGCTCTTGCTGCTCGCCTTCGCCGCGGTGGCCGGGCGCGGCATCGCCACCGTCATTCTGGTGCTGTCGCTGACCAGTTGGACCGGCACCTTCCGCCTGGTGCGCGCGGAGTTCATCAAGAACCGTTCGCGCGAATACGTGCAGGCGGCGGACGCCATCGGCGCCAGCCACAGCCGCCGCATGTTCATCCACATCCTGCCCAATGTCTCCCACCTGCTGCTGGTGCAGTTCTCCCTCTTGATGGTGGGCCTGATCAAGTACGAAGTGATCCTGTCCTTCCTCGGCTTCGGCGTGGACGTGCGCCAAGTCAGCTGGGGCTCCATGCTGGCGGAAGTGCCGGAAGAGCTGTTGCAAGGCTATTGGTGGCAACTGGCCATGGTGGTGGTGTTCATGTCCACCTTGGTGACCGCTTTCAGCATGTTGACC
>NZ_JBRBAF010000019.1:0-68592 GCF_052805975.1 Chromobacterium sp. W521
GATACCCACAATTGCTGCGGCTGGGCCGGCACCCTCCCCGCCTTGTGAGCGGGCCGGGACCGACACGGCCGCCATCTGCCACTCCGGCTTTCGCGTGAAGGCCGGTTCCTGCGTACTCCTTCCAGCCGGGACGGCGAAGACCATCCCGGCATGGCGGAGTTACATCTTGTAGCTGGCTTTCACGAAATAAGCGCGGCCCACCGCATCGGTGAAGCGCGGGTCATAGCCCTGGGGCGTGGTTTCGCCCTGATTGCTCCACGGCGGCAGCTGGTCGAACAGGTTCTTGATCCCGGCCGTCACGGTCAACTGCTTGTTCCAGGCGTAGGAACCGGACAGATTCCAGGTGGAGTAAGGCTTGACCATGTGGCTGGGGTCGGAATCGGTGTAACCCGATTTGTAATCCTGAGCCAGGATGCCGCTCCACGACCCGCGCACCCAGTTCAGCGCCAGATTATGCTGCCAGCGGAACGTGGGACTGCCGTTGACGTAAGCGCCCAGATCGCTGTGGTAGTCGCCGCCCTTCTCGTACTGGAAGCTGTGCTTGCTGATGTAGGTGCCGTCCAGGTTCACTGTGAAGTCGCCGATGGAGGTGCGCGGCAGACGGAAGGAGAAGCCCAGGTCGACGCCGGCGGCGCTGGTATTGCCCAGGTTGTCGGTGAGATCGGTCACGTACAGCAGATTGTTCTTCGAATCCCGGACGAACAGATTGGCGTATTTGCCCGGGTTGGCGAAGATGGTCTGCTCGTTCAGCGAACCAATGGAGTTCTGGATATTGGTCCACCAGAAGTCCACGCTGGTGGTCAGGTCCTTGACCGGCTCCAGCACCATGCCGAAGGAGATGGATGAGGATTTTTCCGGCTGCAGGCTCTTGTTGCCGCCGGAGAGCAGGTTTTGCTGAGTCTTGACGCAAGAGGTGGGGCCGGCGCCAGGCTGAGCCACGCCGCCCGGGCACAGTACCGGGTCGGTGTAGTTCTTGGCGGTCAGTTGCTGCTGGGCAGGCTGGTTGATGTCGTACAGCGACGGCGCGCGGAAACCGGTGCTGGCCGAGCTGCGCAGCAACAATTGCGGCACCGGCTGGTACTTCAGCGAAACCTTGGGGTTCACCGAGCTGCCGGAATCGCTGTAGTGGTCGTAACGCACCGCCAGGTTGGCGTCCAAGTGCTTGATCACCGGAATGTCCAGCTCGCCGTACAACGCCTGGGCGTTGCGCTGGCCGCTGCCGTCGTTGGTCTTGGTCAGGCCGGTGCTCATGGTGTCGGAGGACAGCGCATGGTTATAGGTGTGCTCGATGGTTTCGCGGCGTGCCTCGGCACCGATGGCCACCGCCAACATGCCGGCCGGCAGTTGCAGTACCTCCTTGCTCACCTTGAAGTCGGCGAGATCGAGCTTGGACTTGGCCTGCTCGATGCGGCCGGTTGACGAGAACGGCTTCCAGGCGGCCGGATCCGCGCTGCCCGGATCAAAACCGTTATTCAGCGCGTTCTGCAGCTTGCTCTGACTCAGGTAGCCGCCTTGCAGATCGTGGGTGACCTTGCTTTCCGAGTGGCCGAGGCCGGCGCGGTAGTCCCAGCCGGCGATCAGGCCCTCCAGGTTCATTTGCAGACGCTGGGTAGTGGCGGTGGTGCTGTCCACGCGCGCGCCGGCGGGCACCGAGCGGCCGTAAACCGGGAACGGACCGTCCGCCGGATTCTGACCCGGCGCCGTGGGCGAGCTAACGTCGCCGGAGAACGGGGTCGGAGCCACCCAGGTGGTGTTCTTGGTCTCGGTCACCAGGTATTGCAAGGACAACTCGTGGTCGCCGATGCGGGTGGTGCCCTTGAGCACGCCGGTCTGTTGTTCGATCTCAGGCTGGATCGACGGATACAGCGAATACAGCTGCGAACAAGCGCCGCTGCCATCCGGCGTCGAATACGGCGGCGCGCAGTTGGGCGAGCCATTGACCAGGTCGCCGTTGGCGTTCAGATAGTTTGGCGGAAAGCTGTTGACGCTGCGCTTGGTGCTGCTGGTGATCTGGGACGCGAAATCACGCTGGGTGGCCATGATTTTGTTGGTCTTGTGATACTCGTAAGCGCCGTAGATGTTGAAGCCGTCCTTGCCCAGGTCGCCGTAGCCGTAGGACAAGTTGACGCTGCGCTCCTGGCCGCCGGAACGCTGCGGGGACAGCAGTTCGCCGCCGATGGACAGGCCCTGCATGGTTTTCTTGGTGATGAAGTTGATCACGCCGCCGATAGCGTCGGTGCCGTAAATGGCGGAGGCGCCGTCACGCACGACTTCGATGCGGTCAATCACCGTCAGCGGAATGGCGTTGAGGTCGACCGAGGTGCCGTCCATAGGCTGGTTCACGATGCGGCGACCATCCAGCAAAATCAACGTGTACTGGTGACCCAAGCCGCGCAGGCTGGCGTAGGAAGCCCCGCCGGTGGAGGCGCCAACCGCGGCGTTGGCGCCCTGGGAAGACTGGTTGGAGGCCAGGCTGTTGATCACTTGCTCAACCGACGTCATGCCCTGTTTGACCAGATCATCGGTCTTGATGATGGTCATCGGGATCGCCTGCTCCTGCTTGATGGAGCGCTTGATATTGGAGCCGGTGACTTCCACACGGTCCAGGGTTCCGTTGTTCTCGTCCGCGTGAGCCAAAGACGCGGCGCCGACACCGAGCATGGCGAGCGCCAGCACGATTTTCTTCTTGCGACAATTCATGATTCTCCAATCCCTTGTAAGTTCATTTGGCCACTGACCTCGTCGGGTTTATGGCTCTATTGAGAGCATCGTCGTGCTCATTTTTTGATCTGAACCGAAGGCGATCCGAGTGTGCGAATTAATCATGACCAGCGTCAATAAACTTTTCCGCGGCCGCCCCCCTCCATCTTCAGAGCGAGTAGGCACTATGTTTGAAGCAATACTTCTTAACGACTCAAAATCTTTATTAAACAAGCGTCTAACCGAAAAACGAAATCCATCACCCCGCAAAACCAAATGCATATCTAGAGCAGAAACTACAAAAAATAGGCATGTTCAAATCCCATCGGCATGTTGCTTTTTTGCAATTGCGTTAAAACCTGCGCAGTGTAAATACTTCTTATTCTTTGTTTTTAATACTTGTTACATGTAAAAACCTTGCACCAGCCATGAGTTATTTGGATGCCGCTATCTAAACCCGCCACGCCCGTCGGGTTGAGCGCAAAAATGCCGAGTTCGACAAGCTACCGCGCCCCGGTCCCCGCATGAGCCGGGCTCATGCAAACCCTTCCGCCGCCCAGCCAGAGCAGGCGGCGCGACTTAAGAGCGGCTAACAAAAATCAGTTTCACGGCTGAGGCAAGTCGGCGTAAGGCAGCATCAGGCGTTTTGTTGGCCGCTCTAAACGCAGCAGCCGATCCGCCACAGTCCACCCCTGTCCTGATTGCCAATTTCAAAGTTTGTGATTGACCAGCTAAATGATAACGATTATCATTTCTAAAAATTCACCCAGGAGGGATGTCCAATGAATGCCATGCTTGTGGGAGCCGATACCCTCGGCAATATTCCGGATGTGCTGCGCGATTTCGGCATCAACATTCATCGTCACGTCAGCGGCCGCAACAGCTCGCACCAACGCAAGGTGGACCGCCTGCCGGCCGGCACCGACCTCTTGATCCTGTTCACCGATTTTCTCGGCCACAACGTGATGCGCCATTTCCGCGAACTGGCCTCGGAAAACCAGATTCGCTTCATCGCCTGCCGCCGATCGGTCTGTGCGCTCAAGCAATCGCTCACCGGAGCCGGCCTCAACGACAGCCAATGCGCCGCCTGCCCGCATCAATGCGCGGCGGCCAAGAGCAGCGGCGGCAAGCGCAAGCGCTGAGTTTTTTCTTACCACCCTTGAAATTAAAAGCCGGCTTTCGCCGGCTTCTTTTTATCCCGCGCCACGGGCAAGAAAAAACCGGCCAGAAGGCCGGTTGGTCGCTTTGCTTCAAATAAACGATTACTCGCCGCGCCCCGCCCTGCGCGCGGCCTCGCTCAACTGCTTGAGCTGCTGCGAGAAATTGCGGCAATTGCCGCACATGAACAGGTGCACGCGCAGACGCACGTATTCCCACTGACTCAAGGAACGGTCCTGCGAGGCCGAGATCAAACGGCTGGCCTGACGACAACTCAACTTCATACGCTAGCCTCCCGGCTCCAGCGGATCGAAAAACACTCCCGCAAGCTCATGCGGGCGCGATACAGCAATACAGAACAGTTGGTCGCGGTGATCTCCAGATTCTTACAAATCTCCGCAATCTCCATGCCCATCACCTCCCGCATCACGAACACCATCGCGGTGCGGCGCGGCATGACTTCCGAGCACTGCTCGAACACCTCCCAGAACTGGCGCGAGACCAGGGATTGCTCCGGCCCGCTCCAGGCCTTGACCGGCTCGCGCCAGTGGCCATCGCGGCTGAACAGACCGTCAAAATCGCTATCGTCAGCCTCGTCCTCCAGCGATTCGAACAGTTTTTCCTTGCCCTTGCGGCGCAAGGCGTCAATCAGTTTGAAACGCAGGATGGAGGTCAACCAGGTGCGCAGCGTGGATTTGCCGCTGAAGGAGGCCCTGGATTCCAGCGCCGCCAGCAGCGTTTCCTGCACCGCCTCGTCCGCGGCGTCTTTTTCGCGCAATTGCGCCAGCGCGTAGCGGAACAGGTAGGGCCGTTCCGCTTCTATGTCTCGGTCTTCTATCATTCGCTATCCGCTTTCTTAGAGTCTGTTTACGATCTCGCGAGCTAAAGCGAGACAAGGCGAAAACAGCTGAGAAAGCGGAGTGTACACACGGTACATGAGCATTTCGAAGCGGTTTTCAACGCCGTATCGCCGACGCGCAGCAGATCGTAAACAGGCTCTTACCGCTCACTCGCGGCAGAATTCCACCGCCTGATCCAGCCGCTCCACCGCAATTACCTGCAACCCCTCAATCGGCTGGCGCGGGCGGTTGGCCTGCGGCACGATGGCGCGGGTGAATCCGAGCTTGGCCGCTTCCTTCAAGCGCTCCTGGCCGCGCGCCACCGGGCGCACCTCGCCCGCCAGGCCCACTTCGCCGAACACCACCAGCTTTTCCGGCAACGCCCGGTTGCGCAAGGAGGACACCATGGCCAGGATGATGGCCAAGTCGGCCGCTGGCTCGTTGATCTTGACCCCGCCCACCGCGTTGAGGAACACGTCCTGGTCGAAGCAGGCGACGCCGCCGTGGCGGTGCAGCACCGCCAGCAGCATGGCCAGGCGGTTCTGTTCCAGACCCACGGTCAGGCGCTTGGGTTGGAAGCCGTGACAATCGTCCACCAGCGCCTGGATCTCCACCAGCAGCGGGCGGCTGCCCTCCTGGGTGACCAGCACGCAGGAGCCGGCCACGTCGTCCCGGTAGGAAGACAGAAAGATGGCGGAGGGGTTGGACACGCCCTTGAGGCCGCGGTCCGTCATCACGAACACGCCCAACTCGTTGACCGCGCCGAAACGGTTTTTGATCGCGCGTATCATCCGGTAATTGGAGTGGGAATCGCCCTCGAAATACAGCACGGTGTCCACCATATGCTCCAGCACGCGCGGGCCGGCCAGCGAACCTTCCTTGGTGACGTGTCCCACCAGCAAAATGGTGATGCCGGTCTGCTTGGCCATCCGCGTCAGTTGCGCCGCGCATTCGCGCACCTGGGACACCGAGCCCGGCGCCGACGTCACTTGGTCGGTGTACAGGGTCTGGATGGAGTCGATCACCGCCACTTCCGGCCGCTCGCGCTTCAGTGTTTCCAGGATGGCTTCCAGCCGGATTTCCGCCAGCAGGTTAACGCGCTCGGTGGCCACCGCCAGCCGGGTCGCGCGCAGCGCGATCTGCTGCGGCGATTCCTCGCCGGACACGTAGAGCACCTTGCGGCGCGCGCCAATCTCGGACAGCGCCTGCAACAACAGCGTGGATTTGCCGATGCCGGGATCGCCGCCAATCAGAATCACCGCGCCGCGCACCACGCCGCCGCCCAGCACCCGGTCCAGCTCGTCGATGCCGGACGGGTCCCGCGGCACTTCCTCGGTTTGCACATCGGACAGCTTCTGCACTTGGGTGGCGCTGTCGCTCCAGGACTGGAAACGGGCGTTGGCCGCCGGCGCGGCCTGCACCGCCTCGGTCAAGGTATTCCAGGCGTTGCAATGCGGGCACTGGCCCTGCCATTTGGGCGTTTGACCGCCGCACTCGGCGCAACTGAAAACGGTTTTGATTTTTGCCATCAGGACAACGGAAAGAAGTGGACGGGCTCAGCCGTGCGAACCAGGCGCAGGGCTGTTCTTATTGAGTTCATTGATGATGTTGAGCAGGCGTTTCTGCTCCGGCTCCCCGCCGGAGGCCGCCTTGGATTTTTCCCCGCCTTCGCCGGCGGGCTTGTTGCGAATGGCCGCCAGCACCGCTTCCACTTGCGGATCGGTGCGCGCGGCGCGTTCGGCCTCTTCGTTGCTCAGCGGCCTGGGGCCGGAGGGCGAGATATTGGCGCTGGATTTCTCCACCGGCGCGGACGCGGCGCCGTGGCTGCTGGCGGTGGGCGCCGGCATGCCGGCGGGGGTGGACGCTTCCTTGGGCGGTTCCATGGTGTCCAGCTTGTTTTTGGCCATGTACTCGTTCATCTCTCGCCAGCCGGCGTAGATCGCCGCCTTGTCGGCTTCGGGATTGCGCAAATAGCACTCTTCCAGCGAACGGCCGGTCTGACGGCAGGCCGCGCCTATCGCCTTATTGGCGTCCTTGGTCAAGCCGGTGACGTTGCCCACCCAGTTGCAGCCGGTCAACGCCAGCAGCAGCAGCGGCAACCATAGCCATCGCCCTATGCTCATGCCTCGCCCCTTCCCCTCAAGCGCGCCGGGCGCGCAAATCCAGTTCCACGATCTCGCCGCTGCGGCCCTGGCTGGCGGGCCCCAGCCAGTACAGCAAATGCGGCATCAGTTCGGACAGATTGCCGCGTTCGGACTTGTCCTCGCCCGGATGGGTGCGGTTGCGCTGAGGCGAATTCACCGGCCCCGGAATCAGCTGGTTGACGCGCAACTGCGGGTAAACATCCCATTCGTTGGCCGCCACCTGGGTGAGATAGTTGAGGCCGGCCTTGGACGCGCCGAAACCGCCCCAGTACGGCGCAGGGTGCAGCGCGTGGGTTTCGCCCACGAACAGCACCGCCGCGTCCGGAGAATCCTTCAACAACGGCAGACAAGCGCGGGTCAGCGCGAACGGCGCCACGGTATTGATCCGGTACTGGTCCATCCACTCTTCCACGGTCTGATTGGACAGCGGCGACAGCGCGTAAAAATGGGAAGCGCAATGCAAGATGCCGTCCAGGCGGCCCAACTCGCGCTTGATCATCATCGCCAGATTGTTGAAATCGCCCTCCGCCGCTTTCAGCAGGTCCAGCGGCACCGCCGCCGGGTCCGGCCCTCCCGCGGCCGCTATTTCATCGTAGACCTTCTCCAGGCCTTTGACGCTGCGAGCCAGCAACACCACGGTGGCGCCGTGCCGCGCCAAAGTGAGCGCGGCCTCGCGGCCTATGCCCTGGGTGGCGCCGGTGACCAGCACCACGCGGTCCTTGAATGCGTTAGAGGCGATATCTGTCGTCATTTTTTTCGCTATCTTGTAATCAGGGCCATCGGCGGCGCGCCTCTGCGGCCGCCGGATGGCTCACAGTCTTCCAATCACCGCGCGGGCGGCTGCGACGCCGCTTCGGACGGCCCCCTCCAAAGTGGCAGGATAATCAGCATGCGTCCAATCTCCCGCCAAATAAAGCGATTGTACCGGGCTTGGCTGCGCCGGTCGCCTCATATCGACCAAACTGGCAAAAGTGGCCCGCCGCTCCGCCAGCACCCGGAAATCAAGCCGCCGGCCGGCGCACGGATCAAGCCGGCGTACGTCGGCCTCCACCAGAGCAGCCAGTTCCTCTTGCGAAAGCGCGTCCAGATGCTCCGGCGCGCTCATCACCGCGGCCACCCAGCCGGTTTCGCCCATCAGCGCGCCGCGGTCGAACAGCCAGTCGCCGACGCCGCCGCTGCAGGCGCACATCGGCGCCGGCAAGCGGACCGCGCCCTCAAACTGCAGATAGACGGTGTAGATGGGCCAATAACGATAAGCATTGGTCAACTGGCGCAGCGTTGGATCCGCCGTCAGCTCCGCCGCATGATACGGCGCCACCGCGAGCACGGCGGCGTCGAAACGCTCGCCGTCCACGCTCACCCCCGTTGAATCCGCCGCCACGCCTCGCACGCGCCGGCCGGCGCGCAGATCCGCGCCGCGCTCGGCCAGCCACCGCCAGGCGGGCTCAGGGAACAAGGCGGACAAATCCACTCTGGGCAGCAAAAGATCGCTGGCGGCGCGGTCCGCGCCCAGGCTGTCGCGCAGCACCGCGGCCAGCACCCGCATCGACGCTTGTTCCGGCGGCGTGTTGAGGCCGGACAGCACCAGCGGCCGCCAGAATTCTCGGATCAGCGTTTCGGACTGCCCTTGCTGCGTCAGCCATTGCGTCACCGCGCAATCCGGCGCCACCCGCCAACCCTGTCCTTTCAAACGCTGCAAGGCCAGCGCCAGCCTCGCCTTGTCGCGCCAGCTTATGCCGCGCGCCGTCAGCAGGCCCGCCGCCAGGTGCAAGGGCGCCGGCAGACGCGGGCAGCTCAGGCTGATGCCGCCCTGGCGTCGCCAGTTCATCGGCAGGCGCAGCAAGGCCCGGCTCTCGTCCACGCCCACCGCGGCCATCAGCCGCAGGCATTCCCGGTACGCGCCAATCAGAATGTGCTGGCCATTGTCCAGCCGGCTGCCGCGCACGCCGATGCGGCGCGCGCGGCCTCCCGGCTCGCGCCCGGCTTCGAACACGGTCAGCTCCGCCCGGCCGGCCAGCTCCACCGCGGCGGCAAGCCCGGCCCAACCGGCGCCGATCACGGCAACGCGCGGCTTGCTCATCGTCGGCTCACGCCCGGTAGCCGAAAGTCCAGGTTTTCCATGCCAGCCACAGTTTGCGGATGGGCGTCAGCGACAGCCGCTGATTGAGCACCTTGGCCGGACCGTCCAGCTTGATTTCCTCCAATGTGGCGCGATAAATCGCCGCCATCAGCAAGCCGGGGCGCTGCGCCTTGCGGTCCGAGGCGGGCAGCATGTCCCAGGCCTGCCGGTAGTACTGCTGCGCGCGCTCTATCTGGAATTCCATCAAGGCCTTGAACGCCGCGCTTTCCTCATAGTGCAGGATGTCCATCGCCGGGCAGTTGAAGCGCTGCAGCTCCTCCATCGGCAGATAGATGCGGTCTCGGCGCGCATCCTCGCCCACGTCGCGGATGATGTTGGTCAGTTGGAAAGCGATGCCCAGCTCGTGCGCGTACTCCAGCGTCTTCTCGTCGCTGTAGCCGAAGATGCGCGCCGCCAGTTGCCCCACCACGCCGGCCACGCGATGGCAGTACAGCAACAGGTCCTGGAAGCGTTGATAGCGCACCATGCTCAGGTCCATCGCCATGCCGTCTATGATTTCCTCCAGCTCGCTCTGCGGCAGGCCGAAGGCCCGAGCGTGCGGCTGCAGCGCCTGCATCACAGGATGTTCCGGCGTGCCCTGATAGAGCTTGGCGACCTCGCCGCGCCACCAGGCCAGCTTGGCGCTGGCCACGTTGGGGTCGTGGCATTCGTCCACCACGTCGTCCACCTCTCGGCAGAAAGCGTACAGCGCGGTAATCGCGCGGCGGCGCGGCTCCGGCAAGAAACGGAAGCTGTAATAGAAGCTGGAGCCGCTGGCGGCAGCCTTGTCTTCGCAATACTGATCAGGCGTCACGCGCCACTCCTGTTCAAGCGGCGGCCGCGGAGGGCCGCCGTTCTCATAATATTCATCGTCATCGCGCCGCGGTTCTTACGAATGTGTTTACGATCTCGCGAGCTAGGGCGAGACAAGGCGAAAACGGCTGAAAAAGCCGAGTGTACACACGGTACATGAGCATTTTGAAGCCGTACTCACCGTGTAACGCTCCACGATGCGTAGTAGATCGTAAACAGGTTCTTATTTGGCGCGCGCCGCGCGCCACAACATATAGAGCCAGTCGCGCCAGTTCAGCACCGGGCGGCTGCGGAATACGTCGCCGCCGGAGTCGTGCAGTTTTTTCAGGATGCGCTCGCCGCCCAGAATGATCAGCCTCAGTTCCAGCCCCATCCTGCCCTTCAGCACTTTGCCCAGCGGCGCGCCGGCCTGCAACATCTTGCGCGCGCGTTCGATCTGGGCGCGCATCATCGGCTGCCACAGGCCGCCGGCGTCGCGCGCGGCGATCTGCTCCTCGGTCACCCGGAAGCGCTGCAAATCCTCCTGCGGCAGATAAACCCGGCCCTTGCGCCAGTCCAGCTCCATATCCTGTAGAAAATTGATCAGTTGCAGCGCGGTGCAGATGCCGTCCGACATCGCCAGCGAGCGCCTGTCGTTCTCGCCGTAGAGGGCCAGCATCAGCCTCCCCACCGGATTGGCGGAACGGCGGCAGTAATCCGCCAGTTCCGCGTAATCGCGGTAGCGGGTTTTTTCCACATCCTGACGGAAAGCCGCCAACAGGTCGTGAAACGGCTGCAAGTCCAGGCCGTGCTCGGCGATGGCCACCGCCAGATTGCGCATCATGGCGGTGTCCGGCGTGTGCCCGGCGCCGATGCGCTCCAGCTCCGCGCCCAGGCGGTCCAGTTCGGCCAGCCTCAGTTCGGGTGCGTCATCGCCCTCGTCGGCCACATCGTCGGCGTAGCGCGCGAAATGGTAGATCGCATGCACGGCGCGGCGCATCCTGCGCGGCAGCAGAATGGAGCCCACCGGGAAATTCTCGTAATGCCCCACCGACATTGGCTTGCTTCCTGTTGTATGGCTGGCGAATCCGGGATTATAACCGAGCGCCCCGGCCCCTCCTATGCCGCCGGTCGCGCGCCCCTCGTAAAAATATCCAAAAAAAATGGGGATAGCTATTTACAAGCACGGGACCCTGCCATATACTGCGCAGCACTGTGAAACGCAGCCGGTGCGGGGGTATAGCTCAGTTGGGAGAGCGCTTGCATGGCATGCAAGAGGTCAGCGGTTCGATCCCGCTTACCTCCACCAAAACTGCCTCACAGCAAGACGTATCGCATACAGCGACACGCATAGCGAAAGCCGATTCTGATGAATCGGCTTTTTGCATTTCTCTCCCGCTATTTTCCCGCTTGCCTTTTTTTGTTGCGGCGCAAATAACTAAAGCACGTTCACCCCGCCTCCCGTCGCGGAGCCCCGCATGCCTCGTGCCCGCCTGATCTTCCTGTTGCTGTCCTTATTCGCGCTCAGCGCCGCGGCCGAACAGCGCCCCGCCAGCCTGCGGCTGTGCACCGAAGACATGGACTCCCCGCCATGGCGCAGCCAGAACGGCCCCAGCCTGAGCCTGCAAATGCTGAAGACTTCCGCCCAAAAAACCAATATCAAGCTGGAAATCCGGGAAATGGCCTGGGTACGCTGCCTGAACGAGGTGCAGAACAATCAGATCGACGGCGTGTTCGAGATCAGCTTCAAGCCGGAGCGGCTGCGCATCGGCGTCTATCCGATGAAGGGCGACGCGCCAGACCCAAGCTTGCGCATGCATCTGGACGGTTACAGCCTGTACAGGCTGAAAGGCTCTAAACTGGAATGGGACGGCCAGAGCCTCAGTCATCTCGACGGCGCCGTCGGCGCGCAGACCGGCTTCTCGGTAATCGCCCAGCTTCAGGCGCTGGGCGCGCCGGTTGACGACAGCTCGCGCAACCCGGAGCAGAATCTGAACAAGCTGCTGGCGCACCGCATCGGCGCCCTGGCCCTGCCCACCTTGACCGGCGACAACCTGTTGGCGAGCAACCCTGTCTATAGGGACAGAGTAGAAAAAGTGGGGCCGGATCTGGTCGCCAAGCCTTACTACCTGATTTTTTCCCACAACTTCGCGGACAGCCACCCCAAGCTGACCCGCCAATTCTGGGAAGCCATCGCCCACACGCGGGAATCCCCCGAATACCACAAAGCCCTGCAAGACGCGCTGCGCCAACTCAACCGCTGACGCCGCCGTGTTGCGTCTCCGCTATCCCAAATCGGCAAAGCGCCGCCCGCCCGCTTGCACCTCCGCGCGATTCTTGCGAGCGTAAGCCTGGTTTACGACTCACGCCGCCGGGGGAAACATGACCGCTCGCCTGCCCGTCCATACCGCCGAGCCCGTCCGCGGCGGCCTGATCGCCCTGATCGCCTTCGCCGCCGTCGCGCCGCTAGTGCTAATGACCGCCCCGGCGCTGGCCAGCCAATTGGCCACCCAGTTTGGCCTGGGGCCCGAACGAATCGGCCGCCTTTTCTCAGTGGAGCTGGGCGCGATGAGCCTGGCGACGCTGCCGGCCTATCTATGGCTGCCGCGCGTGGACTGGCGCCGCGCCGCCGCCTGCGCTGGCGGGCTGTTCATCGCCGCCAATCTCGCCTCCTGTTTCGCCTCCACTTACGCCGAGCTTTTGCCGTTGCGGCTGCTCAGCGCGCTGGCCGGCGGCTCCTTGATGATTCTATGCCTGTCCACCGCCGCGGCCAGCCCCAATCCGGACCGCGCCTACGGCCTGTGGGTCTCCGGCCAGTTGGCCCTGGGCGCTTTGGGGCTGGTTCTGTTTCCGGCTTGGTTCGCCCGCTACGGCATCGCCGCCTGTTATCTGAGCCTGGCGGCGCTGATGGCTTTGTGCCTGCCCCTGGCCCGCTGGTTTCCGCCCTCTGCGGCCAAGCCAGGCGGGCCTGCCGGCGCGAAAACGCCGCCCTGGCGCCCGGTGGTGATCGGCGCGGCCGCCACCTTATGCTTTTACATCAGCCTGAGCGGCACCTGGACCTTCATCGGTAGCATCGCCGGCCAAGCGGGGCTGACGCCCGAACAAAGCGGCGACTGGCTGGCCCTCGCCACCTTGATGGGCATCGCCGGTTCCGTCTGCGCCGCGGCGATTGGCGGACGCGGTCAACGCCGCCGTCTGCTGATCGCCGGTTACGGGCTGATGCTGCTGGCGCTGGCGCTGCTACTGGGCGCGCCTCGCGTCGGGCGCTTCGCGGCGGCGGCGCTCGTCTTCAAATACGCGTGGACCTTCATCCTGCCCTTTATTCTGGCCACGCTGGCCGCACTGGATCACAGCGGCCGGCTGATGAACACCGTCAACCTGGCCATAGGCGGCGGCCTGGCGCTGGGGCCGTCGCTGGCCGGCGAATTAATGGCCGCCCACGGCCAAAACCCGCAAACCCTGCTGCTCGTCTCCATTGGGCTCGCCGCCTTGTCGCTGGCCCTGTTGCTGACGCTGCGGCCCGCAACGGCAAGGAGCCCGCAATGACCTCCCGCACCGCGTTTTTCTTCGACGAGCTCTGTCTGTGGCACAGCGTCGGCCCTCACGCGCAGATTCTGCCGGTGGGCGGCTGGGTGCAACCGCCATCCGGCAGCGGCCACGCGGAATCCCCGGACAGCAAACGCCGCCTGAAAAACCTGATGGACGTGTCCGGCCTCAGCGCCCGGCTGCAAGTGCGCAGCGCGCCGCCGCTGGGCGAAGACGACCTGCTGCGCGTGCACTCGGCCGCCTATCTGCAACGCTTCAAGGCGCTCAGCGACGCCGGAGGCGGCGAGTTGGGGCCGCAAGCGCCAATCGGTCCCGGCAGCTATGAAATCGCCAAGTTGTCCGCCGGCCTGGCCTGGGCCGCTGTGAACGCCGTGCTTGCCGGAGAGGCGGACAAGGCCTATGCCTTGTCGCGTCCGCCCGGCCACCATTGTTCGGCTGACGGCGCGATGGGCTTCTGCTTTCTGGCCAACGCCGCTCTAGCCGCGGAGCTGGCCATCGCCCGCCACGGCCTGAGCCGCGTCGCCATCGTCGACTGGGACGTGCACCACGGCAACGGCACTCAGTCTATTTTTTACCAACGCGGCGACGTGTTGACCCTCTCCCTGCATCAGGATGGCTGCTACCCGCCCGGTTCCGGCGGAGCCGAGGATCGCGGCGAGGGTGACGGCCTGGACGCTAATCTGAATATTCCGCTGCTGCCCGGCGGCGGCCACCAGGCCTATCTGGACGCAATGCGCTTGCTGGTCCTGCCGGCGCTGCGGCGTTTCCGGCCCGAGCTGATCATCGTGGCCTGCGGCTACGACGCCAACGCCGTCGACCCTCTGGCCAGGATGCAAGCGCACAGCGATACCTTCCGCTCCATGACGCGGCAGCTGGCCGACTACGCCGACGCCGAGGCGAACGGACGGTTGGTCCTGCTGCACGAAGGCGGTTATTCCGAAGCCTATGTGCCCTTTTGCGGCCTGGCCGCGCTGGAAGCGCTGTCCGGCGTCCGCACCGAGGTTGAGGATCCGCTGCTGGAACTGATCGTCGCTCAACAGCCGGGCGCGCCGATGCGCGAGCTGCAGACTCGCCTGCTGGAGGCGCAAGCCGAGCAACGCGGGTTTTGAACGCGCTCAATCATCTAAGGAGAAGCGATATGTCCAACGTCACCCCCGAATTCATCCAGGTCGGCGCATTGGCCGACGGCTTCGCGCCCGACAGCCTGGCCCTGCCCCGCTGCGCCGAACTCGACGGCCAAAGCCTGCGGCTGTGCTTCGACGACGACAGCGTAGCGGATTGTCGGCTTGAGTCCGACGGCGACGCTAGCGTCGCCATTGTCCAGCCGGGGCTGGCCTCGTCGCTGACGGACATGAACGGCTTCCACGCCAGTTCCTTGCGGCCAGGCGTCTATTTCGTCGACTTCCTCCACCAAGGCCCGGCCGCGCAGTCCCTCAGCCTGATCCTGGACTTGGCGCGCGGTCGCTTCACCTTGGTCCGGGGCCGGCTGCCCGACGCCGCCGCGACGCGGATTTGCGCCTTCGACCGAGTGGAGCGCCAGCTGGAACTGACCGGGGTGGAAGTCGAATTCCTCCACGGCGCCGTCAACCAGTCCGCCGCCGCGGTCCCGCCGCACGCGCCCAGCCGCGAACTGATCGGCATGCGCAACCGCTACCGCTACAGCCCCACCGAGTGCTACGAGCACATTTACCTGAATGACGGCCTCTACGCCTGGCACTGTCTGGAGGGCGTGGAGCACGGCCTGGCCGACGTCGACCGCTGCCACTACTATCAGGTGGCGGAGCGGCTGTATTTATTCGTCTGGCGCGAAAAAATCATTCCCACTCTGGGCGTGATCTTGATCGACCTGGAGCAAATGCGCACCGACGGCAAGATCTTCGGCTATCAGGACGGGGATTTCGGCGCCACCCGCAACTTCCGGGTGGGCGCGCGGGCCAGCATCGTCAACCACACTCGCGGTTAAAGGCCCGCGCCGGTCTTCATTCCCTTTCTAGCCGCGCATAAGCCAGCGTCGGCACATCCACCGCCGTCGCGCCCCCGTCGGCCGTCAGGCAAGCGCCGCTGACCATCGCGGCCTCGTCGGACAATAGAAAGCGGCAGATCGCGGCGATCTCCTCCGGCGTAGCCGGCCGCCGCAAAGGCACATCGGCGGTCACCCGCCGGTAGGCGGCCTCCAGATCTTCGCCATGAGCCGCCATCAGCGGCCGCATTTCCTCGTCCGCCATCGGCGTGCGCACCCAACCCGGACACAGCGCGTTCACCCGCACCGCCGGTCCGTAGTCGCGCGCCAGCGACCGAGCCAGCCCCAGCAAGGCGTGCTTGGCCACGACATAGCCGCATGCTTGCGGTCCGGCCGCCAGGCCGGCGATGGAGGACATCAACACCATGCCGCCGCCCTGTCGCATCAGGTCCGGCAGGCAGGCACGAGCGCTGACGAAGGCGGTGTCCAGATTAGCGCGCATGGCGGCGCGCCAGGCCTCGTCGTCGGTCTCCAGCGCCGCGCCCATGCCCAGACCGCCGGCGCAAGCCGCCAGACCGTCCACCCGCCCCCACCGCGCGTGGATGCGCGCGAGAAAATCCTCCCAAAGCGCGGAGTCGGCGGCGTCGCCCGCCAAGGCCAGGCCCCCGGTTTCCTCCGCCAGCGCCAACAGAGGCCCCGCCCGCCGCCCCACCAGGGCCACGCGCGCGCCTTCGGCGGCGAAACGCCGCGCGCAGGCCGCGCCGATGCCGGAACCCGCGCCGGTGATCACAATGGTTTTATCTCGCAAGGACATCGCAGCCTCCTTTGGCATAGTTTGCCGTCAAGCTCGTCGGAGGGGCTCGCCGGCATTATGTTAATATATTCATTTAATCGTCCGGCCATCCCCGCCCTTTTCACGAGACTTGAATCGAAGGAGCCGCCATGGATCCCACGCAACGCCCCTATCAATATCAACTGCCGCAACGCTTGCTGCGCGCCCGCGAAGCGGTGATGTCCTACTTTCGACCGGTGTTGAGCCGGCACGGGCTGTCAGAACAACAATGGCGCGTATTGCGCCTGCTGGCGGAGCGCGGTGAAATGGAAGCCGGCGAGATCGCCCAGCGCGCCGGCATCCACCCGCCCAGCCTCAGCGGCATCCTGACGCGCATGGAACGGGATGATCTGGTGTACCGCCACCGCGCCCGAAGCGACAACCGCCGCTTGATCGTCACACCCACACCGCACGCCAAGACGCTGACCCAACGCGTCATCCCGCTCTCCAATGACTGCTACCGGCGGATCGAGACGCATTTCTCCCCTGCCAAGCTGCAGACCTTGCTGGCATTGCTGGACGAGTTGGAAAACCTGCCCGCGCCGTAATGAGAAGCTGTTCACGATCCTGTTTCCGCGACGGACGAGGGTCCGCCCTCCGCGAGTCACCATGGATAGAGAGGATGAAACGCAGCCACGCCCGCTCATGCCTAGCTCCGCCCCGCCTCCTCGGCCAGCAGGGCGCGGCGGCAAGCGGCCAGGCTGGCCAACAATGCCAGGCCCTGCACCCCGCGCAGGCCGATGTAACGCCGCAACGGCGGCAGGCGGCAGGCCACCTCGCTGGCGCCATAAGGCTCCAGACGGACCTGCCAGCCGTCCTGACCGCCATGCAGCTCGCAACGCTTGAAGTCCAGCGGCGACAGGGCAACGCGCAAATCCGCGTCCGCGCGCAAGCGCTCCAGCAGGGGCGCCAGCGCCGCGGCGTCGCCGTCCAGCAAATCAACCACGATGCCGCTGCGGCGCCAGAAGCCGCCGTGGCGCAAGCGAATGCGCCCGCGGCCCGGCGCGCCGGGCACCGTCAGCCGGAACTCGCAGGCCACCAAATGCGCCAGCCAGCCCGCCTCCACCCGCTCACGCGCGGAAAAACTCCAGTCTCCATGCGGAAATCGAAAACACCGCTCCCCTTCCTCCTCCGCGGCCTGACTATCCAGCTCCGGCCAGTCTAGGCTAAGCCGCGTCAGCATCGCGCCCGGACAATAGCCGCCAGGCCTGCGCCAAGCCTCAGCCAGCCGCGGCCACACGTTCCAGCTCCCGCCGCAAAGCGTCGTCCTCGTCCAAAGGCTGCGCGTTCAAAATCTGCTCCAGCGGCACCGGCCGGAAAGGGTTGACCTTCTGCACCAGCAAGGTCCACAGCAGCGCGTACACCAGGGTCAACCCCAGCATCCAGCCAAAGGGCACGTAGATGTCGCGGGCCTGCATGCCCGGCGGGGTGATGAAACAGATCGCCAGCACGATGCCCAGCGCGGAACCGATCTGCGGCAGCGGAAACCACGGCGAGCGGTAAGCGCGCGGAAAATCCGGCCGCGTCAGTCTCAGCCGCACCACGGACAGCGTCACCAGCAGATAGGCCACGCCCCAGGAACAGACCGCGGCCAGCACCAAGGGCATGATGCGGTCCAGATCACCCTGAATCAGCCAGGCATGGATACAGGGAATCAGCACCGCGGCCGCGATGCCGCACCAAGGGGTATTGAAACGCGGATGCAGATAGGCGAAACAGCGCGGCAAAGCGCCGTCCTGAGCCATGCCGTACAGAATGCGCGGCAACGCCGCCATCAGGGTGTTGATCGTCGCCGCGCCGGCCAGCAGCAGGCCGACGCCCAGCCAGATTTTGCCGAACGGCCCCATCACCCGCTCGGCGAAGGCCGGCAGCGCCATCGGCGTATCCAGCAGCCTCGGTCCGTCCGGATGGGCCGGATCCAGCGGCGTATTGGCCACCTGCCGCACCATGGCCGCGCCGTACAACAGCATGGTGACGGCCACGCCACTAAGCCCTATCTTCAAGGCCCGCGGAATGGCGCGCCCGGAGTCGCGCAGCTCCGGCGCCAGCGGCGTCACCAGCTCCGCGCCGACGAACATGAACATCGCCATGCCCACCAGGCTAAGCAGCAAGCCTGGATCGTCCAAGCGCAGCGGCGCGCCGAACCAGCCGCCCAAATCCACCGCCGGCGCGCGCAGCAAGCCGGCCACGCCAAACACCGTCAGCGTCGCCCACATGCCGAAGGTCAGCGCCACCTCGGCCTTGCCGAACAGCGTCACCCCCAGCGCGTTGAGCGCGCCGAAAACAATGACCAGGCCCACGCCCACCATCCAGGCGCTGCCGCTTTTCTCCAGCATGGTGTTGAGATGATCAAAATTCACCAGCGCCATGATGCCGGACAGAATGGTCTCGGCGGTGCCGGCGAACACGTGCACCAAGAGATAGGCCGACAGGGTGCCGGCGATGGCCAGCCCCCGGCCCAGGCCGGCGCTGATGTAATCGTAAACCGCGCCGGAGGTCGGCAGCATCGCCGCCGCTTCGGCGAAAGTGGTGGCCTGCGCCTGCATCATCAGATAGGCGATCAGCATCGCCAAGGCGAAAGTGCCGCCGGCCATGCCAAAGCCGCTGGTGGCGGTCAGTATCACCGGGCTGGCCATCACTACGCCCACCGAACTGGCCAACGCCACCGGAAAGCCCACCACGCCGCGGTTCAGGCTGCGGGCCAGCCGTTCGTTTAGCGTCATGGCTGCTCCTCTTCGTTATTTGCGCCGGCCAAACCGTTGACGCGCAGTTCGGCCTGCATCGCGGCGAACCCGGCCACGGCGGCGGGAGTCGCCATCAATCGGGCCGCCAGCGCGGCCGCGGCCACTTGTCCGGCGGCCAGGTCGCTGGGGTAATGCACGCCGGCAATCACCCGGCTGGCCGCATGTTCCCGCGCTCGGGCAAACAGCGCGTCGCGTCTCTCCGGCACGGCCATGCCCAGCAAGGTGGCGGCCAGATAGCCGAACATCGCATGGCCGCTGGGATAAGCATCCCCTACCGGCGGCGGCAGCAGCGGCCGGAGCGAGGTGTCCTGCTCGTAGGGTCTGGGGCGGCCGTATTGTTTCTTGGCCGGCAACAGCGTCTGGACCAGATCATCCTGCGCCCGGCTGAAAAAGCGCTGTGTCAGCGGCAGCCGCCCGGCCTCGAAACCATCGGGCAAGATGCCTTGGCCAAATGAAAACACCGCATCCCGCCAGACATCGTCGCGACGCGCTCTGGCCTCCTGCTCCGGTGTGCGCCGGCGCTGGGCGTCCAGAACCGCGCGTCTATCCTCGGCTTGCGTCGCGGCGTCGGCCGGCGGCGATGCCAGATAGTCGGTGAGCCGCAATTCGCCCGCGGCCAGATACGGAGCGGCCTCCGCGCCGGCGAAACCAGACGCGCCGACGAATGCCATGCAGGCCATCAGTTGGAGCAAGCGCCCGCTCACACTCGCGGGGCGTGATGAAAAACAGGATGACATAGCGCCTCCTTATGAATTTGGCGTCAGCCCAGCCGCAGGCAGGCCGACGCATATAGGCAGCCAATGAAACGCCTCAGAACCTGTTCACGATCTGCTATGCGGCTGCGATACAGCCTTGCAAGCGTCTTCAACGAGATCATGAACACGTTCTTCAGGCCTCGGCCAGTCCGGCCTCCAAGGCCGTCGCAATCACATCGGCATGCTCGCGCTGCAACACCAGCGGCGGCGACAGAATGATCTTGCTGCCCACCGGCCGCACCAGCGCGCCGGCCCGGCGGGCGATTTCCGCCACCTTGTCGGCGTAACCGCTTTGCGGATCGATGGGTTCCCGGCTGGACTTGTCCTTGACCAGGTCCAGAGCCAACATCAGTCCCTTGCCGCGCACCTCTCCCACCGCCGGATAACGCTCGGCCAGCGGCCGCAGCCGCTCCAGCAGGTAGGCGCCGGTTTCCGCCGCCTTGGCCGGCAGGTCTTCCTCTTGCACGATGCGCAGATTGGCGAGAGCGGCGGCGCAGGCCACCGGGTGGCCGGCGTAGGTGTAGCCGTGCATGATGACGCCGCCGAAATCGCCGTTGGCGGCGAAGGCGTCCGCCACGCGCTGATTGACCACGGTGGCCCCCAGCGGCAGATAACCGGAGGAGATGCCCTTGGCCAGGCACATCATGTCCGGCTTCACTCCCCACAGCCGGCTGCCGAACATGGAGCCGGAGCGGCCGAAGCCGGTGACCACCTCGTCGGCGATCAACAACACGCCGTGGCGGTCGCACACCTCGCGTACCCTTGGCCAATAGCTGGCCGGCGGCACGATGACGCCGCCGGCGCCCTGGATGGGCTCGGCGATAAAGGCCGCCACCGTGTCCGGGCTCTGGAACAGGATTTCGCGCTCCAGCATCCGCGCGCAAATCTCGGCCAGTTCCTCCGGGTCCTCGGTGAACGGGTTGCGGTAAGGCCACGGGGTCTCCACGTGGAAGCAGCCGGGCAGCAGCGGCTCGTAATTGCGGCGGAACACCGTGTTGCCGTTGACCGAACCGCCGCCGAAGTGAGTACCGTGGTAACCCTGCTTCAACGAAATGAACTTGATGCGGTCCGGCTGGCCCTTGAGCCGCCAATACTGGCGCGCCAGCTTGAGCGCGGTTTCCACCGCGTCCGAACCGCCGGAGCTGAACACCACCCGCGCCATGTCCTCCTGCCGCAACATGTCGATCAGCAACGCGGACAGTTCCTCCGCCCGCGGATGGGAGATGCCGTCGAACAGTTGGAAATACTCCAGTTCGTCCAATTGCCGGGCGATCGCCTGCTTGATCTCGGCGCGGTTGTGGCCGACGTTGACGTTCCACAAGCCGGCTACGCCGTCCACCAGCTTGCGGCCTTGGTCGTCGAACACGTGGCAGCCGTCGCCGCGCACGATGCGGATGGGCGGCCGCTCTTTCATTGCGTTGGGATGCAGCATCGGGTGCCAGAAACGGGCAGTGTCGTAAGACATGTTTTTCTCCTGAATCTCTAAAGTGGAAACGCGTCCGCGCTCAATGGGCGATGCAGACCGATTTGATCTCGGTGAAACTCTCCACCGCGCCTTTGCCGAATTCGCGGCCAAGGCCGGATTCCTTGTAACCGCCGAAGGGCATGCCCGGGTCCAGCGGAATATGGCTGTTGACCCAGACCGTGCCGGCCTGCAACCGCGGCACGATGTCCAGCGCCGCCGACAAATCATTGGTCCACACGCTGGCGGCCAGGCCGTAGCGCGTGTCGTTGGCCAGCGTCACCGCCTCGTCCACCTCGTCGAAAGGGATCAGCGCCAGCACCGGACCGAAAACCTCCTCCCGCGCCACCGGGTTGTCCGGCGCCAGGTCCGTCATCACCGTCGGCTGCACAAAATAGCCGGGCAGATCGGCGGCGCCGCCGCCCGTCAACACTCGGGCGCCGGCGGCGCGGCCGCGCTCTATCAGCCGGCACACCGCCTGCTGTCGCCGCTGCGACACCAGCGGGTTGACCTGAGCATCCAGATCCATGCCTGGCCCCAAACGCATGCCGGCCACGGCGGCGGATAGCGCCTCCGCGAACATATTGAATTTGCTGCGATGCACGTACAGCCGCGAGGCGGCGGCGCAGACCTGGCCCTGATTGAGAAAACCGCCCAGCAAAGCGCCCTTCACCGCCTGGTCGATGTCGGCGTCGCCCAGCACCAGCATCGGATTCTTGCCGCCCAGCTCCAAAGCCAGCCGGGTCATATTGTCCAGCGCGGCGTGGCCGACGGCCTTGCCCACCTCGGTGGAGCCGGTAAAGCTGACCTTGCCGATCAACGGGTGCCCGGCCAGCGCGCGGCCCGCCACTTCGCCGCGCCCGGTCACCACGTTGAACACGCCCGGCGGCACGCCGGCCTCCAGCGCCAGCTCCGCCAAACGCAGCGCGCTCAGCGGTGTCTCGCTGGCCGGTTTCAACACCGCGGTGCAACCGGCCGCCAAGGCCGGCACCGTTTTCCACAAGGCAATCATCAATGGGAAATTCCACGGCGCGATGCCGGCGGCCACGCCCACCGGCTCGCGCCGGGTGAAGGCGGTAAAGCGCGCGCCCGGCGGCGCCGGAATCGACACGTCCAGGGTTTCGCCGGTGATCTTGGTGGCCCAGCCCGCCATATAGCGCACGTATTCGATGGAGCCGCCCACCTCGATGGCTCGGGCCAGGTGGATGGATTTGCCTTGGTTCAGCGTTTCCAGCTGCGCCAGCTCCTCGGCGTGCGCCTCCAGCAAATCCGCCAGCCTCAGCAACACGCGCTCGCGCTCGGCCGGCCGCAAGCCGGACCAGGCGCCCGACTCAAAGGCGCGCCGCGCGCTGGCCACCGCCGCGTCCACATCGGCGGCCTCGCCGTCCGCCACGCTGGCGATCACCCCGCCGCTGGCCGGATTGCGCACCTCGTTTCGCCGCCCGGACAGCGCCGCCCGCGGCTTGCCGTCTATCCACAGCCCATGTTCCCGCTCTAGAAAGGCCCGCACCGACTCCAGCACCGGCACCAGGTTTTGATCCATCCGCGTCTCCTTTTCAATCAAGCTTGCCGCCGCGTGAGCGCGGCCGGCGATGGCTCAATATACCCAGCGTCGCCGCCGCGGCTTATCCCAAATCGGCAAAGCGCGGACCGGCCCTTCGCGTTGCGGCGCAGCATGTCGCCAGATGGAAACATTCAGTAAAAACAACGGCTAACCATCCCACGGAAGACTGGACATTTCGATTTGAATAACATATTAATCATTTTGCGGCCCAGAACATGGGACCGAAAACAGGCGGACTCCACCCCCACCCACCGGAGAAAGCAGATGATTGCCGCAGCCCGTTGTTTTGACGACGCCCACCTGCACGCCGAGGCCCTGCCCGGCTGGGAGCAGCTATACAGCCAGATCAGCGGCGGGCGTTTCCGCAGCACCCTGAGCCGAGTGCGCACCTCGCGCCTGGACATCTTCCGCGAGAGCTTCAACCAGCGCGTGGTGCAGCAAGGGCGCGCGCCCGGCGGCATGATCCATTTCGCGCTGCCCATCCGCGCGCCGTCGCCGCTGAGCCTGCAAGGCGTCGCCGTGCCCGACAACGCCCTGATGGCGCTGCGCGGCGGCGAGGACTTCGTGTTTCACTTGCCGCCGGGCGCGGATTCGGTTCAGGTGTCGGTGCCCTACGAGGATTTGGCCGAATTGACGCCGGCGCTGTGCCGCCCGCTGCGCGAGGCGCGAGGCAAGACCCCGGTGTTCCCCGCCCGCCCGGCCGCGCTGGCGGCGCTGCGCGCGCTGCTGAACGGCGTGTTCGAACAGGCCTTGCTGGACCCGGCCCTGCTGTCCTACGCCGGCAACCAGAAAGTGATTCAGCACCAATTGCTGGACCTGCTGCAAGACGCGCTGGCGGACGTCGCGCTGGGCGAGCGCCTCGGCAACCTGACCTTCGCCACTCATTGCGACATCGTCAGGCGCAGCCAGGCGCTGGCGCTGGCCAAGCCGGACGAGCCGGTGACCGTGCTGGAGCTGTGCAGCCGTCTGCGCGTCAGCCGCCGCACGCTGCAAAACAGCTTCCAGCTGGTGGCGGACACCACCCCGGTCGATTATCTGCGCTCCATCCGCCTGAACGCGGTGCGCCGCATGCTGCTGAACCCCACGCAAGCCGGCCACGGCGTGCGAGACGCCGCCGGGGCCTGGGGCTTTTACCACTTGGGGCATTTCGCCGGCGATTACCGCAAGCTGTTCGGCGAAGCCCCGTCCCACACCCGCGCCCGCGCCCTGGCCCACCTGGGCGCGCCTCCCGGCGCGCGCGGTCTGGAATCGGCCCACGACGCGACGCACTAGGCCGCGCGGATTCAGGCCTGGCGGCGCGCGCGGTAGTCGCTGGGCGGGCAGCCCGCCAGGCGCTGAAAGAAGCGGGAAAAGTAAGCGGGGTCCTTGAAGCCCAATTCATAGGCGATGGCATGCACCGAGGCGGGGGAATAGATCAACAGACGCTTCGCCTCCTGCAACAGCCTGTCGTGCGCCAGCCGCTTGGACGGCAAGTCCGCCAACCGGCGGCACACGTCGTTGAGCCGCGCCTCGCTGACGCCCAGTTCGGCCGCGTAGCGGTCCAGGCTCCAGTGTTCACGGTAATGCGCCTCGATCAAGCCGTTGAAGCGATGGTAGAGCCGCCACTCGTCGCGACGCGGCCCCCGCCGCGGCCCCGGCAGGCCGGATAGCCGCAACACGTCCACCAATACCAGTTGGGCCAAGGCTTGCCGCGCCAGATCCGCGCCCGGCTCCGGGGCCTCGCTCTCCCGCTGCAACTGCGCCAGCCGCTCGGGCAGCCGCCGCGCCATATCGGCCCATTCCGCCGGCACCTCGCCCAGCTCCACGCAGAACGGCGCGCTCAAGGCATCCGGCCCCGCTTCCTCCAGCCAGCCGCGCGCCAGCTCCTGACGCAAGGTCAGCACATGGCCGTCGGCCTCCGGCCCGGTGATGAAGGCATGCGGCACCGTGGGCGGGGTCAGAAACAAAAGCGGCGCGCGCGCCTGGTAGTGATCCTCCTCCAGCTGCAGCCGGATATCGCCGCTGGCTAGGTAGTGCAATTGCAAAAAACGGTCGTGCCTGTGCACCGGCATATTGCGGCCGAAAAAGGCCGCCAGCCGTCCGAAGGATTCACAATGGATGTCGACGGACTCGTAAGGGCTGTCGTAAGCCTTGCCGATGTCGATATTCGGTATGCGCGCGCCTAGGCCGCGCGGGTTTCTGCTCATCGCCACCCCTCTCTTGTGACATTTTCGCCATAGTCGGCCGCACTTGCCGCATGTTCTCTGCAAAAGACCGCCGCTCTGGCCTCAGCGCCAAATCGACAAACAAGGCCGCAGCTGCCCAAGCGCGGTTTTCCGCGGCTTTCCCCGCAATGCAACATGGATAAACATTGACAGCAGCCCGCCGTTATCGTTATAAACTTTAACATGTTAATGAATATTTGAACAACGGCAACCCATTCAATAACAAGGAGTTAAGCATGAGCCTTGTCCTAGACGCCGCAACAGAGCGGCCGGCGGCCATCTACGGCGCGGCGCTCAACCACCGCCGTCTGCAGGCGGCGCTGGCGGCGGAGTTCGAACAGGCCCCCTACCAGCGTCCGCCGCAAGCGCCGGTGCTGTTCGTCAAGCCGCGCAACACCGTCAGCGCCTCCGGCGCGCCCATTCCCTTTCCCGCCGATGCCGACGCCGTCTACGCCGGCGGCGCGCTGGGCGTGCGCATCGCCCGCGACGCCTGCCGCGTGAGCGCGGCCGACGCCCTGTCCCACGTCGGCGGTTACGCGGTGGTCAACGAGGTCAGCCTGGCCGAAACCAGTTTCTACCGGCCGGCGATCCAGGCCAAATGCCGCGACGGATTCTGCCCCATCGGCCCCGAGGCCGGCCCTGACGCCATCAATCCGCAACGGGTGCAGGTGCGCACCTACGTCAACGGCGCGCTGGCCGAAACCAACGACAGCGCCGACTGGCTGCGCGGCGTCGCCCAGTTGATCGCCGACGTCAGCCAATTCCTCACCTTGTACGCCGGCGACCTGCTGATCGTGGCCACCCCGCCGCGCAGCGCCCGGCTGCGTCCGGGCGACACCGTGGCGGTGGAGATCGACGGCATCGGCCGCCTGGAAAACATCGTCGCGGCCGAGGAGGATATCCAATGAGACACGCCCGCATCCGTTACCAGGGCCAAACCTGGCGCGCGCAGGCCGACGCCGACGGCGCCATCGTGCTGCCGGACGGCCGCCGCCTGGGCGAAACCGAGGTGGAATGGCTGCCGCCGTGCCAAGGCACGCTGTTCGCGCTGGGCCTCAACTACGCCGACCACGCCGCCGAACTGGACTTCAAACCGCCCAGCGAACCGCTGGTGTTCCTCAAGACGCCCGCCACTCTGACCGGCCACCGCCAACAATCAATGCGGCCGGACAATGTTGAATATATGCACTACGAGTGCGAACTGGTGGCGGTGATTGGCAAGACCGCGCGCAAGGTGAAGCGCGCGCGGGCGATGGACTATGTCGCCGGCTACACCGTATGCAACGACTACGCGGTGCGCGACTATCTGGAAAACTACTACCGGCCCAATCTGCGGGTGAAAAACCGCGACGGCCTCACCCCCATCGGCCCATGGATGGCGGACCGCGACGACGTGCCCGACCCGCATTGCCTGGAGCTGGCCACCTATGTCAACGGCCTCCGCGTCCAAAGCGGCAATACCCGCGACATGGTGTTCGACATCCCCTTCCTGATCGAATATCTGTCCGCCTTCATGACGCTGCAGCCGGGCGACATGATCGCCACCGGCACGCCTCAAGGCCTGTCCGACGTGCGCCCCGGCGACGAAGTCGTCGTGGAAGTCGCGGGCGTCGGCCGGCTGCTCAATCACATCATAAGCGAAACGGACTGGCTTGCGCGCCGGAACGCGAAAAAGGAAACCCCATGATCAAACACTGGATAAACGGCCGCGAAGTGGCCAGCCAAGACAGCTTCGTCAACTACAACCCGGCCACCGGCGAAGCGCTGGGCGAAGTGGCCGCGGGCGGCGCCGAGGAAATCAACCTGGCGGTGGCCGCCGCCAAGGCGGCCTTTCCCAAGTGGGCGGCCACGCCGGCCAAGGAGCGCGCGCGGCTGATGCGCAAACTGGGCGAGCTGATTCAGCGCGAAGTCCCGCGGCTGGCTGAACTGGAAACCCTGGACACCGGCCTGCCCATCCACCAGACCCGCAATGTGCTGATCCCCCGCGCCTCGCACAACTTCGACTTTTTCGCTGAAGTCTGCACCCGCATGAACGGCCACAGCTATCCCGTGGACGAGCAGATGCTCAACTACACGCTGTACCAGCCGGTGGGCGTGTGCGCGCTGGTATCGCCGTGGAACGTGCCCTTCATGACCGCCACCTGGAAGACCGCGCCCTGCCTGGCGCTGGGCAACACCGCGGTGCTGAAGATGTCCGAACTGTCGCCGCTGACCGCCAACGAGCTGGGCCGGCTGGCGCTGGAGGCCGGCATCCCGCCCGGCGTGTTCAATGTGGTGCAGGGCTACGGCGCCAGCGCCGGCGAAGCCCTGGTCAGCCATCCGGACGTGCGCGCGGTGTCCTTCACCGGCGGCACCGCCACCGGACGCCGCATCATGCAAAACGCCGGGCTGAAGAAGTACTCGATGGAGCTGGGCGGCAAATCGCCGGTGCTGGTCTTCGACGACGCCGACTTCGATCGCGCGCTGGACGCCGCGCTGTTCACCATCTTCTCCCTCAACGGCGAACGCTGCACCGCCGGCAGCCGCATCTTCGTCCAGAACGGCATCTACGATCGCTTCGTCGCGGAATTCTCCGCCCGCGCTCAACGCTTGATCGTCGGCGACCCGCAGGACCCCAATACCCAGGTGGGTTCGATGATCACCCGCCAGCATTACGACAAAGTCACCGGCTATATCCGCATCGGCCTGGAGGAAGGCGCACGGCTGACGGCCGGCGGCCTGGAGCGTCCGGCCGGCTTGCCCGAAGCGCTGGCCGCCGGTCACTTCATCCGCCCCACCGTATTCGCCGATGTCGATAACCGCATGCGCATCGCCCAGGAGGAAATCTTCGGCCCGGTGGCTTGCCTGCTGCGCTTTAGCGACGAGGCCGAGGCGCTGCGGCTGGCCAACGACGTCGACTACGGCCTGGCTTCCTACATCTGGACGCAGGACATCGGCAAGGCTCACCGTCTGGCGCGCGGCATCGAGGCCGGCATGGTCTTCGTCAATAGCCAGAACGTGCGAGACCTGCGCCAGCCCTTCGGCGGCGTCAAGGCGTCCGGCGTTGGGCGCGAGGGCGGCGAATACAGCTTCGAAGCCTTCGCCGAGGTGAAAAACGTCTGCGTCTCCATGGGCAGCCACTTCATCCCGCGCTGGGGCGTGGAAACCCGCTGACACGCAAGCCAAGGCCGCCCAGACGGCCGCTTCCACAAACGGAACGACGCGCGGGCGCAGCGCCCGCGCAGCACAAAGGAGAACGCAATGGGAACCCTAGCCCTGGCGGCCAAGATCACGCACGTGCCGTCCATGTATCTGTCGGAACTGCCCGGCCCGCATCAAGGCTGCCGCCAGGCGGCCATAGACGGCCACAAGGAGATCAGCCGCCGCTGCCGCGAACTGGGCGTGGACACCATCGTGGTGTTCGACACCCACTGGCTGGTCAACTCCGGCTACCACGTCAACTGCGCGCCGGCCTTCGAAGGCGTGTACACCAGCAATGAGCTGCCGCACTTCATCAAGAACATGCCCTACGCCTACCCGGGCAATCCCGTTCTGGGCAAGCTACTGGCGGAAGCCGCCACCGCCGCCGGGGTACATACCCGCGCCCACGACGCCACCACGCTGCCGCTGGAGTACGGCACCCTGGTGCCGATGCGCTATATGAACGCCGACCAGCACTTCAAGGTGGTATCCGTGGCCGCGCTGTGTACGGTGCACGATCTGGCCGACAGCGCGCGGCTGGGCGCGGCGATGCGCGAGGCGGTGGAGCGCGATTACGACGGCCGCGTGGCCTTCTTCGCCAGCGGCTCGCTGTCGCACCGCTTCGCCCAGAACGGCACCGCGGAGCAATACCTGCACAAAGCCTGGAGCCCCTTCCTGGAAAGCATGGACCAAGAAGTCATTTCCATGTGGCTGGACGGCGATTGGAAAACCTTCTGCGACATGCTGCCGGAGTACGCCGAAAAGTGCCACGGCGAGGGCTTCATGCACGACACCGCCATGCTGCTGGGCGCGCTGGGCTGGGACAACTACCAAGGCCGCGCGGAAATCATCACCCCCTACTTCGGCAGCTCCGGCACCGGCCAGATCAACGCGGTGCTGCCGGTGGAACCTCAGGGAGAGCGCCATGCCGCACTTCATCGCTGAATGCACCGACAATATTCGCGAGCAGGCCAACCTGCCGGAGCTCTTCCGCCAGGTGCACGACTGCCTGGCCGCCAGCGGCCTGTTTCCCCTCGCCGGCATCCGCAGCCGCGCCCATTGGCTGGACACCTGGCGCATGGCCGACGGGGAAGCCGACTACGCCTTCGTCCACTGCACCTTGCAGATAGGCAGCGGGCGCACCGAGGCGCAGCGCAGCGCCACCGCCGAGCAGGTGTTCGCGCTGATCCAACGCCACTTCGAACCGCTGTTCGACCAGCGCTACCTGGCGCTCAGCTTCGAGCTGACCGAACTGTCCGCCACGCTCAACTTCAAGCACAACAATGTGCACCAACGTTTCCGTCAGCCCTCCTGAGGAGCCCGCATGCTGAGCCAAGACCAGATCCGCGCCGCCGCGCGCCGCTTGCACGACGCCGAGCGCGAACGCAGGCAGATCCGCCAGCTCTCGCTGGAACACCCCGAGATCACCATAGAGGACGCCTACGCCATACAACGCTGCTGGGTGGAAATGAAGCTGGCGGAAGGCCGCAAGCTCAAGGGCCACAAGATAGGCCTGACTTCCCGCGCCATGCAGATGTCCTCTCAGATAGACGAGCCCGACTACGGGGCGCTGCTGGACGATATGTTTTTCAACGACGGCGCCGATATTCCGGTGTCCCGCTTCATTGTGCCGCGGGTGGAAGTGGAGCTGGCCTTCATCCTGGGCCGGCCGCTGTCCGGCCCCGGCGCCACGCTGTTCGACGTCTACGACGCGGCCGAGTACGTGATTCCGGCGCTGGAAATCATCGACGCGCGCAGCCAGTCCATAGACCCGGACAGCCAGCGCCCGCGCAAGGTGTTCGACACCATCGCCGACAACGCCGCCAACGCCGGCGTGGTGCTGGGCGGCCGGCCCATCCGCCCGCGCGAGCTGGACCTGCGCTGGGTGGCGGCGCTGATGTACCGCAACGGCGTGATCGAGGAATCCGGCGTCGCCGCCGCGGTGCTCAACCACCCGGCCAACGGCGTGGCCTGGCTGGCCAACAAACTGGCGCCGTTCGACGTCGAGCTCAAGGCCGGCCAGGTGATTCTGGCAGGCTCCTTCACCCGGCCTGTGCCGGCGCGCGCCGGCGACACCTTCCATGTCGACTACGGCCCGCTGGGCGCGATCAGCTGCCGCTTCGTCTGACCCCTCAAGAGGAACCGCCATGCAACTCCCCGCCAACCCATTCAAAACCGCGCTGCGGGACGGCCGCAGCCAGATCGGCCTGTGGCTGGGCCTGGCCAGCCCCTATAGCGCCGAACTGCTGGCCGGCGCCGGTTTCGACTGGTTGTTGATAGACGGCGAACACGCGCCCAATGAACTGAACGACGTGCTGCTGCAACTGCAGGCCATCGCCCCCTACCCCTGCCACCCCATTGTGCGCGCCGCCAGCAACGACCCGGTGCGCATCAAGCGCTTGCTGGACATCGGCGCGCAAACGCTGATGCTGCCCATGGTGCAAAACGCCGACGAAGCGGCGCGGGCGGTGGCGGCCACCCGCTACCCGCCGCGCGGCATTCGCGGCGTGGGCAGCGCGCTGGCGCGCGCCTCGCGCTGGAACCGCGTGCCGGATTACCTGACGCGGGCCGACAGCGAAATCTGCGTGCTGGTTCAGGTGGAAACCCGGCAGGCTCTGGCCGCGCTGGAAGGCATCGCCGCCACCGACGGCGTGGACGGTGTCTTCATCGGCCCTGCCGACCTGGCCGCTGACATGGGGCATCCGGGCCGGCCGGACCACCCGGACGTGCGCGCGGCGATGGACGACGCCATCCGCCGCGTCCGCGCCCAAGGCAAGGCCGCCGGCATCCTGATGGCCGACGAAGCCGAAGCGCGCCGTCTGCTGGAACTGGGAGCCCGTTTCGTCGCCGTCGGCGTCGACACCACCTTGCTGGCGCGCCGCGCCGAAGCGCTGGCCGCGGCCTTCCGCAGCCAAACGCCCAACCTGCCGGCATCCCCATCCGCCTACTGACCCACGGCGGGCCGCACGGCCCGCCACACCCAAAGCGGCGACCACACAAGAACAAGGCGCCGCCCGGAGCCGGCTCCGGCTCCGCCCCCGAGGAGAACAAAGATGAGTCACACCCCCGCTCGCTCAAGCGCGAACGCGCGCAAAGTCGCCTACGCCACCGTGATCGGCACCGCCATCGAATGGTACGACTTCTTCATCTACGCCAGCGCCGCCGGCCTGGTGTTCAATAAGCTGTTCTTCGCTCCGGCCGGCGAGCGCTCCGCCACGCTGATCGCTTTCGCCTCGGTCGGCGTCAGCTTCCTATTCCGGCCGCTGGGCGCCTTTCTCGCCGGTCACTACGGCGACCGGCTTGGCCGGCGCGCGATGCTGGTGCTGACCCTGGTGCTGATGGGCGCCTCCACCGCGCTGATCGGCCTGCTGCCCACCTATGAATCCGCCGGCCTGCTGGCACCGCTCGCGCTGATCCTGCTGCGCATCCTGCAAGGCATCTCCGCCGGCGGCGAATGGGGCGGCGCGGTGCTGATGGCGGTGGAACACGCGCCGCGCGGTCAGCGCGGCCGCTACGGCGCCTTCCCGCAGATAGGCGTGCCGCTGGGCTTGCTGCTGGCTTCCGGCGTGTTCGCCCTGATGAGCGGGGTGATCTCCCCCGGCGACGCCTTCCTGGAATGGGGCTGGCGCGTGCCCTTCCTGTTCAGCGTCGTGTTGCTGTTCATAGGCCAATGGGTGCGCCGCTCAGTGGAGGAAAGCCCGGTCTTCGAGGAGATCAAGGCGCGCAAAGCCGGCTCGCGCACTCCGGTGCTGGACCTGTTCCGCCGCCACGCGTCGCTGGTGCTGCTGGCCGCGCTGGTGTTCGCCGGCAACAGCGCCGTCGGTTACATGACCACAGGCGGCTTCATCCAAAACTACACCACTGACCCCGCCGGCGCGCTGCGCATGGAGCGCACCCCGGTGCTGCTGGCCGTCGCCTTCGCTTCCGCCTGCTGGATGGCCTTCACCTGGCTGGCCGGCGTCTGGTCGGACCGCATCGGCCGCCGCCGCATCTACATCATAGGCTTCGGCGTGCAGCTGGCCGGCGTGCTGATGCTGTTCCCGCTGGTCAACAGCGCCGGCTTGCCGGCGGTGCTGCTGGCGCTGTGCCTGTTGTCCGTGGGCACCGGCCTGACCTACGGCGCGCAATCGGCCTTCTACGCGGAGCTGTTCCCCGCCTCGGTGCGCTTTTCCGGCGTATCCATCTCCTACGCGCTGGGCGCCATTCTCGGCGGCGCCTTCGCGCCGATGATAGCCAAGGCTCTGATAGCCCAGACCGGCTCCACCGCCGCGGTGACCGCCTATCTGAGCGGCATGACGCTGATCGGCCTCGCCGCCACGCTGCTGCTGCGCGACCGTCGCGACATCCCGCTGGGACCGGAGCACGAAGCCGAACAGGCCGCCTCCCCGATATGCTGGCGTGGATCCGCCCCCTCAGCCATGCGCGCAAATTCTATGAAAAGTACCTAAGACAGCTTGGAAGGTGCATTCCAGTGCGTGGTATCGCTATCCATAATGCAAATTCGATGAAGGTATTCATTATTGTCCAGCGCCACCACGCACCCAGGAGACCGCCATGCGCCACCCCAATCCCTTGCTGGAAACCCTGCTCCCCATTCTGCCCGCCATCGCCGCCAATGCGGAGCAGGCGGAACGCGAACGCACCGTGCCGGCGGAAAACATCGCGCTGTTGAAAAGCATAGGCTTTCACCGCGCCTTCCAGCCCAAGCCTTACGGCGGCAAGGAAATCAGCCTGCCGGAATTCGCGGACTGCGTGGCGGCGCTGGCCGGCGCCTGCGCCAGCACCGCTTGGGCGGCCAGCCTGCTGGCCACCCACAGTCACCAGATCGCGCTGTTCTCCGCCCGGCTGCAAGAGGAGGTCTGGGGCAAGGACCGCGACGCCACCGCCAGTAGCAGCATCGCGCCGCTGGGCCGGGCCGAAGCCGTGGACGGCGGCGTGCTGCTCAGCGGTGAAATGGGCTGGAGCAGCGGCTGCGACCACGCTGAGTGGGCGATACTGGGCTTTCGCCGCCCCGGCCCGGACGGCGAACCGCAATACTGCTTTGGCGTGGTGCCGCGCGCCGATTACCAGATACGCGACGACTGGCACGCCGCCGGCATGCAAGGCAGCGGCACCAAGACGCTGCTGGTGGACAAGGTCTTCGTGCCGGAACACCGGATAGAAGCCGCCAAGGACATGATGGAAGGCCGCTCCGCCGGCTTCGGCCTGTACCCGGACAGCAAGATTTTCTACGCGCCCTACCGGCCCTACTTCGCCAGCGGCTTCGCCGCCATCAGCCTGGGCGTGGCCGAGCGCATGTTGCAAGTCTTCAAGGAACGCAGCCGCAACCGCATCCGCGCCTACACCGGCGCCCAAGTGGGCGCCGCGCTGCCAGCCTATATGAGGCTGGCCGAATCCACTCACCAAGTGCTGGCCGCGCGCGCCTTGCTGGAAGCCAGCTGGCGCGATCACGCCGAGCACGGCGCGGCCCAGCGCTACCCCACGGCGGAAACGCTGGCCTTCTGGCGCACCAACCAAGCCTATGCGGTGAAGATGTGCATCCAGGCGGTGGACCGTTTGTTCGAATCCATGGGCGGCAACTGTTGGCGGCTGGAAAACGAGGCGCAGCGGCTGTTCCGCGACGCCCATATGACCGGCGCCCACGCCTATACCGACTACGACGTCTGCGCCCAGATCCTGGGACGTTCGCTGCTGGGGCTGGAGCCGGACCCCTCCATGGTCTAAGAGCTTGTTTAAAGTCTGCTGCGCCTCGCGCGATACGGCGTTAAAAACGGCTTCGAAAGGCTCATGTACCACTTGCACACTCCGCTTTCTCAACCGTTTTCGCCTTGTCTCGCTCTAGCTCGCAAGACCTTGAACAGGTTCTACCGTCCCTCTAGCCTCTCCCACCCGCGCCGTTCCGGCCCCGCGCCGGGCGGCCTTGAGGATACGCCATGAACGCACCCGCCCCTGCCCACGACGCGCGCGCGCTGCGCCGCGCGCTCGGCAACTTCGCCACCGGCGTCACCGTCGTCACCGCCTCCACGCCGGACGGCGAACGCGCCGGCGTCACCGCCAACAGCTTCAACTCCGTCTCGCTGGACCCGCCGCTAGTGCTGTGGAGCCTGGACAAGCGCTCCGCCAGCAACGCGGTGTTCAACCAGGCAGGCCACTTCGCCGTTCACGTGCTGGCCGCCGACCAGATTGAGCTGTCCAACCGCTTCGCCCGCGCCGCCTCGGACAAATTCGCCGGCCTGGAACCGGAAACCGGCCTAGGCGGCGCACCGCTGCTGGACGGCTGCGCCGCCCGCTTCCATTGCCGGCTGCATCAGCGGCTGGACGGCGGCGACCACTGGATTCTGCTGGGTTTGGTCGAGGCCTTCGACGACTGCGGCGCCGCGCCGCTGCTCTACCACCAGGGCATGTACGCCGCCGCGCTCCCGCGCGCTCGGCCGGCCGCGGCCGCGGAACCCCAGCCCGGCTGGCTGGGCGACAACCTGCTCTATCTGCTGACCCAGGCGCTGCAAGCCTACCAGGCCAGTTACCGGCCGCGCCAACTCGCCACCGGCCTGGGCGGCGGCGAGGCGCGCCTGCTGCTGGTGCTGGAACAGCAAGCGGGGCTGGATGGCTGCGCGCTGCAGCGCGAGGCGGCAATGCCGCCGGAGGCGATAGAACTGGCCGAGGCCGAGTTGCGCCGCAAGGGATTGCTGACCCGCGACGCCGCCGGCTATCGGCTCAGCGAGGCCGGCCGCGAACAAGCCGCCACGCTGTGGCGCATCGCCGGGCAACAACAGCGGGAGATCCTGGCTGGGCTGGGCGAACAGGATCTGGCCGCCTGCAAGCGCGTTCTGCGCGCGCTGATCCGCCAAGGCTGAATCTCCCGGCCGGCGCGTCCGCGGCGGTCAAGACCGCGGGCGCGCCCGGTCAAGGCCGCCGCGCGCGGCCGCCCTATGCTGGAGCAGCCGCCCATCCTCAAACAGAAGAAGGCCGGCGCTACAACAAGGGAGACTTCATGCGCGACTACGACTACATCCTCATCGGAGCCGGCTCCGCCGGCTGCGTGCTGACCCATAGGCTGATCGAAGCCGGCAAGCGCGTGCTGCTGCTGGAAGACGGCCCGCCGGACAACAGTCCCTACATCCACATGCCGGCGGCCTTCATCAAGGTGCTGGGCAGCGAACGCACCGTCACCTACCGCAGCGAGCCGCAGCCGGAAGCCGCCGGCAGGCGCATCTTCGTGCCTCAGGGACGCACTCTGGGCGGCGGCAGTTCGGTCAACGCCATGGTCTACATCCGCGGCCAGGCCGCCGACTACGACGACTGGGCCGCTCAGGGCTGCGAGGGTTGGGACTGGGCGCGGGTGCTGCCCGCCTTCAAGAAGGCGGAAAGCCATATGCGCTTGTCCGAGCCCTACCACGGCGTGGACGGGCCGCTGAAAGTCAGCGACACCCGCTACCGTCATCCGCTGAGCCTGGCCTTCGTCCAGGGCGCTCAGGAAATCGGCCTGACCTACAACGACGACTTCAACGGCCGCGAACAGGCCGGCGTCGGCTTCTACCACACCACCACTTTCGACGGACAGCGCGGCAGCACCGCCGCCACCTATCTGGCAGCGGTCCGGCAACGGTCCGAACTGGACCTGCGCACCGGTTGCTATGTGCAAAAAATCGGGTTCGACGGCCGCCGAGCCTGTCAGGTGGAATGGCGCGACGCCGGCGGCCTCCAGCGCGCGCGCGCCACGGCGGAGATCGTGCTGTGCGCCGGCGCGCTGTCCAGCCCCAAACTGCTGATGCTGTCCGGCATCGGCCCCGCCGCGCAGCTGCGCGAACACGGCGTCGCCGTGCTGCGCGACGCGCCGGAAGTGGGCGCCAACTACCAGGACCATCTGGAAGTGTCGGTCTACGGCCGCGCCCGAGCGCCCATCAGCCTGTTGGGCCAGGACCGCGGCCTGACCGCGCTGCGCCACGGCCTGCAATGGCAGTTGTTCCGCACCGGTTTGCTGAGCTCCAACGTGGTGGAATCCGGCGGTTTCGTCGACACCGGCGGCGGCGGCCGGCCGGACATTCAGTTTCATGTGCTGCCCACCTTGGTGGGCGACGCGGATCGCGAGCCGCTGCCCGGCCACGGCATTTCCATCAATCCCTGCCTGCTGCGCCCCAAGTCGCGCGGCAGCGTCGCGCTGGCCGGCGCCGACCAGGCCGCGCCGCTGCGCTTCGACAGCGGCGCGCTGCGCGAGGCGGAGGATATCGCCGGCCTGCTTCGCGGCGTCAAACTGGCGCGTCGCATTCTGCGGGCGCCGTCGATGCGCCGGCTGATCTCCGAAGAACTGCTGCCCTCGCCGGCGGAGCACGCCGACGACGCGAGGCTGGAGCAGCACATCCGCCAATTCGCCAAAACCGTCTATCACCCGGTCGGCACCTGCCGCATGGGCGGCGACGCCGACGCGGTGGTGGACCCTCGGCTGCGCGTCAAGGGCGTGACCGGTCTGCGGGTTTGCGACGCCTCGGTGATGCCCTCCATCGTCTCCGGCAACACCAATGCGCCGGTGGTGATGATCGCCGAGCGCTGCGCGGAATTCATGCTCTCCGGCCAGTAAGCCGCCACCGTAAGCCCCTGTTCCGACAGGGGCGGCCGGCAGCGAAGCCGCCTCCGACACAAACCGTGCTGCGCCGGCTAGATTGAGCCGTGGCTTCGCCTCCCAGACCTTGCAAAAAAATCATTAGAACTTGTTCATGATCTATTCTGATTTCTCAGAACCTGTTTTCGCCTTGGCTCGAGAGAGCGTAAACAGGTTCTTAAGCTTCGCATAAGCTTTGCATTCCATGCTGCACGCATTACCCCATGCAAGGACATTCCTCATGCTGCGCAATACTTCTCAACGCTATGGCGCGGTTTCCCGCGCGCTACACTGGCTAGGCGCTTTAGGCGTCATTGCCGCGCTGATTTTCATTGAAGCCAAAGGGATTTTCCCCAAGGGCACGCCGCTGCGCGACAGCGTCAAATACGCCCATGTTCAGGCCGGACTACTCATCTTGTTATTGCTGTTTCCTCGCCTGATCTGGCGTGCGGGCAATCCGTCGCCCGCCATCACCCCCCAGCCGGGCCGGCTGGCGGCTTTGGCCACCAAGGCAGGCCACTGGTCGCTCTACACGCTGATGCTGGCATTGCCGCTGCTGGGCATCGCCTTTATCCAAGCCGCCGGCAAGAATATAGACTTCTTTGGTTTTCCCCTGCCCTTGCTGCTCCCCCCCATGCCGGATATCTCGCACGATCTCAAGGAAGCTCACGAATGGCTGGGCAACGCTCTGATGTGGCTGGCCATCCTGCATGCGGCCGCGGCGTTATGGCACCACTTCATCGTCAAGGACAACACTCTGACCCGGCTAATCGGGCCACTGCGCGTCTCCAAATAAAAAGTGCCGGGCGCACGCGCCCGGCACTTCCTCCCGCATCAATCCCTTCCGCTACAAAGGCAACACCAGCTTGAGCCACAAGGCATCGCCCTCCGGCCGGTTTCGCACTTCGAACTCCTTCAGCCACCTCAGCTCCAAGCCGGCCTTGTCGAACTGATAGCGCAGCGCCGGGCCGATGGCGAAAGCCTGGCCGCGAAAGCCGTTGCCCGCCACCGCCTGACCATGCTGGGTATCATCCGTGGTCTGCTTGATGAAATAGCCGTTCAGCCCCAGCCGCCAGGCCGGGCCGGCCGCATAGCTCAGCGAGTAGTCGAAATGGAACTGCTGGCCGGACTGGTAATCGATGTCCCGGTTCTTGCCGGTGAAGGTGTAGCTGATCTTGGACGAGAGCTCCCAGCCGGACGCCGGCAGATAGGAAAAGGCGAACACCGGCCGCAGCGAGTAATGATTGGCCCCCAGGTTCAACATCCGATCGCGATCATAACTGCCGGTGGGCAGCACGATGTCGGCCGCCAAGACCGTATGCAGCGGCCCGGCGTCGCCCCAGGCCAGCACCGGCCCCAGCACCGCGTCGCCCAGACCGCTGCGGCGCTCATGCCCACCGCCCGCGTCCAGGCTCAAGCTGGGCAGCGGCGCCAGCGCGAAACCGCCCAAGCGCCCGCCCCACAAGGTCCGGTCGGACATATACAGCAGCCGCGGCACCAACACGTCGGCCTGCAGTTTGAAGCCCGGCACGGAAGCGTTGCCGGCATCGTCGTTGAAACGCTTAGCCTGATAATGGGTGTAATAGAACACGCCGTACCAGCCGGCCGGCGGCAGCGCGCCGGCAAGAAAACCCTCGGCGCCGGCGCCGATGGTGTCCGCGCCGGACTGGGTGGCCTGAGCCGTTACACAGGCCAACGCCGCCGACAGCCCGGCCAGCGTATTGATCAAAGTCTTGTGCATGATGTTCTCCGTCAGGGAGTGCGGCGTCCCGGCGCAGCGGGACGCGCAATGAGAATGGCGCTCAGGTCTGCGCCCGGTCGGCTTCCGGCACGGCTCCGCTCGGCTTCAGCCGCAGCGGCGCGGTTTCGCGCAGGCCCAAGGACAGCAGCGCCGGCAACAGGGCGCCCGCCATGGCGATCCACATCACGATGGACAGGCCGTAGCGGTCCGCGGCGAAGCCGGCCACCGTGGGCGCGACAAAGCCTCCGGCCAGTTCGCCCACTCCCATGATCATGCCCAGCGCGGTGGCGATGCGCCGCGGCGACACCGTTTCCGCCGGAATCGTGGCCATGAACAGGGTGAAGCAGCCCAAGCCGGTGTAGCTGAGAAACACCAGCGGCAGCAGCCAGGCCATGCGGTCCACGTTGAGCAACACCAAGGGGCAGCAGGCGGCGATCAAGGAAAACCCCACCATCGCCGGCTTGCGGCCGATGCGGTCGGAAATCGCCGGCACCAGCGCGCCCCACGCCACCCAGGCGAAGCCCAGGCTGCTCATCACCGCTCCCATCGCCTGCGGGCTCATGCCCTTGACCTGAATCAGAAAGGTGGGCGTGAAGGAGATCAGGATGATGAACCAGGTGATGTAGCTGCAGGCGATCAGCACGCACAGCAGAATGTTGCGCTCGCCCAGCAACGAGACGAAGCCGCCGCCCCGGCCTGCCGGCATCGGCGCGGGCGCCGGCTCGCGCACATGCCGCCAAACCAGCCAGGCGATCAGCAGCCCGGGCAGACAGGACAGGTAGAAGGCGGCGCGCCAGCCGTGGGTCTCGGCCAGCGCCACCAGCAGCGGCGGGCCCAGCACAGCGCCCAGCAGGCCCGGCGCCGAGCCGTTGACGATGCCCATATTGAAACCGCGCCTCGCCGGCGTGGATGCCGCCGCCAGCAGCGATTGGGAAATGGGCAGCACCGGCCCTTCCGCCACCCCCATCAGCGCGCGGAACAGCAGCAAGGACAGGAAACCGGCCACCAGGCCGGAAGCAGCGGAAAACAACGAGAACGCCAGCACCGCGGCCACCAGCATCGGCTTTTTCACGCCGCGCCGGTCCGACCAGGCCCCCAGACCCAGCCCGGACAAGGACCAGGTCAGCGCCAAGGCCGACGCCAGCATGCCCAGATGCGCGGGAGTCAAGCGCAGTTCGGCCGCCATGAAGGGAAAGAGAAAGGACAGCGCCAGCCGATCGAAAAACACGAAACCGAAGCTTAGCGCCAGGATGGCCAGCAATTTGTTTTCATAGGAGAGGCGCATGGCGGGCCTCTCTTTCGCCAGCGGCGCGCGCGCGGCCGCCCGGCGGCGAACCGCCCATTCGTGTGTGCATGATGATGTCTCCTCTTTATTAGGTGGGCGTCAGCCATGCCCGGAAGCGCGGCGGACCCGTCCACTCTAACGATGGGGAGAGCGTGAAATTTGCCTAATGAGGACAGTCTTGTTGTCTGGAAAGGACGCGCGCGGCCAAGGCTTCGGCCCGGGTCTGGCTCGGCGTTTCACCGTAGCGGCGTTTATAGCTTCGACAGAAATGGGCAATGTGGTTGAAGCCCCAACGGAAAGCCAGTTCGCTGACCGATAGGTGGCGCAAGGCCGGATCGGCCAGGTCGACCCGGCAACGTTCCAGCCGACGGCCCCACAGATGGCGCGTCACCGATTCGCCTTCCTGTTCGAAGATGCGGGCCAATTGGCGCGCGGACACCCCCACCGCGCGGCTGATGCGTTCGCAGTCCAGATCGTCCTCGGCCAGATGCCGTTCGATATAGGCCTTTGCCCGCCACAGACTGCACAAGGTGGATCGGGAAGCAGGCAAACCCTGACGCGCGCTCCACAAGGAGTGCAGCCACTCCAGCAACTGGCTGGCCAAATGCCGCCGCGCGGCCGCGCCGCCGCTCAGCAAGCGGTGGGCCGCCAAGGCGTCCATGCCTGCGGCGCGTTCAATGCGCACCAGACCGCGCTCGTTCCACACCCCCACCTGCTCCTGGAACAAGGGCCGCGGAATGTCCAGCACCGCCATCGCCATATCGGCCGGAAAGCCGTGGCCGTAAGGGCGCGCGGTATCGTACAACACCACGTCGCCCGGGCCGTGGCGGGCGCACTCCACGCCCTGATGGCTGAAGCCCTCGCCCTGCAGCATCAGGCAGGCAAAGATGGAGTCCCGGCCGTCCCGGCTCAGGCTATGCCCGCTGCGCGTCACCGCGTGCTGGTTGGCGCGTATCGTGGCCATGCGCAGCAAGCCGAAGTCCTGCCAGTCCAGCGAAGCCTCCAGCCGCTCTTCCGGGCGGCGGTCGCACTCCACCCGGACCAGTAAGCGGTCCACCTCGCTCAGCCAAAAATCCAGCTTGTCGCCGTCCGCCGCCTGGCGGGTGGAAAGGTGAATGTCGCCGGTGAAACGCGTATCCATGACAGGCCTCCTCCTAGCGGCCGCCCGGCTGGGCGGCGATGGCTGAAACGGCATCGGCAAATCATGGCACAACATTTAATACATTAAAAATCAAACCCGCGGCCCTCGGCCGGGCCGGGCGCGCCCCTGTCTCGCCTCCGCCACAGCGGCTGAAGCCAGCGCTAGGCCAAGCTGGAGCCCCGGACCACTAGCCGGCCGGTCAGCACCACTTTGCGCGTTGAGCGCTGCGGCTGCTCCAGGCGCTCCAGCAACATCGCCATCGCCGCGCGGCCGATCTCGTCCACCGGCTGCTCTATCACCGTCAGCCCCGGTCCGGCCAGCTCCGTCCAGCTGTCGTTGTCGAAACCGGCCAGCGCCAGCTGCCGCGGCAGTTCCAGGCCCAGCGCGCGCACCGCGCGCATCGCGCCCAGCAGCAGCAGGCCGTTGCTGATCACCAGCGCCCGTGGCGCCTCGGCCTCGGCCAGCCAGGCGGACACCGCCTGCTGCGCCGCCTCGGCCGTGGGCGCGACGAAACGCGCCGGCGCGGCCAGCCCGACCTCCGCCAACGCGGCGGCGAAACCCGCGTGTCGTTCCGCTCCGGTGCTGCTGGTATTGCCGAACAACCCGCCGATGCGACTATGGCCCTGCTCACGCAAATGGCTGACCAACAGGCCGGCGGCGGCGGCGTTGTCCAGCACCACCGCGTCGGCCGCGCCGCCGGGCGCGGCCCGGTCGATCAACACCACGGGAAAACCCAGCGCCTCGGCGTCCAGCGTCTCAGCCGTGGCGCGGGTGGCCGCGAAGATCACCCCGGTGACGCGCTCCTCCTGCATCAACCTGAGGTACATCGCCTCCTTGTCCGGGTTCTCGTCGGTGTTGCACAGAATCACCCGCATGCCGGCCTGGTAGGCCACATCCTCCACCGCGCGGCTGACCGCGGTGAAGAAGGGGTTGCGGATATCGGACACGATCAGGCCGATGGTGTCGCTGTGCCGCGAGCGCAAGCGCCGCGCCGACAGATTGGGGCGATAACCGGTGGCGGCGATAGCCGCCTCCACCTTGGCCTTCAACGCCGCGCTGACCGGGCCCTTGGCCAGAGCCCGCGACACGGTGGCCACCGACACGCCGGCTGCCTGCGCCACATCTTTGATGCTGACCGTCATATGAAATCGTTTTCTCTCGCCATAATCGGAAATACGTTTACGCAAGCATACCCCCAAAGCGTAATTTTACAACACTGTCGCTTGAGACAGCACAAAGATGTAGCGCCATTGCTACGAGCATGTTGACAGTAAAAATGTAATCGTTTTCAATTCACTCAACACACGAACGGCCACCCCTCCGCAAAGACAGCTGGCGGGCGCGAGCCGATCCGCTATACAGAGCCTGTTCGACTCCGCGCCGGCCCCCGGCCGCGCGGCGGAACGTGAAGAGGTTACAAACACCCCGCAGCCACCTGAACCGACAGAAGAGACCGACATGCACGATACCGGATCGCCCTCCTCCCTGATCCAGCCAGAACTGATCCGGCTGGGCTGTCAGCCCGCCGACAAAGAGGCGGCCATCCGCCTGGCCGGGCAGTTGCTGGCCGACGCCGGCTGCATAGACCCTGCCTACATCGACAGCCTGCTGCGACGCGAAGCGGTGGCCAACACCTTTCTGGGCAACGGCCTGGCCATCCCTCACGGCATGGTGGAAGACCGCCAGTTGATCCGCCGCACCGGCATCGCCATCGTGCAGATTCCGGACGGTCTGGAATGGAACCCCGGCCAGCGCACCCGGCTGCTGTTCGCCATCGCCGCCCAATCCGACGAACACATCACCCTGCTGCGCCGTTTGACCCGGCTGCTGCAAGACGAAGTCCGGCTCGAACAACTATTCAACGCAAGGGACGCCGCCCAGGTGCAGGCCTTGCTGGAAGAGACGCCGCCGGCCGCTGCCGGCGAAGCCGCCGCGGCTGATCTGGCCGAGCGCGCGCAATGGATAGTCGACTACCCCAACGGCCTGCACGCGCGCCCTGCCGCGCAATGGGTGGAGGCCGCGCGCCGCCACGCCGCCCAGCTGCAAGTGCGCCACGGCCAGGACGCCGCCGACGCCAAGAACCTGATCAGCCTGTTGCAACTGGGCCTGCGCCACGGCGACACCGTCACCGTATCCGCCCAAGGACCCGACGCCGCCGCCGCCCTGGCCGCCCTGTTGTCCGCGATGCGCGACGCCTCGGCCCAGGAGCAGACCGACGCCGCGCTCGCCGCGCAAAAAGCGCAACTGCTGGCGGCGCAACAGGGCTGGATCCCGCCCGGCCATCCCTTGTCCATCGCCGGCGTCGCCGCCAGCCCCGGCCTCGCCATCGGCGTGGTGCGCGTGCTGCACGCCGGCCAGCTCAAAGTGCCGGACCGCCCGGTGGCGCTGGGAGAAGGCGGCGACCGCCTGCACGAGGCGCTAAGCGCCACCCGCGCCGAACTATCCGAGCTGGCCGCGGCCACCGCCAGCAGGCTGGGCAAGGCCGAAGCCGGCATTTTCCACGCCCAGGCCGAACTGTTGTCCGACACCGATCTGATCACCCTGACCTGCCAGCTGATGGTGGGCGGCCACGGCGTGGAATGGGCCTGGCACCAAGCGGTGGAACGCATGGCGGAACGGCTGGCCGCGCTGGGCAACCCGCTGCTGGCGGCGCGCGCAGCCGACCTCCGCGACGTGGGCCGCCGCGTGCTGCGCCAGCTGGACCCGGCGCTGAACAGCGCCACCCTGGCCGACATCGACGGCGACGACTGCATTCTGCTGGCCGCCGACCTCACCCCCTCCGACACCGCCACCCTGGACACCGGCCGCATCCGCGCGCTGGCCACCGCCCAAGGCGGCCCCACTTCGCACACCGCCATCCTGGCCCGCACCCTGGGGCTGCCGGCGCTGGTGGCCGGCGGCCCGGCCTTGCTGGACATCGCCGACGGCACGCCGGCCATCCTGGACGGCGTAGGCGGCCGGCTCTATCTGAACCCCGGCGAGCAGGACCTGGCCTCGGCCCGCGATTGGCTGCAGGCCCAGCAGCGCACCCAGCAGCAACAGGCGGAACAGCGGCAGCGCCCGGCCATCACCCCGGACGGCCACCGCGTGGAAATCGCCGCCAACATCAACCGCCCTGACCAGGTGGCCGCCGCGCTGGACGCCGGCGCCGAGGGCGTGGGCCTGATGCGCACCGAATTCCTGTTTCTGGAACGCGAACAGTCGCCAAGCGAAGACGAGCAGTTTCACACCTACAGCGCCATGCTGGACGCGCTGGACGGACGGCCGCTGATCGTGCGCGCACTGGACATCGGCGGCGACAAACAGGTGGATTACCTGAAGCTGCCAGCCGAAGAAAACCCCTTCCTCGGCATGCGCGGCTCACGCCTGCTGCTGCGCCGCCGCGATCTGCTGGAACCTCAACTGCGCGCGCTCTACCGCGCCGCCCGCGGCGGCCAGCCGCTGTCCATCATGTTCCCGATGATCACCTCGCTGAAGGAAATCACCCGGCTCAAGGGCTGGTGCGAAGGCATACGCCGCGAGCTGGACGCCCCGGCGGTGCCTCTCGGCATCATGGTGGAAGTGCCCGCCGCGGCCCTGCTGGCCGATCAACTGGCTGAATACGTGGATTTCTTCTCCATCGGCACCAACGACCTCACCCAGTACACGCTGGCGATGGACCGCCAGCACCCGGAACTGGCCGCCGAGGCCGACAGCCTGCATCCCGCCGTGCTGCGCCTGATCCAGCACACCGTGGCCGGTGCCGGCCGCCATCAACGCTGGGTGGGCGTGTGCGGCGGCATCGCCGGAGATCCCTTCGGCGCCGCGCTGCTGACCGGCCTGGGCGTGGGCGAGCTGTCGATGAGCCCCCGCGACGTGGCCGCGGTCAAAGCCAAGCTGTGCGCCAACGGCCACGGTCGGCTGCGCGACCTGGCTCAGCAGGCGCTGGCCTGCGACAGCGCCGATGAAGTGCGCATGCTGGCGCGGGAGCTGACATGAGCGCCCGCGTCCACACCGTTACCCTCAATCCGGCGCTGGACCAAACCATCGCCCTGGCCCGGCTGACTCCCGGCGCGGTCAACCTGGCGCAAAGCGCCAGCGGCAACGCCGGCGGCAAGGGCGTCAACGTGGCCAGCTGCTTGGCTGACTGGGGCGCGCCGGTTAGCGTTTTCGGCCTGCTGGGCCGCAACAACAGCGAAGCCTTCGAACAATTGTTCCTGGACAAGCGCATCGCCGACCACATGCTGCGCCTGCCCGGCGACACCCGGGTCAACATCAAGCTGGCCGACCTCTCCAGCGGCGACACCACCGACATCAACCTGCCCGGCATCGCCGCCGGCGAAGCGCAGCTGGAGCAAGTGGGCGCCGAGCTGGCCGCCCGGCTGAACCCCGGCGACATCGTGGCGCTGTGCGGCAGCTTGCCGCCCGGCCTGCCCGCCAACAGCTATCTGCGGCTATGCCGGTTGCTGCGGCCTCTGGGCGCGCGGCTGCTGCTGGACAGCAGCGGAGAAGCGCTGAGCCAGGCTCTGGATGGAGACGCTCCGCCTCACTGCGTCAAACCCAATCGTCACGAACTGGAGCTCTGGGCCGGCCGCGCCCTGCCCGACACCGCCGCGGTGCTGGCCTGCGCGCGCGGGCTGCTGCAACGCGGCGTGGAACAAGTGGTGGTATCGCTGGGCGCGGACGGCGCGCTGTTCGCCAGCCGCGACCGCTCGCTGCTGGCCTCCTTGCCGGCGCAACAGCCGCTGAGCACCGTGGGAGCCGGCGACGCCTTGGTGGCCGGCCTGGCCGCGGCGCGGCTGGATGGGCTGGAGCTTGAGGCGGAAGCCCGGCTGGCGGTTGCCTTCGCCGCCGCCAAACTGGCGCGCGTCGGCCCCCACCTGCCGCCGCCGGAACAGGTGCGCGCATTGGCGGCGCAAGTCCGGCTGCAAAGCCTGGATTAAGAGGCCGCTTACGATCCGCCTCGCGTAGGCGGATGAGCCGAGGCGACGCGGCATCACAGGCTTGCTCGCGGCTCCAAACCAATAACACAAGGGAAACAACGCCATGAACCTAATTGCCATCATCGACGCCGGCGAGCGCAGCACCCAGGGCCGGCTGGCCGCGGAAGCGCTGCGCCAGGCCGCCCAGCGGCACGGACATGCCCTTAAGCTGGAACTGGACGGCGCGCCGCCGCTGACCTCAATCGAACTCGCCGCGGCCCAGGCCGCGCTCTTGATCGGCGCCGCCGCCGATCCGCGCCTGGACAGCCTGCCCGCGCTCCGCCTGAGCCTGGACCAGGCCTTGGCCGATCCGGCCGAGGCCGTCCGCCGGGCCGCGGCGCTGAACGCGCCCCAAACCGACGCCTTGCGCATCGTCGCCGTCACCTCCTGCCCCACCGGCATCGCCCACACCTTCATGGCGGCGGAAGGCCTGAGCCAGGCGGCTCAGGCGCTGGGCCACGCCATCCGCGTGGAAACCCAGGGTTCGGTGGGCGCGCAAAGCGCGCTCAGCGCCGGCGAGATCGCCGAAGCCGACCTGGTGCTGATCGCCGCCGACACCCAGGTGGAGCTCAGCCGCTTCAAGGGCAAGCGCCTGTTCCAAAGCGGAACCAAGGCCGCCATCAACGACGGCCAGGCGCTGCTGCGCCGCGCCATCGCCGAAGCCGCCCCCCACCAGCCGGACACCGCCGACGCCGCGCCGGAAAAACCGGCCAGCGAGCGCAACGGTCCGTACAAGCACCTGATGACCGGCGTCTCCTTCATGCTGCCCTTCGTCACCGCCGGCGGCATCATGATCGCGCTGGCCTTCGCTCTGGGCGGCATCTACGCCTTCGACGACGCCCACAAGGGCACGTTGGCCTGGGCGCTGTTTCAGATCGGCGCCAAATCCGCCTTCGCGCTGATGGTGCCCATCCTCGCCGGCTACATCGCTTACTCCATCGCCAACCGTCCCGGCATCGCGCCCGGCATGGTGGGCGGCATGCTGGCCGCCAGCCTGGGCTCGGGCTTCCTCGGCGGCATCATCGCCGGCTTCATCGCCGGCTACGCCACAGACTGGCTGAACCGAAAAATCCGGCTGGGCCGCAATCTGGACGGTCTTAAACCAGTACTGATCCTGCCGGTATTGGGTTCGCTGCTGGTGGGCCTGCTGATGATCTACGTGATCGGCGGCCCGGTGGCCGCCTTGCTGGGCATGCTGACCGAGGCGCTAAAAAGCCTGCAAGGCAGCAGCGCGCTGCTGCTGGGCGCCATCATCGGTTCGATGATGGCCTTCGACATGGGCGGCCCGGTCAACAAAGCCGCCTACGCCTTTTCCACCGGCTTGATCGCCAGCCAGGTGTATACGCCGATGGCCGCGGCCATGGCCGCCGGCATGACGCCGCCGCTGGGCATCGCGCTGGCCACCAAGCTGTTCGCCGACCGCTTCAGCGCAGACGAACGCGAGGCCGGCAAGGCCGCCGGCGTGCTGGGCCTGGCCTTCATCAGCGAAGGCGCCATTCCCTTCGCCGCGCGCGATCCGCTGCGAGTCATCCCGGCGCTGATGCTGGGCTCCGCCGTGGCCGGCGCCATCTCCATGCTGGCCGGAGTTGAGCTGAAAGTGCCGCACGGCGGCGTCTTCGTGCTGCCCATTCCCAACGCCGTCAGCCATCTGGGCCTCTACCTGCTGGCGCTGTTGGCCGGCACCGCCGTCACCGCGGTTGCGCTGCGCGCCTTGAAGAAACCCGCCCAGGCCGCCGCGGCCTGAGCCTCTCCCGCTATCTAGCAAACAAGAGCCCCTCCCGGTCATCGCCGGGAGGGGCTTTGCTATTCGGGTTTCAATGGCGTTGCGCCAATGCAAGGCGAATCACGAACCAGCACAGAGACGCCCCCGACTGCGGACGCGCCAACCCGGCCAAAGCCCTCTACACCGAGGCCGAGGCGCGCTCGAACGCCTGATCAATGCGCAGTTCGTCCCCCGGCTCCGCCATCGGCATGGCCGCCACGGGACGCTTGCCAAAACCGCCCGGCTTGCCGCCCCGCCCCGCTCTGGCTATACCGACGAAAGGCGCTACGCGGGGGAAACCATGAGGCGTGTGTTGAGCATGCTGCTGTTTTGCGGGACGGCCTGGGCGGCCCAGCCAGAGGCTTGGCGCATTGTCGGCGACATTCAATTCGCGCCCTACAGCTACCAGAACGAAGCCAGCGCCAAACCTCAGGGGCTGGACGTGGAGATTGTCCAGGCGGTCATGGCCGAGGCCAGAATTCCCTACCAACTGCACCTCTACCCCTGGGAACGCGTCAAGCAAATGCTGGGCAACGGGGATGTGGACATGGCTTTCCAGTTCGCAGGCACCGCCGAGCGGCGCGCCCAGTACGAACTTGCCGGTCCGATACGCACTGGCCGCACCATCTTCATGGTATTGAAACAAAACAGCCTGCAAAGCTGGAGCACCCTGGCAGACCTGGCCCCGCTGACCATAGGACAGGTTCACGGCTATGCCTACGAATCCACCTTTGATAAAGCGCCGCTCAAGCGCGACACCAGCGCCAGCAACCCCGAACAACTGCTGCTGATGCTGCTGGCCGGCCGCATCGACCTGATCGTCGGCGATCGCGGTCAACTGCTCTACTACGCCCGCCAGCTGCGCGCGCTGCCGCATGTGCGCGTCCTGCCCAAACCGCTGGTGGAAATGCCGCGCTTCGTCGCCTTCGCCAAGGGCGACAGCCGCGCCGCTCAATTCAACGCCGCGCTGGCCCGGCTGCAGCAAAACGGAAAACTGCAAACGATTTACAACCACTGGCCGCAATGAGCGGCGGCGGACGCGAAAAAGCCCGGCCGTCTCCCGCGGGAAACGAGCCGGGCCTGGGCCCTGATCTTGTCTACAAGCAGCCGGCGGTGCCGCCGCCCACGTTCAGCCTGGCCGCCACATTGCCGCGCAAGGACATCACATTGTCCTTCAAGGACTGCAAGCGGCGGCCGTTGAACTCGTGCGCCAGCTCGCGCGCCGCGCTGCCCTCCGCCTCCTCCGCCGCCTTGGGCAGATAGGATATCTTGATGTCGGACACGTAATCGGTCTGATTGGCCAACTGCTGGCGGATCACATTGTCGCAAGACGCGCACGGCGCCTGCGAGATATAACCCACCATGCGCCCGCCACGCGGCACCGCGCCATCCAGAATGTCCTTCTCAAAGGTTTTCAGCGCCTTGAGCTCCGCATCCGTGGCCTGCTGGCCTATGGTGGCGGACAGCTTGCCATTGGGCACGTTCACATTGGTGGCCGCTTTCTCCACGCTGCTCTGCCGCAGGAAGCCGGGATAGGCCCGATGGCCGGCAGAATTGGCCTCGTAAAGCAAATCCGCCGTGTCCTGGCCGGACATCGCGTTATAGACGCGAGTGCCGCCGTTGTAGCTGTACTCGAAACGGGCTACCGTGGCCCCGCGCCATTTGGCCGCCAGGTTCTTCAACTTGGACGAGGACGGCGGGTTGGCCTTGGCCGCGCCGCTGACGCCATTGACGTGGTACTCCATCGCGTTGACCAGTTCGCCCGGCACCAGGCTGTTCTTGTCAGTCACCTTGCTGATGTCCACCGTCGCGCCGGCCAGCGCCGCCTGGGACAGCGCCAACGCCAGAACCGTCCAGGCCGCCGCGCGCGCTTGCTTGAATATACGCATAGTCATGTCTTCATTCCTGTTCGCATTGTTCGAACATCATGCTCAAATCCGGCAGAAGCGGCTGAGGTAACCGGACTCGGTCGCCGCCACTTCTTCTTCGGTCAAGGCCGCCTCGGCCCCCAACTCGGACGCTTCCAAGGTGGAGAAAAACTCCGCCGCCGCCATGCCTTCCATCAGCAGGGCAATCGGCAACAGCAGTTTGGCCAGGCGTTGGAAGCCGCTGCTCTCCTGCTCGGACGGCGGATGCGGCTTCATTTGCTGCTGATAAAGCTGGCGATACCAGCCGCTCAGCTTCTGGTCGGTCATATTGGCGTAGCACAGCTTGCCGCTGCTCTCCGGGTAGAGATTCTTGCCGTCCTTGGCGCAGGGGAAGTCGAACAGATAGCCCTTGCGGTCCTGGTAGGCCGCCGCCAGCCGCGCCACGCGGAACTGGGCGGCGGGCTGAAACTGACCGCTTTTGAAACCGGCGGAGTTGAAGCGGGTGCGCCGCACCTCGTTGTGCAGCAAGTTCATCAAGTAATGCTTGTCGTATTCGGACAGGCTGTTCACGCCGGTGGTGGCGCTGCTCAGGTAGCGGTCCAGCACCTCCTTGCGAATGCCGTTCTGCAATTGTTTGGCAGCCGGCACTTTCTGCGTCGCGTCGCGCAGCAACTGCGCCGCCACCGCGAACTTGGCGGCGATGGTGCTGTAAGCGTAGCCGAACACATCCAGGCTCTTGTAGAAGATGTCTCCGTCCACCCCGGCCTTGAAGGCATTGGCCAGCACCAGCCTGTCCTCGTCCTGGCGGTAGCCGGCGCGACGACGATTGAGGTCCACGTCCGTGCCCGGCAAGGCTTTGTTCAGGCCCATCTCGCTGGCGAACAGTTTCACCGAATCGTCCAGCGTCAGATTGACGCGGTGGTAGCGATTGAAATCGCTGAGCGCGTTATTCCACTCTATGGAATTGATGATGGGCGGCAGGGGGTTGAGTTCGGAATAAACCGAGCCCGGCGTTTTCAGAAACGCCCCGGCGATCTTGTCGCCGCTGAGATCGGCTTGGCCATGGTTCTTGGTCTTGTGGTACAGCACCGACTTCAACAGGGTGTCGGGCACGAAGGTTTCGGCCATCGCCGGCGGCGTCAGCAGCAAGCCGGCGGCTGCCAGGCCGCATAGCCAGCGCGAACGCCGAACTGAGGTTTGGGTCATCACGGACTCCAATGAGGGTTAGAAACAGGAGGGATACATGTCGTTCTTTCAGAGCCGGTTTACGCGCTGCCGCGCCTCGGCGATACGGCCGTGAAAACCGTATCGAAAATACGCGTGTCGCGTATCCGAGCCACGCTGTTGCAGGGGCGGAAACATCAGGCGCGGGCCGGGCTGCCACCCGTCCGCAAAAAATAAGAGAACAATGAAATTCTAATAGATTAGAGCCTAAGCTCAAGGTTCCCCATTGAATTGCAAAAATCGCTCATTAAGCATAAAGCCAGCCCTCACCTCATGCCGAAGGCAATAAAAAAGCCGCCTCGCGGCGGCTATCGCTTCACCCTCAACCTCAAACCTCGCGCGCCGCGGCGCGCCACTCCGCTTCCGACAACAGATACAGACAGTGTCGCCGCAGCGGATGCCCGGCCTCCAAGGCGGGATGATCGAAGTCCCGGCCGCTATCGCGCATGCCCAGCCTCCGCATCACGCCTTGCGACGGCAGATTGGGCAAGGCGGTGAAGGACACGATTTCGTCCAGCCCCAAGATCTCGAAACCAAAAGCCAGCGCCCGGCGCGCCGCCTCGGTGGCGTAGCCCCGGCCCCAGGATGCTCGCCGCAGGCGCCAGCCCGTCTCCACGCAGGGCATGCACGGCAACTCCGCTCGCGGCACCGCCAACCCTACGAAACCGACGAAGTCGCCGGACGCTTTCTCCTCCAGCGCCCATAGCCCCCAGCCCCGCTCCGCTATCAACCCGCGCTGGCGCTCCATGCTGTCCGCGCTCTCTTCCTCGCTCAACAACGCCGGGAAATAACGCATCACTTCCGGATCCCTCCCCATGGCGGCGAAGGGCGCCAGATCCTCGTCCCTCCATTGGCGCAGCAATAAACGCCCCGTCTCCATATCCATCGTTTCCCCTTTCCACTCACCGCGGACTCGTCCCGAACCCGCCATTATCACGGAATCGTAACCGCCGGCTGAGTAAAATCTGCAAGGCAAGCCGTCCGCCTCCCATTAGCATCCGGCGATCAACCTTCACCCGCGTCCGCCCACCATGCTCATTCAATCTTCCCGCGCCGCCGCGCCTCAATCGATGGCGATAGACGAGCCCGTCCGCTCCAGTGTCGCGCCAAACGCGATGTCGACACGGCTCAAACAAACAGAAAACCGCGCGGACGCCCCGGCCTCCTCGCGCGCCGCGCCGCGCGCCAATCCTCTGGACGGCCTCTGCGTGCAGCAGCCGCTGGAAAACCTCAACCCCGAAGCGGCCCGTCAAAGGCTCAAGGACAGCGCGCTGCTCGCCAACTTCCCCTACAGCCGGGACCTGGACAGCCTGCGCGCCACCCAGTGGAGCCCGGACGCAGAACTGGCGCGTCTGCTGGCCAAGGGCGGCAAGCTGGAGTTTCAACCGCAGCAGGCGCGCTTGATGGACCCGGAAAGCGGCTTGGTGGCCTATGTGTTCCGCAACAAGGCGGCGGGGGAAATCCGCCTGGTGTTCGGCGGCACCACCAGCGGCCGCGATGTGGGCGGCTTGGCTCAACGCAACCTGAAAAATCTGGCCAGCGTAGCGCGGCAATGGCGCGCCAATATCGACAACGCCGCTTTCGGCGGCCGCCCCGCTTGCTACGCCCAAGCCGCCCAACTCACCGCCAAGTTGCAAACGCTGGCCGCCGGCCTGCCGCTGATGCGCAGCGGCGAACCCGGCTATATCGTCAGCACCGGCGGTCATTCGCTGGGCGGCGGCATGGCCGCCTATGCGGCGATGAAATTGTCCACTCCGCAGCGCCCGGTCCACGCGGAATGCTTCAGCAGCGCCCAGTTCGGCCGCGGCCTGCAAAACGAACTGCTAACGCGCCACGGCAACGATCTGGAGCAAGCGCGCGCGGCCTCTGCCCATATCCGTCATTACTGCGTTCAGGGCGATCCAGTGCCGGCGTTGGACGGCCTGCTGCCCGTGCGTCACGTCGGCCAGCTTTACCTGCTGCCGGCAAACCGCCAGGCCGACGACAGCCGCCTGGGCCGCCACGACAAGTTCCTGGACCATGTGCAAGACTTCGTCGCCAGCGCCTGGCAAGGACAATCGAGGTTTTACGCCTAGAGCGCCGGATCACCGCCTGGACCTGACCGGGAGATGCGACCTTGCGCCGTTGGCGGCCGATGTCGCCTTGACCCCCTCATCCCCGCTAGGCACAATCGCAAACGCGCAGCCCCAACCGGCTGCGCCCAGATTGGAGTCTGGCCCCGCCGCCTCGGACCCCGCGCCGCAAACGCCCGGTCCGTGCCCTTGCACCATCCGTCATGCCAACTACGGGCAGGCCATGGTGGGAGGGTGTTCGCACCCGCCGGTCCGTGGCGCCGGAACTCCAATCCTGCCATGCGCCTGCCATAAGCCTGCCGCCTCGCCGGCAGCCTCGAATCAACAGGAGCGCACGCATGTCCGTCAAATACCCAAGCCGTCGCCATTACCGTCCCAACCTCCAGCCGGTTCCCTATCAGGAGCTGCCGTTCGCCGCGCGCATGCCTGGCAGTCCGCGCGTGCATTGCTGGCAAGTGCCGCCAGCCGACGACTATCGCCAGGCCTATCTGCTGGGGCGCGAATACGCCGGCCACTTCATCCAATACGTGCAGGACAATCCCGATGTCCCGAAACACACGCTGCTGGCGCGCATCGCCAGCGATGTCGACTTCTCCGCGGAAGGCCCTGAGCAGGGCTACTGGGCCGGTTTCTTCGCCCTGATCGAACAGGTGCTGATCTTTCCTATCGATATCTTCGGCTACATCGACCGCATCCAGCTTAGGGAGGAAACATTGCGCCGGCCGATGAGAAAACAGCCGACAGATATTGAATAACTGCATTGTTTTCTCCGGCAAGCCCTGAGCCGGTTTTGGCACAAGCAAGGCCGGCACAGGCCGAATCCGGCCACGCCCCGCCAACCCACTCCATAAAAATCAACAACTTGAGCAAAAAACATCCTGGCACGCGCTTTGCCTAATAAGAACCACTACAAAGCAGCGAACCGCATCGCCGCGCCAAAAAATGCAAACGTCGTATAAATAAAAGGTCGCCGCGCTCCGCCCGGCCCCTATCCACAAAGGAGAAACACCATGCAACGCATCCGAACCTGGCTCTGTCTCGCCGCACTGGGCGGCGGCCTCTCGCTGCCCGCCCTCGCCGCCGACGTGGTGAGATTGGGCAACCTCAAGTTCGCCCATTACGGCGCCATCAGCTACATGAAGGAAATCGCGCCCAAATACGACCTGAAGATTGAAGAACGCATGTTCGCCAAAGGCATCGACATCATGCCCGCCATCGTGGCCGGCGAGGTGGACGTCGCCGCCAGCGCGGCGGACGCGGCGGTGGCCGGCCGCGCCGGCGGCGCGCCTATCTTCGCGGTGGCCGGCTTCGCCAAGGGCGGCGCGCGCATCGTGGCGGCCAAAGACAGCGGCATCAAGAGCGTCAAGGACCTGAAGGGCAAGAAGGTAGGCGTGGCGCGCGGCGGCGCGCAGGAGTTGCTGCTGGCGGCGGAGCTGGCCAAGTACAAGCTCAGCTGGTCCGACAAGCCGGGCAAGGATGTGCAGGTGATTTACATGCCTTTCGCCGACCTGAACCAGGCTTTGATGGGCAAGCAGATCGACGCGATGAGCCAATCCGAACCGCAATCGTCCCAGGCCATCAACAAGGGCTTCGGCGTGGAAGTGCTGAAGCCCTATGACACCCCGCTGGGCGAACCCATTCGCACCCTGGTGATGACGGAGAAGATGTACAAGGAACGCCGCGGCGTGGCGGAGCGCCTGATCAAATGTTTCGTGGAGGCCACCAACACCTTCATCAAAAATCCCAAGCTGGCGGAAAAATACGTGCGTGAGAACATGTTCAAGAACCAGATCAGCGCCGACGACTTCCAGGACGCCATTTCCAACTCCCCGTACAGCTACGATCTGAGCGTGGCCCACATCCAGACCACCACCGACATGATGCAGCAGTACGGCATCGGCAAGATGTCCAAGCCGCCCAAAGCGGCGGACTGGGTGAAGCTGGACTTGCTGAGCAAGGCCAAGCAGGACCTCAAGGTTAATTGACGGCGGCGGGAGCAATCATGCAGCAGACTGTGTTTTCCCGGCTGGGCCAAGCCTGGTCCAGCCTGGCGGTGCCCATCGCCATCGTATTGATCTGGCAGGCCAGTTCCAGCCTGGGTTGGATCAACCCGCAAATCCTGCCCTCGCCGCTGGCGGTGTTGCAGAAGTGGCTGGCTTACTGGCAGCCGCTGGAAGCCTACGACCCCTCGTCCGGCGCCTACTTGTCCTGGCTGCTGTCCGGCGAACTGATCCACGACGTGGCGGCCAGCCTGTGGCGTGTGGTGCTCGGTTTCGCGCTGGGCGGCGGCCTGGGCTTGCTGCTGGGGCTGTTCATGGGCGTCAGCGACCCGGTGTACCGGGCGTTCAATCCCTTGATCCAGTTCCTGCGGCCGATTCCGCCCATCGCCTGGACCCCGCTCTCCATCCTGTGGTTTGGCCTGGGCAACCCGCCGGCGGTGTTCCTCATCACTATCGGGGCTTTCTTCCCCATCCTGATGAACACCATCTCCGGCGTGCGCAATGTGGACGGCATCTATATCCGCGCCGCGCGCAACCTGGGCGCCAGCCGCGCAACCCTGTTCCGCCGGGTGATCCTGCCTGCGGCCACGCCCTTCATCTTCACCGGCGCGCGCGTGGGCATGGGCACCGCCTTCATCGTGGTGATCGTGGCGGAGATGATCGCCGTGAACAGCGGCGTCGGCTACCGCATCATGGAAGCCCGCGAGTATTTCTGGACCGACAAGGTCATCGCCGGCATGGTCACGATTGGCATTCTCGGGCTGTTGATCGACATGCTGATGCAGGGCTTGAACAACCGCTTGCTGAAGTGGCATCGCGGCATCGACCAATAAGAACCGCTAACAACACCCCTGACCCTGCGTTGCGCCTCCTTGTCGTACCACTGGTACGACCTGCGTCGGCGCGCCTTGGCCCAGGTACGCTGCTCGGTTTTGTTAGCGGCGCCAAACACACCGCCGCGCTGCGCGGCATGGAAGGATGAAGGCATGAGCGCCCAGATCGAAGTGCAACAGGTGCAAAAAGTATTCAAGACGCCGGGCGGCGACGTGATCGCCCTGCGGGACATCCAGCTGGACATCCAGCCCGGCGAGTTCGTCTGCCTGCTGGGCCCCTCCGGCTGCGGCAAATCCACCTTGCTCAATGCCATCGCCGGCTTCGCGCCGCCCAGCGGCGGCGAGATCCTGGTGGCCGGCCAACGCGTCGCCGCGCCGGGACCGGACCGCGGCATGGTATTCCAGGAATACGCGCTGTTCCCGTGGATGACGGTGGAACAGAACATCGGCTTTGGCCTGGAAATCCAGAAGCGCGGTCCGGCCGAGATTCGCGCCGCCGTGGAGCCGCTGCTGGACAAGCTGCACCTGCGCGATTTCCGTCACCGTTTCCCCAAGGACCTGTCCGGCGGCATGCGCCAGCGGGTGGCCATCGCGCGGGTGTTGGCGCTGGATTCGCCGGTGATGCTGATGGACGAACCCTTCGGCGCGCTGGACGCGCTGACACGGCGCTCCTTGCAGGACGAGTTGCTGCGCATCTGGCAGGAGAGCGGCAAGACCATCATCTTCGTCACCCACAGCATCGAGGAATCCATCTATCTGGCGGACCGGGTGGTGGTGATGACCTACCGCCCCGGCACCATCAAGCGCGACGTGCGGGTGGAGCTGCCGCGCCCGCGCGACCCCAGCGCGCCGGGTTTCAACGACCTGAAGCGGGAGCTGACCCGGCTGGTGATGGAGGAACATTCACGCCATGAAGCCGCGGAACTGCAAGCTGCGGTAGACTGAGGCATCGCCGATTCCCGATCCGCCGCCATGCTCGCACGCGCGTTGCGTTTCCTGCTGAAAAGCCTGCCTTCCCTCGTCTTGCTGGCCTTGGCGCTGGGCGGCGGTTGGGTCTTGGCCAGCCGCATGCTGTTGACCGAAGCGGAGCGCGAGGGCCGGCATCGGGCGGAGATGCACGCAGCCAATCTAGGCGCCACGCTGGAGCAGTACCGCTACCTGCCCTATGTGCTGGCGCTGAACCAGGACATCCTCAACCTGCTGGCGGACCCGCGCAACCCGCGGCGGGTGGAGGCGCTGAACCGCTATCTGGAGCAAGTGAACCGGCAGTCGCGCACCTCGGCGCTGTTCATCGTCAACGTGGACGGCATCGCGCTGGCGTCCAGCAACTGGATGTCGCCGTACAGCTTCGTCGGCAACAGCTACGCCTTCCGCCCCTATTTCCAACAAGCGCTGGCCGGCCAGTCCGGCAGCTTTTACGGCATAGGCAGCACCAGCCGCGAGCCAGGTTATTTCCTGTCCTGGCCGGTGTTGTCCGGCCGCCGCGTCGTGGGCGTGGCGGTGGTCAAAGTCAGCTTGGCGCCGCTGGAAGAAGCCTGGCGCAAGGGCGCCGAGCCGGTGCTGGTCAGCGACCGGCACGGCGTGGCCTTTCTCAGCGCCAATCCGGACTGGAAATTCGCCACCTTGCAACCGCTGCCGCCGACAGTCCGTCGCCAGATTGACGCCACCCGCCAATACCTGGGCGCCAAACTGCACCCCTTCGCGCTGCTGCAGCCCCACACAGGCTGGCGTCAGCAGGCCTGGCTGGCGCCGGACAGCGAACGCAAACTGCTGGCGGGCCGCTACCTTCAAATCCGCCAGACCTTGCCGCAAACCGGCTGGACACTGACCCTGCTGGTGGACATGCACGGCCGCAACCTCACCCTGCTGGCCATCATGAGCACGCTGCTGGCCAGCGGACTGGGCCTGCTGACGCTGTGGCACTACTGGCGGCTGAGGCTGCGCCGGCTGCGCGAGCAACTGGCGGCGCAACAGGCCCTGCAACAAGCGCACGACCAGTTGGAGCGCAAGGTGGCGGAGCGAACCCGCGACCTGGCGCTGAGCAACACTCAGTTGTCGGCGGAGATCCGCGAGCGCATCCAGACCGAAAACAGCCTGCGCATTACCCGCGGCCAGCTGGCCGAAGCCAGCAAGCTGGCCGCGCTGGGCCAGATGGCGGCAGGGGTGGCGCATGAGATCAACCAGCCTCTGGCGGCGCTGCGCGCCTTCGCCGACAACGCGGTGACCCTGCTGCAACGCGGCCGCCCTGACGCCGCCAGCGACAATCTGGGTCAGATTTCCCAACTCGTGGAGCGCATCGCCCACATCACCCGGGATCTGAAAACCTTTGCCCGCCGCCACCGCGGCCCGCTGGGCCAGACCAATCCGCTCTCCGCGCTGCAAGACACGCTGACGCTGCTGCAGCCGGCGCTGCGCGAAGCCCGGGTCGCGCTGGAGCTGGACCTGCCTCCACGCTGCCCGGACATCGCCTGCGACGCCATCGGCCTGGAACAGGTGTTCACCAATCTGCTGGGCAACGCCATAGACGCGATGCGGCCGCAACCGCAAGGCCGGCTGGAGATCAGCCTGCTGCATAAAGCGGGCATGCTGGAATTCCGTCTGCGCGACCACGGCCCCGGCATCGCCGACGCCGATTTGCCTCACCTGTTCGAGCCTTTCTACAGCACCAAGCCGCGCGGCCAGGGCCTGGGACTGGGGCTGGCCATCGTGCAGGAGATCGTCGAGCAGTCCGGCGGACGCATCGAAGCCGGCAACCATCCGGAAGGCGGCGCCTGCTTCATCATCAACTGGCCTTGCGAGTCCACGCCATGACGCCCACCCTCAGCGCCCCCGTGGGCGTGATTTATGTTGAAGACGACCCGGCCGTGCGCATGGCCACGCTGCAATCGCTGGAGCTGGCCGGCCTGCCGGTGCAATCCTTCGCCGATGCCGAAAGCGCGCTGGCCGCGCTAAGGCGGGACGAGCGCGCGGTGCTGCTCAGCGATGTCCGCCTGCCGGGACTCAGCGGCCTGGAACTGATGGAGCAGGCGCTGGGCCTGGACCGGGAACTGCCGGTCATCCTGGTCACCGGCCACGGCGACATCGCAATGGCGGTGTCGGCCACCCGCGCCGGCGCCTACGACTTCATCGAGAAGCCCTATGCGCCGGGCCGCTTGACCGAGACAGTGCAGCGCGCGCTGGACAAACGCCGGCTAACGCTGGAAAACCGAGAACTGCGCGCCAGCCTGGCGCGCAGCAACGGCCCGGTGTTGATAGGCCGCAGCCCGGCAATGCAGGCGCTGCGCGAAACGCTGGCCAATATCGCCGACACCGACGCCGACGTGCTGATTCACGGCGAAACCGGCACCGGCAAAGAAATGGTGGCGCAGGCGCTGCACGCCTGGAGCCGTCGCCGCGAGCGTCATTTCGTGCCGCTGAACTGCGCCGGCCTGCCGGAATCCATTTTCGAGAGCGAGATTTTCGGCCACGAGGCCGGGGCCTTCACCGGCGCGCTCAAGCGCCGCATCGGCAAGATAGAGTACGCCAGCGGCGGCACCCTCTTCCTCGACGAAATCGAAGGCATGCCGCTGGCCCTGCAAGCCAAACTCTTGCGGGTGCTGCAACAGCGTGTGGTGGAAAGGCTGGGCTCCAACAGCCTGATCCCGGTGGACTGCCGGGTGGTGGCCGCCACCAAGGACGATCTGGCCCTGGCTAGCCGGGAACGGCGCTTCCGCGAAGACCTTTACTACCGGCTCAACGTGGTGTCGCTACGGCTGCCGCCGCTGCGTGAGCGGCGCGAGGACATTCCGGATCTGTTCCAGTGGTTTGTGGAACAAGCGGCGGCGCGCTTCAACCGGCCGGCGCCGGACACGCCGCCAGCCTTATTGGGACGCCTGCAGGCGCAGACGTGGCCGGGCAATGTGCGCGAGCTGCGCAACGCGGCGGAACGCTATGTGCTGGGCGTGGCGCCGGACGGCGGCGAACCGGCGGCCTACGCGCCCAGCGCGCTGGACGCGAGGGTGGACGCCTACGAGAAACAATTGATCGAACAGGCGCTGCTGCGCACCCAGGGCCAAGTGATGCAGGCGGCCGAACTGCTGGGCATTCCGCGCAAGACGCTGTACAACAAGTTCGCCAAGCACGGCATAGACCCGGATGGCTACCGCGCCTGAGAACGTGTTCAAGATCTACACTCCGCAACCGCCTCACACCGCGCGCAGCAGCATAAAGTGGCGCAAACTGTAATAGCCCTGGGCCGCCGGCCACGGCAGCGCGTCCAATAGACTCAGGCCCGCTTCCCAGCGCTGATTGTCCAACAGCGCCTCGGAGACGAACTCGCCGTTCAGATTGCAGAAGAACAGCCGGGACCAATGCGCGTCGCCCCCCAGCGTTTCCGCGCGCAGCGCGGTGGTTGCCTGGCGGAACAGCGCCTCGAACAAAGACTGCTCCAGCCGCTCGGCGGCGCCGCGCAGACCGAAGTTGCCAATGTAGGCCATATATTCTCGGCCGGCGATTTCCCAGCGTCGTTCGGTGACCTGGGCCTCGTCGGCAATGCCCCATAGGCCGGCCAACAGCACATGCAGCACGTTGGCGCTGAAGTTTTCCAGAGCGTCGTTCAGCCCTTCCTGTCCAGCGCCCAGACCCGCGAAGCTTTCCATCATGCGGATATCGTTGTCCAACAGCACATGGACATCCAGCCGGCCATTGTTCTCCCCCGGCGTCCAATGAGCGCCGATAGCCGGCAACTGGCCGTGCGGCAGCAACCAGCCCTTAGCTTCCTGGCAAGGCAAGCCGTGAGCAGCCAATATTTGCGCCAGCAGCGGCGTAGGGTTGAGGGCGGTTTGGGCTTCCGGAGTGTGGGCAGACACAATAACCATCCTTTTGATTCAGTTGCGAGGCCGGCAGTGTACCACTGCCCGCCTCGATGCCCGCTAGCGCAAACTCGGCCACCTTCCGCCATCTGGGCGCATCAGCGGTTTTAGAACGTGTTTACGCTCCTGCGAGCAAGAGCGAGACAAGGCGAAAACCGTTGAGAAAGCGGAATGGTCGAGGGGTACATGAGCATTTTGAGCTTGTACTCACCGTGCAACGCTCCACGAAGCGCAGCAGACTTTGAATAGGCTCTTAAGCCGTACTCGCCGTGCGGTCTTCCATCAAACGCGGCAGGCATCAAACAGACTCTCAAGCGTCGCCGCCGTCGGCGAACTGCAAAGCCGCCAGCCGCGCGTACAAGGGCGAGCCCGCCAATAGGCTCTGATGGTTGCCCTCCGCCACGATGCGGCCCTGGTCCAGCACCACGATGCGGTCCGCCTGCTTGACCGTAGCCAGCCGGTGAGCGATCACCAGGGTGGTGCGATTTTGCGCGGCCCGTTCCAGCGCCTGTTGCACCAATTGTTCCGATTCAGCGTCCAAGGCGCTGGTGGCTTCGTCCAGCAGCAACAAAGGCGGATTCTTCAGAATGGCGCGGGCGATGGCGATGCGCTGGCGCTGGCCGCCGGACAAACGCACGCCGCGTTCGCCCAGATAGGTATCGTAGCCCTGCGGCAGCTTTTCGATGAAGCCGTCCGCGGCGGCGGCGCGGGCGGCGGCCCGCACTTCCTCATCGCTGGCCTCCGGTTTGCCGTAGCGGATGTTCTCCAAGGCGCTGGCGCCGAAAATCACCGAATCCTGCAACACCACGCCCACATGACCGCGCAAATCGGCAAACGACAGTTCGCGCACATCCACGCCCCCCAGCAATACCTGTCCCTGCTGAGGATCGTAAAACCGCAGCAAGAGCTGAAACAAGGTGGACTTGCCCGCGCCGGACGGGCCCACCAGCGCCACATGCTCGCCGGGGCGCACGCTAAGCCGGATACCGCTGAGCGAAGGCTGACCAGGGCGGGACGGGTAGGCGAAATCGACATCGCGCAGCTCCAGGCCGGCGGGCCCGGGCGGCAGAGCCCGCGGCGCGGCCGGCTCCGTCACCGGCGAACGCAGGGACAACAGTTCCATCAGCCGCTCGGTGGCGCCGGCCGCCCGCTGCACATCCCCCCACACTTCCGCCAGCGCGCCGATGGCGCCGGCGGTGACCACCGCGTACAAGATGAATTGCCCCAGCTGGCCGGCGCTCATCGTGCCCTCAAGCACCGCGTGCGCGCCCAGCCATAGAACGAAAACAATGGCGCCGAAGATCAGGAGAATCACCGCCACGGTCAGCCAGGAGCGGGCGCGGATCCGCGCCAGCGCGGCGTCGAAGCTAGTTTCCACCGATTCCCCGAAGCGCCGGCTTTCCCGCGCCTGCTGATTGAAAGCCTGCACCGTCGGAATCGCATTCAGGGTTTCGCCGGCGATGGCGCTGGAATCCGCGATGCGGTCCTGACTAGAGCGGGACAAGGTCCGCACCCTGCGCCCGAAGACCACGATGGGCAAGACCACCAGCAAGAGCGTCACCAGGATGTAAGCGGTCAGGCTGGGGCTGGTGGCCATCAACATGGCCAGGCCGCCCAACATCAGCAAGGCGTTGCGCAGGCCCATGGACAGGCTGGTGCCGATCACCGTCTGCACCAGAGTGGTGTCGGTGGTCAGCCGGGACAGCACTTCGCCGGTCTGGGTGACTTCAAAGTATTCCGGGCTAACCCGGATCACATGTTGGTACACCGCTCGACGGATGTCGGCGGTGACGCGCTCGCCCAGCCAGGACACGCAATAAAAGCGCAGCGCGGTGGCCAGCGCCAACACCGTCGCCACGCCAAACAGGCCGAGGAAATAGCGGTTGATATCCGCCGCCGCGCGCTGGCTGAAGCCGTGGTCGATCAGGAAGCGAAAAGCCACCGGCAGCAGCAAGGTGGCGGCGGCGGCCACGATCAGGGCCAGCAAGGCCAGCAAGGCGCGCAGCCGGTACGGACGCAGATAGGGCAGCAAGCCAGCCAGCGGGCTCAGCCGCAGCCATGGGGAAGATGCAACGGACATGAGGAAAGACGCTCCATGAAGCACAGCGCCCTACTCTAGCCTGCCGTTGGGCAAACCGCACCCCCGTGCATGAAAAAACCGCCGCGGGCGAAGCCGGCGGCGGCGGGAAAGCCATGCTTTCTTGGATTAGAACTTGTACTGCATCTGCACGCCCAGCAGGTGGCCGCGGATGGAGCTGTAAGAGCCTTGCAGCGTGTCGCCATTGCCCAACGGGCTCGCGGCGGTATGGTTGATGTCGCGGTCGCCCACGCCCATCAGATAGGTGTAGCCGGCGTCCACGGTCAGTTGCTTGCTGGCCTTATAGCTGGCGCCCAGGCTCAGCCAGACGCGGTCGGTGTCCGGAATCAGCGGGTTGCGGTAGCTGGCGTCGCGCACCGGGCTGGTTTCATAACCCACGCCGCTGCGCAGCGTCAGTTGCTCGTTGAAGTTGTAATCGGCACCCACCGAGAACAGCCAGCTGGCTTTCCAGTGATTGTTGATGACGGTCTCAGCTATCGGGTTGCCCTTGATCACCAGCTGGTCGAAGCGGCTCCAGTTGGTCCAGCGCGCGGTGGCGCTCAAGGCCCATTTGCTGTTCAGACGGCTAAAGCCGGACAGCAGCAGCGATTCCGGCGTGGTGACGTCGGCACCGCCTGCGTAGGTGCCGTCAATGTGGAACTTTTGCGGCAACGGGATCGAAGTACCCGGCAGCGAGGCTTGGTTGAAGCCGCTGGCCTTGTAATCGCCGCGCGCCTTGTGGTTCAACTTGGAGCGATAGGACAGACCAACGCGGTTGTCTTGATTGAACGCGTACATCAAGCCCAGGTTGTAACCGTAGGCCCAGCTGTCGGCGTCGATCTCGCCGGTGGCGCCCTGGAAAAACGCGCCCTGCTTCAGATCGGCCTTGGCGTATTGAGCCGACACGCCGGCGCCGAAGCTCCACTTGTCGTCCAGTTTGTAAGCAAAGGACGGGTTGAAGTCCACGGTCATGATGGAACTGGAAATGCCGTGGTTGCGGCCCACCCAGTTATCGCCATAGCTGGCGCCAAGACCGAAGGGCACGGTGATGCCCAGGCCCAGGCGGGCGCGGTCGTTCAACTGATGCACCAGATAGGCGTTGGGGATCACCTCGGCCTTGGCGCGGCCGTTGTCGCTGCCTTGGCGCGCGGCCGGGAAGCCGCCCTTGCCTTCAAACGGCGCGTCGATTTCGGCGTAAGTGAAACCGCCCTGCACCTGGGTGCCTTCAAGCAGGGTCATGCCGGCCGGGTTGTAGAATACGGCGGACAAGTCGTCGCCCACCATGCCGGCGCCGGCGTGGGCGCGGCCCAAGCCTGTCACGCTCTGCTCGGACAATTGGAAACCGGCTGCGTGAGCCAGCGGCGCGGCCGCCAGAAGGCCGGCCACCAGCGCGGGAATAATGCGAACGGAGGAAGGTGCGAATGCTTTCATTTTTTTATATCTACCCCGGCGGCGGCTGCCGCCTTTGTTATGGAAACCGCGCTTGCGCGCGGAAGTTATGCTATTTAAATAGATAGCGATCACACAATTTTTAGGGAGTGGAGTCTAAATACTATTTTTTAAAAAAACAAGAAGACCACAACACGCAAAAAGCATAAGCAGACCACGCCATGCGCTGAATCAAAAGGCTGTGCTAATATTGGCGGCTCCTCATAACCCTGTTGAATAAAGCAACCATGAAACGAATGCTGAGCATGCTGGCGTTGAGCGCGCTGCCCGCCGTGGCCCTGGCCTCGCCGACAGTGGAAATGATCACAAACAAGGGCAATATCGAGATTGCGCTGGACTCGGCCAAAGCGCCCAAGACCGTGGAAAACTTCGTCGCCTACGCCAAGGCAGGCCACTACAACGGCACCGTGTTCCACCGCGTGATTGACGGCTTCATGATCCAGGGCGGCGGCTTCGACACCAAGCTGAATCAAAAACCCACCCGCGCCGCCATCGCCAACGAGGCCAACAACGGCCTGAAGAACGGCATTGGCACCATCGCCATGGCCCGCACCGCGGACCCGAATTCCGCCACCGCCCAGTTCTTCATCAACGTGGCCAACAACGACTTTCTCGACTACAAATCCCCGACGCCCCAAGGCGCCGGCTATGCCGTGTTCGGCAAGGTGACCCGCGGCATGGACGTGGTCAACCGCATCGCCAAGACCCGCACCGGCAGCATGAACGGCATGAGCGACGTGCCGTTCGAGCCTATTGTGATTCAGAAAGTCACCATCAAGCCTTAAGCTTTTCCGCAACCTCTTTCATACCGGCAGGCCGCTAACCGGCCTGCCCGTCATCAAGGAAACACCATGATCAAACTGACCACCAACTTCGGCGCCATCGTACTGGAACTGTTCGCCGACAAAGCCCCGAAAACCGCCGCCAACTTTGAAGAATACGTAAAGAGCGGCCATTACGACGGCACCATCTTCCACCGCGTGATCAACGGCTTCATGATTCAGGGCGGCGGCTTCACCGCCGACATGTCGCAAAAGCCGACCAACGCGCCGATCGAAAACGAGGCCAACAACGGCCTGTCCAACAAGACCTACACCGTGGCCATGGCCCGCACCATGGACCCGCACTCGGCATCCGCCCAGTTCTTCATTAACGTGTCCGACAACGACTTCCTGGATTTCAAATCGGAAAGCGCCCAAGGCTGGGGCTACGCCGTGTTTGGCCAGGTTGTGGAAGGCCAGGACGTGGTGGACAGCATCAAGGCTGTGCGCACCGGTCGCAGCGGCCCGCATCAGGACGTGCCGGCCGAAGCCGTGGTGATCGAGAAAGCCGAAATCATTTGATTCGCAGACGCCGCGCAACGCGCGGCGCTCCCAGCCCGGCCGCACGGCCGGGCTTCAACTCATCCGCACGCGACATGGCCATTCACTTCATTTCCGACCTGCACCTGGCGGACGACACTCCGGCGCTGAACCGCTTGTTTCTGGACACGCTGCAAGCCTGGCAAGGCCGGATCGACGCGCTCTACATCCTGGGCGATCTGTTCGAATACTGGGTGGGCGACGACGACGATTCGCCGTTTCTGGAAACGCCGCTGGCCGCGATGCGCGCCTTCGCCGCCATCACGCCGCTGTATGTGATGCATGGCAACCGCGATTTCCTGCTGGGCGAGGGCTTCTGTCAACGCAGCGGCGCGCGGCTGCTGAACGATCCCACCTTGATTGAAGCCCATGGCCGTCGCTGCCTGCTCAGCCACGGCGACGCGCTGTGCACCGGCGACACCGCCTACCAGCAATTTCGGGCCGTCAGCCGCAACCCTCAGTGGCAGCAGGCGATGCTGGCTCGGCCGCTGGCCGAGCGCCACGCGATCGCTCGCCAAGCGCGTCAGCAAAGCGAAATGGCCAAACGGCAAAACGGGCTGACTGAGATTTCGGACGTCGCCGCCGACGCCGTCGAAGCGCTGCTGGCCGAGCACGACTGGCCAACGCTGATCCACGGCCACACCCACCGCCCTGCAACTCACCGGCATGGAGAGTCCGAGCGCTGGGTGATCCAGGATTGGCATGGCGATCAGGGCGGCTATCTGCGGCTGGACGATGAGGGCATCGTCAGCCTGCCGCTGAGCGCCGCCTAAAAACCTGTTCAAAGTCTGGCCCGCGTCGCGGGACATGACATTGCAAATGCAAAACGCCCGCCGAATTGGCGGGCGTTTTTCGCATCAGCGCGGGGCCGTGGGCAGCAGCCGCCACTGCGGCCACCAGCCCGGCTCGGTGGCTAATTCAGAATCCACCGCCACGCCGGGCAGCGCCAGCAGATGCCCGGCGGCGTCGCACAGCAGCGGCCAGCGCTCGCGCAAGGGCGGCGCAATGCCGGCCTCCTGCAGAAAGCTCTTCACAGGCTTGCGCCCAACCCCCGACATCAAGCGCTCTCCGCCCTCGCGCGGCCGCAGAATCAAGCCTCGCGCCAGCGTGTCCGCCGACAGGCCGCGCGGCCGCCAATCCCAACTCAGCGCCCCGCCCCACTCCGCCGACACGCGCTCTGTCGTCGGGTCCACCGGTCCAAGCGCCACGGCTCCCGGAGCCGGCAGCGCCGACAAGGCGAACAGGCCATCGCGGTAACGGTACAGCAAGCCCCGCGCCAGACTCAGCCGCGGACAACTGCCGGCGCCGGCCTCCAGCGCCTGACGCTGAAACTCCGCCAGCGCATCCGGCTCCGGGGCCGGCCAACCCAAACCGCGCAACCAGGCCAGCAGCGTCTGGCGCTGCCTAGCCGCGGACAAAGCGCGCCAGCGGATCAAATCCAGACCACCGTCATTGCGACAAACGGCCAGATCCTGCGCCGCCACCTCGTCCAACACCGCGGCGGCGTCCGACAGCAAGCCGGCCGAGCGCGTCAGATGACGACGATAATCCGGAACCGCCGCCTCCAGTTGCGGCAGCAAACGCTGGCGTAGAAAATTACGCCGCCAGCGCTCGTCCAGATTGCTTTCGTCCTCAACCCAGCTCAAGCCCTGAGCCCGGACAAAGTCCTCCAGCTGCCGCCTGCGCAAGCCCAGCAAGGGCCGCCACAACCAGGGGCCCTCCGCTTCCAGCTTGCGCAAGGCCGGCATCGCCGCCAAGGCGCGCGCGCCGCCGCCGCGCAGCAATTGCAGCAGCACGGTTTCCGCCTGGTCGTCCAGATGATGCGCCAAGACCACCACGCCGGCGGCGGAGCGCCGGTACGCTTGATAGCGCGCCTCGCGGGCCACCGCCTCCAGGCTATCGCCGCCGCTCAAGACCACGCTCATCCGCTCCACCCGCAAAGGCGCGTCCAATGTCGCGCACAAGACGCGGCAATGTTCGGCCCAGGCGTCGGCGTTTGGACTCAAACCATGGTGCACGTGCACCGCGCGGATCTCCAACTCGGGACGGCGCGCGCGCGCGCGGCAGAGCAAGGCCAGCAGCGCCACCGAATCCAGGCCTCCGCTCAAGCCCACCTCAAAAGCACATTGGCCGGACAATTCGTCCGGCCAATGGCTTAACAGTGATTCGAGCGGGTCAGGCTGCGGCTTCCTTGAAGCGGCCATAACTCATCAATCTGTCGAAACGGGTTTTCAGCAACTCGTCGATCGGCTTGCTGGTCAAGTCTTTCAACTCTTCCTGCAGCACTCGCTTCAGCGTCGCCATCATTTGAGCGTGATCGCGATGCGCGCCGCCCACGGGCTCGTTGACCACGCGGTCGATCAGACCCAAGGTCTTCAAGCGCGGCGCGGTAATACCCAGAGCCTCCGCGGCGTCGGACGCGCGTTCGGCGGTCTTCCACAAGATGGAAGCGCAGCCTTCAGGCGAAATCACCGAATAAGTAGCGTATTGCAGCATGTTGACGCAATCGCCCACCGCGATGGCCAAAGCGCCGCCCGAACCGCCCTCGCCTATCACCGTGACGATGACGGGCACGCGCAAGCGGGTCATTTCATAGAGGTTGCGGCCAATGGCTTCGGATTGGCCGCGCTCTTCCGCGCCAATGCCGGGCCACGCGCCGGTAGTGTCCACCAAGGTGATTACCGGGATGCCGAACTTCTCGGCCAGCTTCATCAGGCGCAGGGCCTTTCGATAGCCTTCCGGGTGAGGCATGCCGAAATTGCGGCGGATCTTTTCCTTGGTGTCCCGGCCCTTCTGCTGGCCGATCACCATCACCGACTGGCCGTTGAAACGCGCCAGACCGCCCACGATGGCGGCATCATCGGCAAACGCGCGGTCGCCGTGCAGCTCTTCGAAGTCGGTGAAAATACTCTCTATATAGTCGAGCGCGTAAGGGCGCTGCGGATGGCGCGCCACCATGGCGATTTGAGACGGCGTCAGCTTGGCGTAGAGCGTCTTGGTCAAGTCCTGGCTCTTCTTCTGCAAGCGCGCGATCTCCTCGGAGATATCCAGCACCGAATCGTCCTGGACATAGCGAAGTTCTTCTATTTTGTTCTCGAGCTCGGCAATAGGCTGCTCAAAATCGAGAAAGGTCGGCTTCATTCTTAACATCATCCGATAAATAGCTAATGGCGGCATGATACCTTAGCGGCAAAGTCGGCGTCACCTTTCTGTCTGACAAAAACATTAAATTTTGGAGCTTTTATTCGAAATTGCCGTGACTTGCAAAAATTTGCTGACAGACCACTTGCGCAAGCTTAAACCCTGTGTTTTAATTCGCCTCCTCGCTGAAACGCAAACGCAGCAGCGAAAAGGATTCAGGGCGTTTAGCTCA
>NZ_JBRBAF010000020.1:0-66229 GCF_052805975.1 Chromobacterium sp. W521
CGACAGACAGGTCAGTTGGTAGGCGTAGGGCCGGGACACGCCTTCCTCGCCGGCCAGGCTCAGGGGCAGCAATTGCTCGGCCGCCACGCTGCCGTCGCCCAGGCTGAGGGTGAGCAGGCGTTGGTCTTGGTTGAAGGCGGAGGCGAAGCTGGCGAGCAGGGTGCTGAGGTCCATGGGGCGGTCCTTCGAACTATCCAAAATCAAAACACCCCCAAACCGGCCTTATGCAAAGCCCCCATGGCGACGGGCTTCGACCTGGTCTGCGGATGGGGGCCGTGAGGCGTAATGGGGGTGGAGATGACAAAATTTGAGCCAAAATATTTTAGATAACCGGTACTTAGCGGGCAATCCAAGAAAATTGCTATTTTCACAAAACTGGCCAAAAGGACAGGTTTAAACTCTTATCAATCAACTAAAGCGGCTTAAACCTTGTTTGCCGACATTAATAAAGTCAAAACAAGGAAAGTTATGGCTTGGTAAGAAAAGGTAAGAGGCGTTCAAAACCACGCTAAAGACCTGAATTAAATGTGTTTTTATCATGCCGTCTCCACCCAAGGCCCAGGCCAAGCACCTGCGCGCCGCAACCACTGGAGACCACAATGAAACAAAAGCACGCCCTCCTCACCCTGGCGGCCGTCTTTGCCGCAGCGCTTCCGCTGACGTCTCAGGCCGCCGCCGTCACCCGAACCGGCACCATCAAGTTCACTGGCAAAGTCACTGCGCCCAGTTGCTCGGTAAACGGCAGTGCGGCGATGGAGATTCCCGATATCAACGTGACTCTGGACGAGATCTCCATGGAAAAGGTGCAAGCCTTGGCGAGCAAACCCAGTCATCCCAAATCGCACTCAATAACCATTACCTGCACGGGCGCTAAGAATTTGACCGTGTCCCTCAAGGCTCTAGACAGCACCAACACGCTCACAGGCCAAACCAACATCCTGAAGAACATCGCCAGCGGCTCACCGGCGGCTGGCATTGGCATCGCGCTGTATCAGACGGGAACTGACACAAGCTACAACCTTGTGTCTGGACAACTGCTGAACAAGCCCACTCCAAGTACAAGCGAAACCATAAAGTTTGATGTCGCTTACGTTAAGGACCCGGCAGTTATCGCGATGACCGCAGGCGACGTACAAGCCGACCTCCCCTTCGAACTGAGCTACGACTAAGCCCTAGTTTCTTCCACCCACAGCGGCGGGCTTCCCGCCGTTGTCTATTTTCAGGGCCCCCATCATGAAAACCCTGCTGCACGCCGCCGGCTTGGCGGCCTGGCTGGCCATGTCCCAGGCCAGCGCCGGCATCAGCCTCAACGGCACCCGCATCATTTTCGACGGCGCGCATCCGGAAGCCTCCGTCACAGTGCGCAATCACGGCGCGGACATTCTGGTGCAATCCTGGCTGGAAGCGCTGGACGGCGACAAGGCCGAACTGCCCTTCGCCATCACTCCGCCGCTGACGCGGCTGCCGGCCGGGCAGGAGCAATTGCTGCGCATCCTCTACGCCGGCTCCGGCGCGTCCGATCAACAGGAAACCGCCTTCTGGCTCAATGTGCAGGAAATCCCTCAGGCCGCCGGAAAAGGCAATGTGCTGCAATTGGCGGTGCGCCAGCGCGTCAAGGTGTTCTACCGTCCGCCGGGCCTGGACGGCCACGCGCTGCAAGCGCCGGAACGCCTGCGTTGGCGGCTGCGGCGCGAGCGCGGCAACAGCTGGCTGCAAGCGGACAACCCCAGCCGCTACCACGTGACCGTGACCGGCCTGACCCTGCTCTCCGGCGGAAAATCCAAGGAAATCAGCCGCGCCCAAATGCTGGCACCCGGCGCCGGCGGACAATGGCCGCTGCCCGCCGACACCGCAAACGATGCGCGCTTGCGCTACCAGATCATCAACGACTTTGGCGCCAGCCAGGCTTTTGAAGCCCGGCTGCAAGGCTCGGCGTCCGCCCAGCCGCAGCGGCTGGAACCCTGATCCGGCCGCTGGTCCGCAACCCGATGAGAACCCAAGCGCTTACGCCCCCAGCTCGCGGCGCGGCACGCCGTCTGGCCTGCGCCTGCTGGCTGCTCGCCTGCGCGCAGACGCAAGCGGCGGACGCGCCTGCCTTCAACACCCGCTTTCTGAAACTGGACGGGCAAGCGGCGGATCTCAAAGCGGTGCTGAACGCGGGCAACAACGTCCTGCCCGGCAGCTATCGCGTGGACATCCTGCTCAACCATCAACTGGCGGACCGCCGCGACATCCTGTTCCGCCAGCAGCCGGACGGCAAAGTGCGTCCCTGCCTGGACGCCGCGCTGCTGCGCAAGCTGGGCGTCAAACTGCCCGCGTCCCGTGCCGGCGACGAGGTCTGCGTGGATCTGCCCCGGCACCTGGAGCATGCGCAAGTACGCTACGACTCCACCCGGCTGCAACTTGAGCTGAGCGTGCCTCAGGCCCATCTACTGCGCCGCGCCGACGGCTATGTCGACCCGGCGCTATGGGACGCCGGCGTCAACGCCGCTTACGCCAATTATCAATTGAGCAGCCAATACAGCCGTGGCCAGGACGGCCGCGCCAGCCGTCAGTTTTATCTCGGCCTGCAAAACGGGCTCAACCTGGGCGACTGGCGGCTGCGCAACGACGCCACCCTCAGTTGGAATACGGGCCAAGCCGCAGAGATACGCAGCAACCGCACCCTGCTGCAACGCGACATCACCGCCCTGCGCAGCCAACTGACGCTGGGTGAGCAATACACCGACGCCGTTTTGTTCGACAGCGTGCGCATTCGTGGCGCGCAACTGAGCCAGGACGAGGCCATGCTGCCGGACAGCGAGCGCGGCTACCGACCGGTGGTCCGCGGCCAGGCACAGAGCCAGGCCACAGTGGAAGTGCGTCAGAACGGCTATGTGCTGCACCGCGCCGACGTGCCTCCCGGCCCGTTCGAATTCACCGACATCACCCCTTCCGGCTCCAACGGCGAACTGGAAATCACAGTGACCGAAGCCGACGGCAGCCGCCGCGTCAGCCATCAAAGCTTCTCCAGCCTGCCGCTGATGCAGGCCCGAGGCCGCTGGAAATACCACGCCGCGCTGGGCCAGTACCAGGGCGGCGAAGCGGCCCGCCCCGGGCTGGCCGCCGGCGCGCTGGTTTACGGCCTCAGCGACGACAGCACGGTGGCCGCCGGCTTCCAGCTTTCGCCGCGCTTCCAGGCAGTCAACCTGGGCTTGGGCGCCAACACGCCGCTGGGAGCGCTGTCGCTGGACCTAAGCCAATCCCTCAGCCGCGCCCAAGGCCCGCGCAGCCAGGGACAAAGCCTGCGTCTGCTGTACCACAAGGCCCTGCCCAGCACCCAGACCCAGTTCACCCTGGCGGCTTACCGCTACTCCACCGCCGGCTACCGCAGCTTCAACGACCACGCGGCGGACCTGGCCCGGCGCGCCAACCAACACCGCGCTCGCGCCCGGATAGACCTCAGCGCCCAACAAACCCTGGGCCGGGAGGGCCGCCGCGGCAGCCTTTATCTCAGCCTCGGCCGCCAGAACTATTGGGGCCGGCCCGGCGCCAGCCACAGCCTCAACCTGGCTTACAGCCATCGCTGGAAACAGTTTCACTACCACCTCAGCCTCAGCCGGAGCCGCGACGGCCGCGGCCAAGGCGACAAGCAGATCATGCTGGGCTTCAGCCTGCCGCTGGACACTGGGAGACGCGCCCCGCAGCTCAGCGCCCAGCTTGGCCGCAACGCGCTGCACACCAGCCTCAGCGGCCAGTTGGGCGAGGCCGACAGCTACACCGTCTCCGTGAGCCGCGACAGCCAGGGCGGCGCCAGCCTGAGCGCCAGCGGTGTCCATCAGGGCGATGTCGCGCAGCTGAGCGCCGCTTACAGCACAGCGCGCAACCATCAATCCGCCAGCCTGGGCGCCAGCGGCGCCGTCGTCGTCCACGCCGGCGGCGTCAACCTCAGCCGCGCAGTCGGCGACACCTTCGCCCTGCTGCAAGTGGACGGCGCCGCCGGCCTGAGCGGCAACGGCTACACCGTACGCGCGGACGCCCAGCCATACCGCGCTAACAGCCTGAGCCTGGACAGCCGCAAGCTGGGCGCCGCGCTGGAACTGGAAGACAGCGTCAAGCAAGTGGTGCCACGCCGCGGCGCGGTGGTGAAGGCCGTGTTCAAGGCGCGCAGCGGACGCCGCGTTCAATTCAGTCTGCGTCGCCGCGACGGCAGCGCGGTGCCGTTTGGCGCCAGCGTAGAAGATGTCACCGGCCAGCCGTTAGGCATCGCGGACCCGCAAGGCCGGACGCTGCTCTTGCTCCAGCAGCCGCAAGGCCTACTGGCCGTGAAATGGAGCGACGGCGGCTGCACCGCTCGCTATAAGCTGCCGCCCGCCAAGCCTGGGCGACATTACCAGCGGCTGGAGCTGCCCTGCCTCTAAGAAGCTGTTTACGATCTGCTGCGCGTCGGCGATACGGCGTTGGAAACCGCCTCGAAATGCTCATGTACCACGCGTACATTCCGCTTTCTCAGCTGTTTTCGCCTTGTCTCGCTCTAGCTCGCAAGATCGTAAATAGGTTCTACGCGCCGCGCTTAATCAAAGAAAGGATACCCAGATGCACACTCCGCCTACCCGCCGCCCGCTGCTGACCTGCCTCGTCTTGCTATTGACGCTGGGAAGCTGCAGCCGCCCAAGCCATGCCGATTGCATTGCAAGCTCGCAAATCATCACTTTTCCTGACCCATTACTCATTCCTTACGATGCCAAGCCCGGCTACCTCATCGCCGAGGTGACGATGCAAACCAAGGTCCAATGCAACGCCCAAAAAGCGAACAAGAAACTCAGTTGGGCCGTTTATCAAGCCTCTAGCAACACCGACCACGGCAAGGCGCCGGGAGACAATGTCAGACACAGCGGCACACAGGGCATTGGTATCCGCTGGCTCAATCGAAATGACCACAGCCACAAATCGCAGACCTTTAGCGCGACAGCCTTGAACAATGACAGCACCAATCTGCGCGGAATTAAACTCAGCGGACAGATCACCATCACGGATACGATTCAGCTCATCAAAACCGGCGACATCACCTCCAATGTATTGCTGGCTCAGCGCTACCTCATGCGCTACAAGAATGACAAACGCAATCCAACCATCGACGCCGAGTTGTTCAGCTACACCTTCAATCAGCCCGCCATCAGGGTGATCGGCTGCTCGTTCCGCAACGCCAGCCAGACTGTCCGCCTGCCCGACGTCAGCACCCTCGACTTCGCCGGCACCGGCCGCGCCGGCGATAAGCAGTTCAACATCGATCTGAACTGCGCGCCCGGCACCAGCATCCGCGCCAAGCTGAGTGACGCCAACGCGCCCGGCGCCGCCGGCACGCTGCTGAGCATCGCCGGCGGGCGAAACAACGCCCAGGGCATTGGGCTGGAGCTGCAACGCCAGGGCGAAACCGGTGCGTATGTACTGGGCACCGAGTTCACCAGCCTGGCGGCCAGGCAACAGCACGCGCTGCCCATGGTGGTGCGCTACGCCGTCAACGGCGCCCCCATCCAGCCCGGCGAGGTCAATGCCGCCGCCACCGTGGAGTTGAGCTTTGATTAAGCCTACGGCGACGCAAAAGGCCGGGCATGCCGCCCGGCCTGGAAACGCGACGCGGCGGCTTCAGTCCTCCACGCTCCAACGAATGCTGCCCGGCTCCGGACACTGCCAGGAGGCCATCAGCCGCTGCCTGATCTCCGCCAGCGATTGCCGCGCCAGCAGCTGGCCATCACGGAACACCGGCCGCAACTCGCCGCATTCCGCCTGCTCCGCCGTCTGTTGCTGATGCAGCACGTAATGATCACCCTCACGCTCCACCCGCAGCAGGCCCTTGGCGGATTTTTTGGTGCCGTCGTCGGTTGCCGGGTCCTTGTAGATATCCACCGCCTCGCCGTCCACTTCCGCGTAAATCGCCTTCAACGCATAACCGAAGGTGTCCCGCGAGTTCATGCCGTAGACAAAGCTGCCGATGCCGAACACCACATTGCCGGAGGCGAAACCCTTGGCCGCCAGCCGGCGCAGGATGGCACGGGCGCGCGGCAGGGTGATGGAGTCGCCATAGATCAGGCCCACATGGCTGTCCAGCAGCCGGTAGCCGGCGGCGCTGACCGTACCGCCGTAAATCTCCCACAAGCATTCCACCGCGCCCTTGCGCTCCGCCTCCGTCACCCGCAGGCCGCCGCTCAGCGCTGTGTACGCGCCGTCCGCGTCCCGCACCGGCAGGCCGTCAACACGGATCAGCTCGTCGTCGCGGTAGCCGGTGAGGATTTTCACCGGATCGCCGGAGTCCGGGCGGAACACCACCTTGGCGTTGCCCAGCGCGTCCGGCCGCCGCGCCAGGATGTCGTCCTTCAGCTCGCGGGCAATCACCGTGACCACGTTCCAGAAATCAAAGGTGTCGCTGACGATGGACACCATGCCCTGCGGATAATCCTTGCTAACGAACTCGCGCACCACTTCCCGCTCCGCCAGCCGGCGCAGCGCTCCCTCCCCCAGCCCGGCGTGGGCCGGGTCGCGGCGTAGCCGCTGCAGCGTCAACAGGATGCGCAGCGCCATCACGCTGTGTTCTGACGCCGGGATGGAGCCGCCCACCAGTTCCCGTTCTGCGTCCGCGTCGTAAAAGTCCTCCAGATAGTCCAGCGCCGGAATGGTGTCGGTGCCGGTGAAGGACAGCAGATGGCCGGCGCCGCAGCGCATGGCGTCGTGCACCCCGCTCATGCCGCGCATGGAGAAGTCATGCCCCTGCCAATTGACGAACTCCGGCGCACTGCCGGTAAGGCGAGCGAAATAGTCCAGCAGTTTACGGAATTCAAACGCGATGGTGGCCACGGTGGACGGCTTCCAGGATTCGCAGCTGAACAGGGTTTCAAAATAAGTGGCCACCCAGGGAAAGTCCGGATGCGTGTTGCCGAAGGTCACCGGCGGCACCTTGATATCCACCCGCGCGCCTTCCGGCAGGGAGCGAATCTCCAGCGGCAAATAGCCCAGCGCGTGTAGCGCTTCCAATCGGCCGACGGACACCGCGCCCGCACCCAGTGCCGTGTCCATGCGGCGCTGGTATTTGCGCACCGCCTTGTCCCGCGGCTGACGGAAGAACTCCTGGTCGAACAAGTCGATCAGGTATTGCTGAATGAAGCCCTGCAGGCCGAACCACACCACCTTGTTGTCGAACAGCTCCGGCAGCACCGGCGCGTACTTGGCCGAGCGTGGAGTGAAATTGGCCACCAGCTTGGTGGTGGCCGCCGGATACATGGATGGATGCCCGGTTTTATAGAAGTCCGCCAGATTGAACGGCTGCAGTTGGTTCAGTTCACGGGCCAGGGGGCGAATGGGGGCGTTCATGATGTATTCCCTATCTATTGTGTGAGTCAAACCAGCTGGCAGCGGATATCCGCCGTCCAGTTATTGCGGCTGAACACCTGCTGGTAATGCGCCAGCAGTGGTTCCAGGCCATGGCTGAAAATGCCGTGGGTCACGTACAGGTGCAGCGGCGCGTCCAGCCCCTGTTCCCGCTGGCGTTCGCGCAGCGCCTTGGCCAGCTCGGTGAAGGTGCGGCCGCCGTCGCAGATATCGTCCACCACCAATAGCTGCAGCGCCGGCAAGGGGCCGGTCACCTGGGTGCCGCTGATGCGGCCGTTTTGGGTATCCCGCACCTTGTCCGCCAACACCGCCTCGCAGCCCAACTCCCGCGCAAGCTTCAGCACCCGCTTGCGCGCGCCGGCATCCGGCGCCACCAGCGCCGCCGGGCCTACCCGCTCCAGCACCCGACGTAGCGCCGGCAACGGGTCCTCCACTTCCACCCGGTCCAGCAAAGCGGTCACCACATCGCTGTGCGGATCCTGGATCACCACCCGGCTGTAGCCTTGGGCGTTGATCAACTGACAAAACACTTTGGCGCTCAACGCCTCGCCGGGATTGGCTACCCGGTCCTGACGCGCATACGGCACATAAGGCAGATGCAGCGCCAGCGGCCGGCCCGGATAAGCGCGGCGCAACGCGTCGCTCAGCATCAACAAGGTCATCACCGCTTGCGCGTCGGGCAGGTGGGCATGCAGCCGCAAGGCTTCCGCCGACGCGTCCAGTTCCACCGACACCTGAACCTCCCCACCGGGAAAGACCGTGCTTTGAAAAGCCAGCTGCTGGCTGACGCCCTGCTGCGAAACCGCGAAAACCTTGAACATGATGCCGACTCCTGCGCTGTGTTGGCTTACTTAGTTGATAATTTCAACTAACATGTGCACAGTATAAATGTACTTAGTTGAGTTTTGCAACTATATGGCGGAAAATATCGAAAAACCAAACCGGAGACTGCATATGAGCACCTCTCGCCCCGCGCCCGCCGTCAGCGTGGACATCGTCCTGCTCACCCTGGGCGCCACCGGCCTGCAAGTGGCGCTGCACCGTCGCCAACATGCCCCCTGCCAACACCAGCTGGCGCTGCCCGGCGGCTATGTGCATGTGGACGAGGACGAAAGCTGCGAAGCCACCGCCATGCGCGTGTTGCGCGACAAAACCGGACTGGAACCCCGCTACCTGGAACAGCTGCGCACCTTCGCCGGCCCGCGGCGCGATCCGCGCGGCTGGTCGGTGGCCATCGCCCACGTGGCGCTGATCCCCTTGCAGCAGCTGCGGGACGCCGGCGACGGCGTGTTCCACTTTTACGATGTGGACCAGTTGCCGGAGCTGGCCTTCGACCACGCGGAGCAGGTGCGGGAAGCGGTACAGCGGGTACGCAACAAGGCCAGCTACTCCACCCTGCCCTGCTGGCTGCTGCCGGAGCTGTTCACCCTCACCCAGCTTCAGCGCACTTACGAGCAGATCTTTGGCGAAACCGTGTCCCGCGGCACCTTCCGCTCGCGGCTGGGCATCAAGGTGGCGGACGCCAAGCCCGGCGAATACGCGGACGAGGCCGCCATACTGGAGGCCACCGAAGAATTCCTGGGCGGCAAGCAGCGCCCGGCGCGTCTGTTCCGCATCAACCGGCTCAGCCTGTTCAAGCGAGCGCGCTGGTAAGCCGGCATCAGACGCGACAACGCCGCGGCCGAAGCCGCGGCGTTGACTAGCTTCCCTGCGCGCTTAGCGCCGGCTCACGCTCTCGCGAGCCAAGACGGCCCAAGGCGGAAACCACCGCGCAAGCGAAATCCCGCGACGCGCAGCGGATCGCAAGCAGGGCCTCAGAACGACAAAGTGCCGGACAGCAGCAAGGTCCGCGGCGCGCCCAGGCCACCGGACAAGCCGCTGCCGTCGCCGCCGTTCCATGACCCCGCCCAGTAAGCTCGGTTGGCGACGTTCTGTACCGTCGCGCGCAGGGTGATTTCCTTGGCCGCCACTTTGGTGGTGTAGCGCGCGCCCAGGTCAAACAGGGTGTAGGAAGGCAAGGACAGTTGGTTGTTGTCGCGGACAAAGCGCTCGCCCACGTACTGGGCGTTGCCGGTGGCGGTCAGGCCCGGTAGAGCGGCGATATCGTATTCCACGCCCAACTTGACCATTACCTTGGGCACGCCCGTGGCCTGCTTGCCCACTTGCGTCGGGTCCAGCGCCTTGGTCAGCTCGGCCTTGGTGTAAGACGCGCCGCCCATCAGGCGCAGGCCGCGGCTGGCCTCGCCCCAGAAGCTCCACTCCAAACCTCGGTTGCGCTGCTCGCCATACACGCCGAAGACATTGCTGTCCGGGCTGGTGTAAGCGCTGGGCCGGGCGATCTGGAACAGGCTCAGGCTATGGGTAATGCCGCCCCAATCCAGCTTGGCGCCCAGCTCGTACTGCTCGGTCTGATACGGCTGCAGGCTTTCGCCGGCGTTCTTGGCCGCAGTGGGCGCGGTTTCGCCTTTGTTCAGGCCCTGAATGTAGTTGCCGTAAACCGAGAGCTGGTCCGAGAGCTTGACCAGCAAGGCGGTGGCCGGGGACCAGCGGCTTTGGTCATAGTTGGAGGTTTGCGCGCCGGCCGCGTCGTAGTTGCTGCTCTGCACATTCTGACGCCGCGTGCCCACCGTCCATTGCACCTTGCCGTCCATGAAGGAGAGGGTGTCCGCCAGGGCGATGCTGCCCAGCTTGTCCTCAACGCTCCTACCCATATACCGGAACGTCGGCTTGGGTCCGAAGGACGGCGCATAGTAATTAGTAGTGAAGGAGGGCCCTCTGCCATCCTGGTAGTTCCACTGCGAGGTGTAGCGCGTGGCCACCAGCGACCATTTATGTTGAATCTTGCCGGTGTCGAAATGACCACGCACGCCGGCCTCGCCGGATTTCTGCGTCCCATCGCTGATTAAGCGAAAGGCGTTCACGTTGATGTCCCCGGCATTGTTCAGCAATTGATTTCTGGTGATCTGGGCGTCGAAATCCACGTCCCGCTGTCCCCATGCGCCAAACAGGGTGAGCGCATCGCTCAGTTCGTATTCGCCACGCAGCATGGCCATCTGGGTGTTGTTAATGCTGGCGGCCCAATCCGGCGCCAGCTGATAATCGCCGGTTTTGGGCGTAGGCACTTGGGTCACGCCGGGGGCGATGGAGAAGATGCCGAAGTAGTTGATGCCGTCCAGCCTCTCCCGCTGCTTGTAAAGGTCCAGCGAAACGCGGGCGCGCTCTCCGCGCCAGTCCAGGCCCAGCGAGGCCAGGCCCATGTCCTGCTTCTGCTTGTCCACCGCGGTATCGCCGTTGCGGTAAACGCCGTTGAAGCGCACGCCCCATTGCTGCTTGTCGCCAAAGCGCCGGCCCACATCCACGTGCATGCCGGGCATATTATCGGATTCATAAGTCGCGGTGATGGATGTCAGCGGCGTGTTGCCCGCGCGCTTGGGCACGATGTTGACGCTGCCGCCCAGGCTGCCGTCCGGCGGCATGCCGTTGAGCAGGGTGGACGGCCCCTTGAGCACTTCCACCCGCGCCGCCATTTCAGTGGAGCTGCGTTGGTTCGGCGCCATGCCGATCAAGCCGTTGAAGGTCATATCGTTGGCGGAGGTGGGAAAGCCGCGGATATTGAATGTTTCTTTGACGGATCGTTTGCTAGCCACATAGACCGAGGCGTCTGCGGCGCCGATCAATGTGCCAATATCCCGCGCTTGCTGGTTTTCGACATAGTCCTCGGTGTAGCTGATGGTGCTGAACGGTGTGTCCATCACGTCCAGATTGCCCAGTACGCCCACTCGGCTATCGGTGGCCAATTGGCCGCCGGCGTAGACGCGACGGCCTTGCACCACCACTGGCTCCAGCCGTTCCGGCGCGCTGTTGCCGGCCTGGGCCTTGGCCGGCGCGGCGTCCGTGCCTTGGGCCAGCGCCGCCGGCACCACGGCCATGCCGCCAACGCCCACCAACAGGGCCAGGCGGGTGGCGGAGAGAAGTTTATTCAGCGGGAAGGCGGATTGCGGCGCGAGTCGGCGTGTAGTTGATATGGGGGAGGCCGACCGTTTCTGACTCAACATCCAAGTTCCTTTCTACGTGAGGAGATTGTTTCACTTCACTATGTATTCCGAAGCAAAGTGAGAAACCCTCAAATAGAAATGAAAATCATTTTTGATAGCACGTCGTCAAGTCATCCGCGCCGCGTCCGGTTTAGAGCCGCTAACAAAACCGCGCAGCGTACCTGAGCCAAGGCGCGCCGACGCAGAAAACGAAGTTTCTGCGAAGCTACAGTACAAGTCGTACGACAAGGAGGCGCAACGCAGGATCAGGGGTTTTGTTAGCGGGTCTTAACTGCGGTAACCCTTGATCACCTCATCCCCAATCCGGTTCAGGCAGCTCAGGCTGGCCGTGCACAGATACCAGGTTTCGGCGTCGGCAAAGATCACCTTGCCCTTGCGCCAGGCCTTGGTCTGCCGCAGCAGCGGGTTGTCCAGGGTTTTCAGATTCAAGGCCGGACGCCGCTCCATTACCGCGGTGCGGTCTATCACGTAAAGGATGTCCGGGTCCGCCTGCTGGATGAATTCATTGGAGATGGGCTGGCCGTGCAGGCCGCTGCTGGTTTCGTTGCTGGCCGGCTTCACCCCCAGGGTGTCGAAGATGTAACCATAGCGCGAACGCACGCCGTAGGAGGTAAACGCCCCGTTGTTGTGCAGCACGATCAAGGCCTTTTCCGGACGGCCGGCGGTCACCTCGCGCACCTGCTTGATCTTGGCGTCGATCTCGCCGGCTTTCTCGCGCGCCAGCGCCTCCTTGCCCAAAATCCGACCCAGGGTCAGCAAATGCTCCTTGGCCGTGTCCAGGGTATGGCCGGGGCGGTTGTTGAGGTCGATGTCGTAATGCAGCGTCGGCGCGATGCGGCTCAGCTCCGGGTAGCTTTGCGCCTGCAGCGGGGAGATCAGGATCAGGTCCGGCTTGAGGGCGTGCAGCCGCTCCAGATTGGGCTGGATGGTGGTGCCCACGTCCATCACCTTGGGGTCCTGCTCGTACTTCTTCAGGAAGCCTGCCACGTAATCTTTGGAGATGCCCGCCACCGGCGCGCCCAGCTGATCCAGCGCGTCCAGCTCGCTCATGTCGAAGGCCACCACCCGCTCCGGCCGCTTGTTGATCTGCGTGGTGCCCAGTTCGTGCTTGACGGTGACCGGGGCGTAAGCGGCCTGGGCCGTCGGCGCGGCGGCGGTTTCGGATGTCGCCTGACGGGCGTCGCAGCCCAGCAGGCCGCCGGCCACGGCCAGCGCCAGCAGGGCCGCGCGCGCGCGCGGCTTCTTATCGTTGCTCATACGGGTTCTCCAGTGGGGGTAGGGTTGAAGTAATTACAGACGAAGCCGCGCTCGCTGGGCAGGATGTCCACGGCCAGGCCGTAGAGGTCGCGCAGCCGCGCCTGGGTGACCACCTCCGCCACCGGGCCGCTGCCGTGCACCGCGCCCGCCTTCATGGCGACAATGTGGTCCGAGTAATTGGCCGCGAAGTTAATGTCGTGCACCACCAGGATCACGGTGCGGCCTTGTTCCTCGCTCAGCCGGCGTATGGCCTGCATGATGTGCACCGCGTGCTTCATGTCCAGGTTGTTGAGCGGCTCGTCCAGCAGCAGATAATCGGACTGCTGGGCGATGCACATAGCCAAAAAAGCCATCTGCCGCTGGCCGCCGCTAAGCTCGTCCAGATAACGGACGCGCAGCGGTTCCAGCTCCAGGAAGGCCAGCGCCTCGTCCACCGCGCGGCGGTCGTCCCGGCTCAGCAGGCCCTGGCTGTAGGGAAAGCGGCCGAAGCCCACCAGCTCCTCCACCGTCAGGCGCAGGCCGATATTGGGGTGCTGACGCAGCGTGGCCACGCGCTTGGCGTAACTGCGCAGCGGGATCCGCTCTATCTCCTCCCCGTCCATCAGGATGCGTCCGGCGCTGGGCTTCAACAGCCGGGCGATGGACATCAGCAGCGTGCTCTTGCCGGCCCCGTTGGGGCCGATCAGCGAGGTGACTTGCCGGGAGGGAAAACTGAGATTGACGTCGCGCAGCACCTGTTTGTCGCCATAGGCCTTGTAGACGCGCTCAAGCGTGATCATGCATGTCCTCTGCTACGCACCATCAGCGCCAGGAAATAGGCGCCGCACACCAGGTTGACCAGGATACTGACGGTGGTTTTGTAATTGAACAGCTGCTCCACCAGCAGTTGGGCAGCAATAAAAATGGCGATGGCGATGGCGCAGGCCATGGGCAGCGTGACCCGGTGCCGGAAAGTCCGCGCCAGCGCGTAAGTGATGTTGGCCACGAAGACGCCCATGAAGGCGGTGGGCCCCACCAGGCTGGTGGACACCGCCGCCAGCACCGCAATCAGCGCCAGCTGCATGCGCACATTGCCGGGGTAATCCACGCCCAGGGAGATCGCCTGCTCGCGCCCCAGCAGCAGCACGTCCAGCACCGCCAGCCGCCGGCTCACCAGCCAGGCCGCGGCCGCGGTCAGCAGCGCGGCGAACAGCAGCGCCCCTGGCTGAACCCGGTTGAAGGAGGCATAGCTGAAGCCCTGCAGAATGGCGAACTCGCCCGGGCTGGTCTTGAGCTGGATGAACTGGGTAAAGGTGCCCAGCACCATGGTCAGCACCAGGCCGGTCAGCAGCAGCAGATAGAGATCATTGCGCTCCTTGCGGAACAGCGCGCGGTGTATCGCCCAGGAATAAGCCAGCATCACCGCGATGGACAGCAGCGCGTTGCCGTGGCGGCCCAGCAGCGCCAGGCTGTGCGCGCCCAGCGCCATCACCAGCAGGGACTGCAGCAGCAGGTAGATCGCCTCGTAACCCATGATGGCCGGGGTGAGGATGCGGTTGCCGGTCAGCGTCTGAAAGGTGAGCGCGGACACGGCGATGCAGACCCCGGCCACCACCATCGCCGCCAGGCGGATCAGCCGGTTGGGAATCACGTAATCGAAATCCAGGCCGGAGCCCAGCAGCAGGAACACGAGCGCCAGCGCCGCCGCCAGCGCCCAGACGCCGCGGCGGATCAGGGCGTCCCTCATTTGTGCTTCCATAGAATCATCATCAGGAACAGGACGCCGCCCACGCTGCCCGCGGTCAGGCCGATGGGCACTTCAAACGGGTAGATCAGCAGGCGGCCCATGATGTCGCAAACCAACATCAACAAGGCGCCGCAGGCGGCGACGATGGGCAGCGTGCGCTGCAGGTTCTCGCCCCAGCGCAGCGCCACCAGATTGGGAATGACCAAGCCGACAAAGGGAATCGCACCCACGGTGATAACGGTGGCGGCCACCGTCACCGCCACCAGCACCAGGCCTAGCGCCGCGGTGGCCGCGTAGCTCAGGCCCAGGCTGGCGGCCATCTCCTCGCCCATGCCCAGCACGGTGAAGCGGTGGGCGTAGCAATAAGCCAGCGCGACGATGGGCAGGATCAGGTAGACGATCTCGTAATTGCCTTCGACGATCTTGGAAAAATCGCCCAGCAGCCAGCCCTGCATGCTTTGCAGGATGTTGTGGCGGTAGGCGTAGAACTCGGCCACGGCGCTGAGCACGCTGCCGTACATCAGCCCTATCACCGGCACCAGCACGGTGTTCTTGAACTGGATGCGGCGGATGATGGCGATGAAGACCAGGCTGGACGCAAAACAGAAAGCCAGCGCAAACAGCATCCGTCCCAGGTTGCCGGCCTCCGGGACCAGGCTCAGCCCCACCAGAATGCCCAGCTTGGCCGCGTCCAGCCCGCCTGAGGTGGCCGGCTCCACAAAACGGTTGCGCACGATCTGCTGCAAAATCACCCCGCACACCGACAGCCCCACCCCCACCAGCAGCAGCGCCGCCAAGCGCGGCAACCGGCTGGCGGTGAGGGTCAGCCAACTGTCGTCGGACAGGGCCAGCGGCCCGGTCCAGGCCATCTGCTTGGCCCCCACCATCAAAGACAGGCCGCTGCAAGCCAAGAGCAGCAGCGGCAAGGCAAGTCGTTTCAAGACACGGCCTCTGCGACGGGCGCCGCGGTGATGCGCCAGCCCTTGGCGCTTCTGCGCTGCTCCAGAAAGTGAGCGTAGAGACCGGAGCGCGCGCTCAGCTCGGCATGGCTGCCTTGCTCGCGCACCTTGCCATCCTCCAACACCACAATCTGGTCCGCCATCTCCACCGTGGACAGCTGGTGGGCGATGACGATCAGAGTGCGTTTGCCGCGCAGCCGCGCCAGCGCCTGGGCGATGGCGGCCTGGTTTTCGGTGTCCAGCGCCGCCGTGGCTTCGTCCACCAGCAGGATGGGCGCGTCCTTGATCAGCGCGCGCGCAATGGAGATGCGCTGGCGCTCGCCGCCGGACAAGCGCGCGCCGCCCTCGCCCACCGGGGTTTCCAGGCCCTGCGGGAGCCGCTCGATGATTTCCTCCACCCCGGCCTGCCGGGCCGCCGCCAACACTTCGGCGTCGCTGGCGTCCGGCTTGCCGATGCGGATGTTGTCGCCAATGCTACCCTGGAACAGATAGGCGTCCTGGAAGATCTGGCTGATCTGGCCGGCCAGCCGTTCGCTGGACAGATCGCGGACATCCACGCCGCCCACTTTCACTTCGCCCTGGTCCACATCGAAGAAACGGGCGATCAAGCGCAGCAAAGTGGTTTTGCCGGAGCCGGACGCGCCCACCAGCGCGGTCATGCTGCCCGGCGCTATGCGCAGGTTGAGCCCGTTCAGCACCGGCGCCTGCTCCGGCCCGTAGCGGAAGCTCACCCGGTTCAGTTCCACCGAGGCGTCCGCCGGCGCGCCGGAACGGGCCGGTTCCGCCATGGGCGCCACCTCAAACAGCTTGGCCACCGCCTGCAACTGGCCGCGCGCGCCGCGCAGCACCTCGCTGTAGCCGGTCACATCCAGCAGCGGGTCGATGAAGCGGCTCATCAGCATCAGCGCCACCAGCGCCGGAATCACCGTGGCCGGGGTCAGGCCCAGGCCGGCGTGGTCGCCCAGCCACAAGGCGGCCACCAGCAACAGCGCGGCGAAGCTGGCCTGCACCGCCCACACATTGAGCACCGAGGACAGCGCCGACAACCGGATCAAATGCCGGCCGGATTGCTGCTGCTGGGCGATGGCCTGCTCCAGAAAGCGCGTGCCGCCGCTTTCGCCGTTAAAGGCTCGCAGCACTGATTGGGCCTGCGCGAACTCCACCATGCGCTGGCTGCTCTGAGCCGTGCTTTGCTGGTAAGCCTGGTCAGCGCGCTGGCTCAGCCGCGCGGTCAGCCCAAACACCAGCAGCAGGCAAGGCAGGCTGGCCAGCCCCACCCAGCCCATCAACGGATTGACGGCGAACAGCGCGCCCAGCACCACCACCGGCGTCACCACGCCGACAAACAACGGGGTGAACACATGGGCCGGCAGCTGGGCCATTTCCATCATGCCCTGAGTGGCGATGTGGTTGAGCCGGGCGGTGTTGCCCGCGCTGAACCAACCCACCGGCAGGCTGCCCACATGCTCGGCCAGCCGGTGGCGCCCGCTTTGCAGCACAGCGATGCCGACAGCGATGCCGGCTTTTTCCACCTTGCGCCGCAGGCCCCAGCACAGCGCCACGCCCAGCGCCTGCGCCGCCAGCCACATGCCGGCCGCGCGCGCCTCGCCGGCCAGCAAATGGCTAAGCACCGGCGCCAGCAGCACAATGGTCACGCCGCACAGCAGGCTGTAAATCAAGGCCAGCCACGCGTAGCGGCGCAATTTGACCGCATCGTCCCCCAGCAGCCGAATAAAAGTTTTCAACATTGCGGCACCCATCCTTCCTGTTCTACTTCCCCGGTCTTGCCGTAATGGCCCTGCGCCCACAACCGCGCGTAGCAGCCGCCCTGCGCCAGCAGCTCTTGATGGCGGCCGCGCTCAATCAGCCGGCCCTTGTCCACCACCAGGATCTGGTCCGCCTGCATCACCGTATCCAGCCGGTGGGCGATCACCACCAGGGTGCGACCGCGGGCGAAGGAGGACAGCGCCTGCTGCAGCTTCACCTCGTTTTCCGCGTCGGCCGCCGCCGTCGCCTCGTCCAGCACCAGCACCGGCGGGTCCAGCAACACCGCGCGGGCAATGCTCAGCCGCTGGGCCTCGCCGCCGGAGAACTGCACGTCCTCGCCGATCACCGAGTCATAGCCACGCGGCAGGCTGAGAATGCGTTCGTGGATATTGGCGGTGCGCGCAGCCTCTTCGATCTCCGCCTGGCTGGCCGAGGGCCGGCCCAGCGCGATGTTGTCGCGCACGCTGGCGTGGATCAGGCGCACGTCCTGCAGGACGAAGCCGATGCGCCGGTACAACTCCGCGCTGTCCAACTGCCGCAAATCCACGCCGCCCAGAGTGATGCGCCCGGCGCTGGGGTCGAAGAAGCGCAGCAGCAGCCGCGCCAGCGTGGACTTGCCGGCGCCGGAGGGGCCGACGATGGCCGTCACCGTGCCGGGCGCCAGCGTGAAATCGATGCCGGACAACACCGGCTCTTGCTCGGAATAAGCGTAACTCAGCCCTTCCACGCGGATTTCGGCGTCGGCCGGCCGCGCCGTGCCGGCGGCGGTTTCCAGCACTGGGGTCTGCAGCAGCGCGTGCACGCGCTGGGCCGCGCCGGTGGCGTGGTTAAGGTCATGGGTGATGTAGCTCAGCATCAAGAGCGGCGAGCTCAGCCCCGGCGCCACCAGGGCGAAGGGCAAGACGTCCACCGGGGCGATCCAGCCCAGGCCCACCATCAGCGCGCCAAAAGCCAGCACCACGCCCAGCACCGACACCGGCGCGATGATGGCGTTGGCGTTGGCCATTGCGCTGACCAACGGCCGGGTGAAATCCGTGAAAGCGCTGGCGAAGGCATCTATCGCCGCGCGGTAGCTGCCGTGCGCCTTGTGCTGCGCGCCAAAGGCCTTCACCACCGGAATGCCGTTGACGAACTCCACCACCGCGTTGTTGATACGCGCCATGCCCGCGCCAAAGCTCTCCATATTGGCCGCGCTGGCCTTGTGCGCCCGTGCGAAAAACAGGAAGAACAACGGGAAGGGCAGCAGCGAGGCGATGGCCATGCGCCAATCCATCGCAAACATGTAGACGATGGACGCCAGCACCGCGCCCACGCTGCGCCCCAGCGTGGTGTAGAAATGGGCGGTCAGGCTGTGCAGGATGCCGATATCGTCGTGCATCGCCTGCTTGACCTCGCCCGAGGCGCGGCTGGTGAACCAGCCCAGCGGCACCTTGGCCAGCCGGCGGGTAATGGCCAGGCGCAGCAGGCCGGTGATGCGGTTGTCCGCCAGGTGGGCCACCACATCGCCGGCCAGGATCAGCGTCATGCCGGCAAACAGGCAGAGCAGGCTCAGGCCCACCACCCGCCACAAGTCATCGCCGCCCAGCGCGGCCGCGCCCTGGCCCAGCGCCAGCTGCGCGATATGGGCGACGCCGGCCAGCGGCGCCAGGCTCAGCATGGCGCCCAGCCCCGCCAGCAGGCCGGCGGCGATCAGCCGGCCGCGTATCGGCGCCAACACGCGGGCGATAGGCCCGGCGGCGGCCTCTCCCAAAACCTCTTCCTCAACACTCATGACAACTCCTCTACAACACGGATTAATGGTTGTTGCTTGCACGCGTCCGGCCCCAGGCCGGCCTCCACGCTGCGCCGGCAGGCTTGCAGGCCCAGCGCAACGTACTTCTCCACCGAAGACACCGACACCTGAAGCTCCGCGGCGATATCGCCGTAGCTCATGCCGTTGAGCCGGGACAGCAGCAGCGCTTGGCGCACCTTGAACGACTTGCCCATCAGCGCCAGGTCCACCCCCTTGATCTCCTCCTTCACCAGCGCGCGCGCCTCTTCCGACTGCGTGCGCGGCTCCGGCTGCTGGGCCTGGCTTTCCAGATAGCTGGCCTCCAAGCGGCGGCGGCGCAGCAAATCAATCACCTTGCCTTTGGCGATCTGCGCCAAGTGGCAACGGGATTCATCCGCCGGCGGAATCCGCCCTTTCTGAATGAGGTGCAGGTAAATGTCGTGAGCCAGATCCGTCGCATCGTTTGGATTGCCCAACTTGCGCTGCAGCAAACCGCACAGCCAGCCGTGGTGATCCAGGTACAAGCTCTGCAATTGCGACTGAAAAGTGATCGGGCCATTGTCCACGCCCCTCTCCTTTTCACTTGAATTTGCAAATGATAATCATTTTTATTATTATCATCGACATTGTCAATACGTCATACTCAACGCAAACACACAATGTCTTTTGCATTAATTATGCCGAAAAGCCAGTTTACGGCCGCCGGGCATGACGTATAAGCGTCCCCTCAGCCCGATGGGGCCATGACTGAAACGGCCGGAATCCCGTCGCCGTCCATGCCGTAAACATCTCATCGCAAGAACCAGCCGCACCCATTCCCAGGGCCGTCATCTCCCGACGACGCCCTAGAGAACAGGCGACCACCAAGCAACTCCAGTCGCCGCCCGCAACGATTATTGGCCGTTGAATTCCAGAAGGAGACTACCCTTGTCGCACCCCCACCCCGACATCCCGTCGCAGCGCCTGTCCCTGAGCCTTCACGAAGAACAATGCTGGCTATTGCAGCAGCAGCACCCGGAACGCCTGAGCCGCCACATCGACGCCTGGCGGCTGGACCCGCAGACGGACCTCGCCCTGCTCACCCTGGCGCTGCAACAGCTGATCCAGGCCCGGCCGGAGCTGAACGCCCGTTACGAGTTCAGCGACGACGGCGATCTGTGCAAATCCCACATGGACGGCTGGCACCCTTGCATCGCCTTCCCCCGTATGAAGGAAGCCGAACTGGCCGACCGCCTGCAGGCGCTGCGCGCGGCACCTTGGGACGCGGCAACGCAGCCGCCGTTCCAGGCCCTGATCATCCATACCGAGCACAGCGCCGTGCTGGCCTTGAGCCTGCACCCTATCCTGGACCCCGCCCAGCCGTTCAACGCCTTGGCGGACGCGCTGACCCAGGGTTATCAGCAACTGGAGCCCACGCGCCGGCCGCTGACCCTGACGCCGCTAGAGGCCGGCGGAGCCGCTGACCGCCCGCCGGCGGCCGGCCAGCCCGCAGCCGATGGCGTGGACGCGGTCGCCGCCGTCATCCTGGGCGAACTGCGCGCCGTGCTGGCCGAACCCGGCATGAAGCCGGACGACAACTTCTTCGATTTCGGCGGCCATTCCCTGCTGGCCACCCGCATCATCGGCACCCTGCAAAGCAAGCACGGCATTCAGATCCGCTTCAACGACTTCTTTGAAGCCCCCACCGCCGCCGCGCTGGCCGCCCGCGCCACCGTCAGCGAACAACGCCGACAGGCCGCGCCGTCCGGCGAAGTCCGCCAAGCCCCACTGGCGCTGGCGCAGGCCTCGCTGTGGCGCGCCTACGCCGCCTACGACTTCGGCACCATCTTCAACCTGCCTTTCGCGCTGGATTTCCTGGACCCGGTGGATGAAAACCTGTTCCGCCTGGCCTTCACGGACTTGCTGGAACGCCATGCCAGCCTGCGCACCACCTTCCATGAAGAAGACGGCGCCGCGCTCCAGCGCATCGTGCCGCTGACGGAAATCGGCGGGTACAAGTGGTTCTGGAGCAGCGCGGAGGGCGAAGGGCTGACGCTGGCCGACGAAGCCGCCCACCGCTTCGACCTGGGCCGCGAACTGCCGCTGCGGATACGCTTCCTGCGCCACCCGGCCACCGGCCGCCAGACCTTGTCCTTCCTGGTGCACCACATGGCAATCGACGAATGGTCGCTGAATGTGATGATGGACGAGCTGGCGCTGGCCTATCGCGCCCGCGCCGCCGGGCAGGCGCCGCGATGGACCGCCCCGGCACCCTCCTTCCACGCCTTCGCGCTGGAACAACAGAGCCAGGGCGTCAACCCGCGCCACATGGACTACTGGACCTCGATGTTGCGCGGCGCCACGCCGGGCCTGCGCCTGCCGGACCCGGCCGCGTCGGCCGCCGCGCCCAACCAGCCCGCCGGCTTCAAAGCCAAATGGCTGGAGTTCAAGCCCGAGCCGGGCGCGCTGGAAGCCATCACCGCTTTCGCCAAACGTCACGATTCCTCGCTGTTCAGCGTGGTCTACACCGCCATCGCGCTGGCCCTGCATAAGCTGGGCGATCTGCCGGAAATCGTGATCGGCACCTCGTCCTCCGGCCGCACCGACGCGGCGTATTTCGACACCGTCGGCTACTTCACCACCATGGTGGCGCACCGGGTGCGCTTCGACCGCCGGCAGTCGCTGGGCAGCCTGCTCAAGGACGTGACCCTGACCATCAACGACTCCATGGCCTACGCCGACATTCCGCTGGAACTGGTGCAAAACGCGCTGGGCATGACGCCGGCGGACGGCCTGCTGTTCGACGTCTACATCCAGGTTCACGCCAACAACGCGCTCAACGGCGCGCTGCCGGCCCCGGACGGCGGCGAGATCCGCTACCGCCAGATCGACCCGGACAAGAGCGAATCCATGTTCGGCCTGCAGTTCGAGATCATGGAAGACGCGCACGACTGCTCGCTGCGCCTGGTCATCACCTACCGCGCGGAGCGCTACTCCGCCGCCCAGCTCGAGGCCATCTGCGCCACGCTGCACCGCTTGTTCGCGCTCTTGAGCGCGGGCGACGCCAGCGAGCGGAGGCTAGAAGAGCTGCTGGGCTAAGGCCTGTTCCATGTCCGCTGCGCGCCGGTGATAAGGCGCGCAAAGCCTGACGCCCCCGCCCTCAAACGAGAGCGGGGGCGTCAATTCCATTCGGCTTCAGAACCCGTTTTCGATCTTTCTTTCGCGCAGCGGATTCAAAACCCGCTAGCCAGAAACAAGCTACCCCTGCGGCAGCCCATAATGCTGGAACGCCGAACGCTGCGGCAGGCGATAACGCGGCTGGCCCAGCAACTGATTGATGATGGCCGCGTTGCGGATCGGGCCTATGCCCAGGTCCGGCGAACCCACCCCGTGCTGGAAAATCTCCGCGTTCTGCACAAAGACCCGGCCCGGCCCCTGATCACGGCGGCGGGCGGTGAAATCCTCCTCCACGATGCAATCGCCCTGCGGGTCCACCTCCAGCACCGTCTCCTTCAGCCGCTCAAACCACTGCGGCCAAGCATGCGCGTAGCCGGTGGCGGCCACGATGGCGTCGGTCTCCAGTTGGCAGCGCTGGCCCAGTTGCCGGTGATGGCAAGTCATGCGCAGCGCGCCGTCCGCGCCCAGTTCCTCCAGCGCTTCCACATCGCAATTGGAATACAGCTTCAGGCCCGGATCGCGGCCGCCTATCGAACGCTCGTAGAGCAAGTCGAAGATATCGCCGATGGTGGAGAAGCTGATGCCCTTGTACAGCAGGCCCTGGCCGGCCACCACCTCGCGGCGCTTCTCCCGCGGAATGCTGTGGAAGTACTGCATATAAGCCGGGGTGAAGCACTCCTGCCCCAGCTTGGAAAACTCCATCGGGTGGAAGCCCGGCGCGCGCGTGATCCACTGAATGGAGGCCCCGGCCGCCACCTGTTCCGGGCTCAGCTCGCGGAACAACGCCAGCACGCACTCCGCCGCGCTCTGGCCGGAGCCGATCACGGTGACGCGCCGGCATTGCGACAGCGCCTGTTGATTGGGGATGAACTGGGCGGAATGGATGACCCGCGGGTGGCGGCTGGCGCGCGCCCACGCCGGCAGCCACGGCGAAGTGCCCACCCCCACCACCAAATCGCGGCCGGCATAGCGGCGCATCCCGCCGGACGCCGATTCGCTGTCCACCACAAAACGCCCCGCGCCCGCGTCGTAAGTCACGTCCCGCACCTCCTCGCCAAAACGGCAGGCCGGCAACTGCTGCGCGGCCCAGCGGCAGTAATCGTCGTATTCGATGCGCGGCACCAGGGTGTTGTCGTAGTAGTAGAACTGGTAAAGCCTGTCGTGCTGGTGCAGATAGTTCAGATAGCTGAGCGGATGCGTGGGGTCCGCCAGCGTGACCAAGTCGGCCAGGAACGGCACTTGCAGCGTGGTGCCCGGCAACAGCAAACCCTCATGCCAGCGAAACGCCGGTTTGCGCTCCAGAAACACTCCTTTGATGTCCGAGTGGCGCGACAACAAGGCCGCCAAGCCCAGATTGAACGGCCCGATGCCAACGCCGGCAACATCTACGTTCGCCATTTCCATATACGAAAAACTCCCAAGGTTCTATCGGTTGTCCCCAGGGCAGAGAAACCGCCCCGGGATGAGTTTGATCAAGGCTGACCAGCCACCAGCAAACGCTCCACATCCGCCACATTGCGGCAACGCAGCAGCTGTCCGGGCGACAGCTCCACGGCGAAGGTTTCCCGCATGCGCGCCGCAATGGCTTTCAGATGCTGCGGCAGCAAGCCCATGCTGCTGAAATCCAGCAACTCGTCGGCCAGCTCCTGATAGGAACGCCCCAGCACGCCCAGATAAATGTCCAGCACCGGGCGCCGGTGCCGTGTCGCCGGGGCCGGTGCCTCGGCAACGGCGGCAGCGGGCGCGGGCGGCGCCACAGGGTTCTGAGCCGGAACCTGGGCCGGCGCCTGCAACAGCGCGCGCGCGCCGCGGCGGTCCGGCTTGCCGTTTTGCGACAAGGGCAGCTGCTCCACCCGCAGGAAGCGCGTGGGCACATGGGATTGCGGCAGGACACGGCGGGCGTGCTCGCGCAGATCCGCCGCGCTCGCCTCCGCGCCGGGCTTGGCCACGTAAAGCGCGCCTATGCCCAGCTCCCCCTGCCGCTCGTCGCCCACATCCACCACCAGCACATGGGCTAGCGAAGGATGCTTGATCAGCTCCATCTCGATGTCCGGCAGCGACACCCGCACGCCGCGCACCTTGACGTAGCCGTTCACCCGGCTGTCGAACATCATCACCCCGTCCGGCCGGTAGCGGCCGCAGTCGCTCGTGCGGAAGGCCCGCGCCTCCTGGCCGGCCTCGTCCCGCACCGTGACGAAGTCGTGCTGGGTCAGCTCGCCGTTTTCCAGATAGCCCAGCGCCAGATTGACGCCGGCGGTGTGGATGCGGCCGGCCACGCCGGCCGGGCAATGCTCGCCGCGCTCGTTCAGCAGCCAATAGCGGTTGCCGGGCAGAGGCCGGCCATAGGGCACCTTGGCGCAATCCTCGGCGAGGATGTCGTGCCAGATGCTCCAGATCGTGGTTTCCGTCGGCCCGCCCAAGGACAGCAGCCGCGCCGCCGGCAGGGCGGCGCGCAAATCCGCGATGATGGACGGCTTGATGTAATCCCCGCCCTGGGCCACCAGCCGCAGGCTTTGCAGCCCGCCTTCCCGCCGGCAAGACAGCAACATCTCCAGCATGGCCGGCACCGTGCACCACAGCGTGACGCCGTGCTCGTCCACCAGTTGGTTCCAGCGCATCGCGTCCTTCTCCTCGCCCGCCTCCGGCAACACCAGCGTGGCGCCGGCGCTCAGGCTGCCCAGCACGTCGAACACCGACATATCGTGATGCAGCGGCGTCACCGACATGCACACATCGCGCTGGCTCACCTGCCAGTGTTCCAGCGTGGAGCCAATGACATTGGCCGTGGCCCGGTTGCACAACACCACGCACTTGGGCTTGCCGGTGGTGCCCGAGGTGTACAGGTAATACGCCGGCGTCTCGCTCAGGGACAGCGCCTGCCAGCCGCCGCGCGCGGCGAGCGGAGCGGGCTCGGCCAGCAGTTGTTCCGGCGTGGCCCGCGCATGCTCCGTCGGCAAGGGCTGGGCCGCCACCACCAGGTTTGGCCGGCAGTTATCCAGCAGATAACGCAGCCGCTCCTCCGGGGACGCCGCGTCTATCGGCACCCACACCACGCCGCTGAAGGCGCACGCCAGGGTGAGGATGGTGTGCTCCGGGCTGCGCGGCAGGCATACCGCCACCACCTGGCCCGCGCTCACTCCGCGCGCCTTCAGCGCCGCCATCGCCCGGGACACCGCCTCGCCCAGTTCGCCGTAGCGTATCCGCCGCTGGCCGCTGATCAGCGCCACCCTGGCGTTGTCCGGGTCAAAAATATGGGCGGCGATGCGGCCGAGGAAATCCTCGCGCCGCGCCTCGGCTTCCACGCTGTTCAGCCGGTAATGGCCGTAATCCAGCACCCGCCCGGCCGGCGCCTCGAACACGCCGCTGTCCACCACCTGCTCGATGGCCTGCTCCAGCGCGCTCAGCACCGCGCCCACCAGCGCCGGCTCCAATGCGTCGCGGGCGTAGTCGATGTCAAACACCAGCGCGCCGTCCGCCCGCGCGGAAAAGCGCAGATCCATCGCCACCTGCGGCGTCTGGGTCAGCCCGCCTATCTGGCGCATTGCGCCCTCCGCCGCCGCCGGCCACGACAAGCCATTGGTCACCACCACCGGCAGCGCCGGGCCTGGGCCATGGCTTTCAAACAACATCCGCGCCAGGTCCACGCCGGAGAAGGCCAGATGCTGCAAGCCCTCCATCACGTCCGCCTGCAAGCGGCGGCCGCGCTCCGCCAGGCTGTCCAGCCCCGCCTGCCACGCCACCGCGATGAAGCTGGAACGGTTGGAGAAACCGCCGGACGGCAGCGGCGCCACCGGCACCGCCACGCACAAGCCACCCTCGTCCAGCCAGTGCGACAGCACCTCCAACACCAGCGCCATCACCGTGGTGTTCTTGAAAAAGCGTTGGCCGTTGCCCAGCTTGCTCAGCCGCTCGAAACGCTCCGCGCTCACCGTCAGGCTTTGCCGCTCATAGCGCGCCACGCCCAATTGATCCAAGGGCTTGCGCCAGGGCAGCCTCGGCGCGCCGCCGCAATCGGCCAGCTTGTTTTTCCAATACAGCGCGTCCGCCTTGCGCGCTTCCGCGGACACCTCGGCAGCCGTGGCGGCGGCCGGCCTGCTCGGCTCCACCACACCCTGGAACAGCTCCAGCATCAGCGCGGCGATGGAACGGCCGTCTACGATCAAGGCGTCAAAACGCGCGAACACCGTCAAGGAGCCGTCCGGCAGCAGGAACAGCGTCAGCTCCCACGGGGAGTGCTCCAGATCAAACAGCGCGTGGGCGTAATCCTCGCGAGCCGCCGCCACCCGCTCCAGGGCCGCCGCCGGCGACAAGGCGCGCAAATCCACCTCGCGCAGATTCACCCGCGGCTGCGCGCGGACCCGCTGCCGCAAGCGCGCAACGTCTATCACCGTGCGCAGGCAATCATGACGCCGCACCATCTCGCCCAGCCGGGCGCGCAACAACGCCGGGTCCATGGCGCCGTGGTATTCGCGGAATTCCTGCATCGCCACCCCGCCCAGCGGCAGCTGCGCGGTGCGTCCCAGCAAATACGCCTGCTGCAACACCGTCAACGGCGTTTCCGCCTCCGGCTGCGCCAGCGGGCGCTCCAGCGCGGCCGGGTCCGCCGCCACCGCCGTGGCCAGCGCCACAAAATCGTTGAACAACTGGGCAACCCAGTCTTGTGGCAAGGCGTCCAGACGGATGTCCCAATTGATCAACACCCCGCCGTCCGCGCTGACAATCTGCGCGTCCAGCGCCACCTGCGGCCCTTGCGAAATCACCCAGTTCATCGCGCCGAAGGCCCGCCGCACCCGCTCCGAGAACAGCTCCCCGCCCGGCATGTCCAGCGCCGCGGTGAACACCACCGGCGCAATCTGCGGCGAACGGTGATGGCGGGACAAATCCCGCATCAGGTTGACGCCCGGATAAGCGCAATGGCCGGCGCGCTCCAGCAACTGCGCGGCCAGGTTTCGGCACAGCGCGCCCGTAGTTGGCGCCGCGTCCAAATCCACATCCAGCAACACCAGGTTGGCAAACTCCCCGATGATGCGTTCCGCGCCCTCCAGCAAGGGCGGCCGCCAGAACACCGGCACGTTCAGCCGGAAGCGCCGGTCCCCGGTGGCCGCGCCCAAGGCCTGGGCGAACAAGCCCAGCATCAGGCCGGACAGCGTCAGCCGTTGCGCCTTGGCCAAGCGCCGCAAAGCCTGGCGCTGCTCCGGCGCCAGCCAGGTGCACAGGCGATGGCTGGACGCCGCGCCCGCCGGCGCCGCCCGGCGCGGCAAGGACGGCGCCAGCGCGATATTGGGCAATTGCTCGCGCCACCAATCGCGGTCCCGCTCCCGGGCCGCCTTGAGCCAGGGCTCGTCCCGCGCCCGGTCGCACCACTCAAAGAAAGACGGCGTGGGCGGCAGCTCCGCGTCCGGGGCTTCGTAAAACAGCGCCAAATCCTCCATCAGCACACGGAAGCTGGACGGGTCCACGGCGATCATGTCCGCGTCCACATGCAGCCGGCTATCCCCCGCGCCAAACAAGCTGATGGAAAAACGAACGGCTTGACCCGTTGCCAGGTCAAGCCGCTGATGTGTCCACTGCTGGCGCTTGGCTTCCAGGCGCTGCGCCAGCGCCTCGCCCTCCAAGGCGGTGAAATCCTCCACCTCCAAATGAGGCGCCTTGTCCGCCGCCGCCAGCGCCTGCATGCCGTCCGCCGTTACGCAGGCGCGCAGCATCCCGTGCTCCCGGCCCAGCCTGCCCAGCGCGGCCACCAAACGCGGCAGATCAATGGCTTGGCCGTCGAACTCCGCATACAAATGCGCAGAGACGCCACCCAGATCCGAATGATCGCCCCGACCCATCCAGCAGGCCGCTTGCATTGAAGTCAACTCTCTCATTTCACGCCCCTGAAAATTGACAAATGGATTTCTTGCATTTCTTTCATCTCCATATGGCATCTCTAAATGCGAATGATTATAATTTACACCATTAGCGTGATGCAATGATCAAGGTGAAATCTTCATGACGAATGAAAAGCCAGCAAAACCAAGGCAATTGGAAGCCGCCAGCCCGCGCCAATGGCTGCACAGCCGGCTACGGCAACTGATAGCGGAAGACGGGGAACTGAACCCCACGGAAAACCTGATGTATTACGGCCTGGATTCCCTGCGCCTGATGACGCTGGCCGCGGAACTCAACGCCCGCGGCATCCCCGTGCGCACGGAAGAACTGAGCCGCTCCCCCACGCTGGCGGACTGGGAAGCGCTGCTGGATGCCCGGCAAGCGGGCGCTTGAAGAACGGCAGTGGCCGGCGCGCAGAGCCGGCCCTCACACCTCAAAAACAGACAAAAACCGGGTGCCAACCCACGCCCATCCAACAAGGAAGAACACCAGCAATACCCACCCACCGAGGACCCATTCACGATCTTGCGAGCCAAGACAAGACAAAGTGAGACAAGGCGAGAACAGCTGAGAAAGCGGAATGCACACAGGGTGCATGAGCATTTCGAGGGTGATCTCAACGCCCTGTCTAAACTATCCCGTCGACGCGCAGCGGATCGTGAGCAGGTTCTGAGAAACCACGGAGCCACCCATGTCGCTGTCTTCTCTAGACCAAAACCGTATCGAATCTTTTTGGCAGTACTGCTTGCAGCACCAATATTTCAATCTTGCTTACCCAGAGTCAGCCGACTTCGACTACACCCCCTTGCACCGCTTCCTGCGCTTCTCCATCAACAACTGCGGCGACTGGAACGAAAGCAGCAACTACCTGCTGAACTCCTTCGACTTCGAACGCGAAGTCATGCACTTCTTTGCGGAACTGTTCCACATCCCCTTTGACGAAAGCTGGGGCTACGTGACCAACGGCGGCACCGAAGGCAATATGTTTGGCTGCTACCTCGCCCGAGAACTGTTCCCGGACGCCACGCTGTACTACTCCAAGGACAGCCACTACTCCGTGGCCAAGATCATCAAACTGCTGCGCATCAAATCCCGCGCGGTGGACTCCCTGCCCAGCGGCGAAATCGACTACGACGACCTGGTAGCCAAAATCCAACAAGATCAGGAACGCCATCCCATCGTCTTCGTCAACGTGGGCACCACCATGAAAGGCGCCGTGGACGACATCGGCATTATCCAGGACAAGCTGGCCCAGGCCGGCATCCCGCGGCGGGACTACTACCTGCACGCGGACGCCGCGCTCAGCGGCATGATCCTGCCCTTTGTCGACGCCCCGCAGCCCTACTCCTTCGCCGACGGCATCGACTCCATCAGCGTGTCCGGCCACAAGATGATAGGTTCGCCCATGCCGTGCGGCATCGTGCTGGCCAAGCGCAGCAACGTGTCGCGCATCTCCGTGGAAATCGACTACATCTCCGCCAGAGACCAAACCATCAGTGGCTCCCGCAACGGCCACACCCCCATGATGCTGTGGGCGGCCATCAAGAGCCGGCCGCTGGCGGAATGGCGTCGCAAAGTGCGCCACTGCCTGGACATGGCCCAATACGCGATAGACCGCTTCCAGGCCGCCGGCATCCAGGCCTGGCGCTGCCAGAACTCCATCACCGTGGTGTTCCCCAGCCCATCCGAACCCGTGTGCAACAAACACGGCCTGGCCCGATCCGGCGGCGCGGCCCACCTGATCACCACGCCCCACCACCACGACAGCCAGCGGCTGGACCGCCTGATTGACGACATCATCCAGGACCTGGGCGCCGTAACGGCCCCGGCCGGCGCCGCCATGAGCGCGGCTTAAAGCCGGCTTAGATCCGCCACCTTGTGGCAATGCCGCGTAAAAAGCCGCCCGGAAAGGGCGGCTTTCTGCTGTAACGCCTCCGTCGTATCAGCATCAGTAAAAATGGCCCCCAAACTTGGAGGCCATTCTTCTCACAGCGCAGGCTGTGTTAGAAATCCCAAAAATCTAGATATTCGTGGGATCCTCGTAGCGCGCCAAAGTAAGTGCAACTGCAGTTCTAGAAAAATCAGTCCCTTACAAAGTCTCGCGCCACAGCGTCGTCTGGGGTGATGCCAGATTTAGTGCAACTGGCCTCACCGGCGCCAAATTTTGTGCATCAGTATTTCTAGAGCCTGTTCACAACGAAATTTTGCGTCTCGGATCCATCCCTCAGGCTGCGTCACTCCCAGCTCGATCCTCCTCCATCGGTTGTTGAAGACAATTGGTCTCTGGGCTTGGTCTTGTCGGATCGTCAGGTCCTGCCTTTCCGAAAAGCTCAAGAACCTCACACATGAGTCGGACGATGTCTGGGATCTTGGCGATAGCAACCGCCTGGGGTCTATCCGACATATGCAAAATGCATTGCATCACTTCGTCCGAGTTCCGAATCAAGGCCACCAGGTAGTCCCCCGATGGTCCTCGCTCCCCTGTTATCCAGTTTTTGACTGTTCGCTCGCTGGCTCCCGTCCATCGCATCACAGTCTTTGTTGCACGATGGGATCGTCCCAACTCCTTTTGCAGAGCCACTGAAATTTGATTGGCATAATCGACTTCTGAGCCTTCTGTCGGCCCATTCGGCAAAACCTTGCACTTTTTCGGCAACATCTTTCCGATTCCTCCCGCTAAATTGAGAAATGGAGCCACCACGCCGGCAATCACTTCATCGATGCCTAGCGCCAGGCCCACCATCCGTTGAACCGGCCAGTAAAGCAGGAGCTCGTCATGAACCACTTGTCGAGCAGTCGCATAGGAAGTACGCCATACCCCTACCCTGTCAGGGCGGCGGCATACGTCCGCATGTCGACCGAGCATCAGCAGTACTCCACAGAAAATCAGGCTGCCGCCCTGTTCCTGTATGCACAGCAACGAAACATAGAGATTGTCCGCACTTACGCCGACGAGGGAAAAAGTGGCTTGCGCCTGGATGGCCGTGATGCGCTGAAAAACCTGCTGGAAGACGTCGAGACAGGGGCCGCTGACTACTCCACCATCCTGGTCTACGACGTGAGCCGCTGGGGGCGCTTCCAAGATCCCGATGAAAGTGCCAGTTATGAAATCCGCTGCAAGCATGCCGGTGTGTCCGTCCAATACTGCGCCGAGCAGTTCGTCAACGACGGCAGCCCGGTGTCGAGCATCATCAAGAGCGTCAAACGCACCATGGCTGGCGAATACAGCCGTGAGCTGTCCGTGAAGGTGTTTGCCGGCCAGGCACGGTTGATCGAACGGGGCTATCGACAAGGGGGAACGGCCGGTTACGGATTGCGTCGGCAGTTGGTTGATCACACCGGGGCACCCAAAGCCCTGCTAACGCGAGGAGAACACAAGAGTATTCAGACGGACCGGATCATCCTGATCCCTGGCCCGGCGGAAGAGGTGACCATTATTGGGGACATTTACCGAACCTTCGTGGAGGAAGGGCGAAGCGAGCAAGAAATCGCCAACATGCTGAACCAGCGCGGCATAACAACAGACCTAGGCCGAGCGTGGACACGTGGCACGGTGCACCAGGTGCTGATCAACGAAAAATACATCGGCAACAACGTCTGGAACCACGGCTCGTTCAAGCTAAAAAATCAACGCGTGCGTAACAGCCCGGAACAGTGGGTACGGGCTGATGGGGCCTTTGAACCTATCGTCAATAAAACGCTGTTCAATGCAGCCCAAGCCATCATCCAGTCCCGTTCGTATCGTCTCTCTGACGAAGAAATGCTGGATGCGCTGCGCCAGCTGTATCTGAAGCAGGGGAGCCTATCCGGCCTGGTGATCGACGAGGCCGAAAATTGTCCCTCCAGCAGCGCCTATCAGAGCCGGTTCGGGAGCCTGCTGCGGTGCTATGCCCTGATCGGTTATACCCCAGATCGGGATTTCAGCTACATCGAGATCAATCGCGGCTTACGTGAACAGTATCCTCATCTGGTCGAGGAAACCATTGAGCACATCCGGTCTTTGGGAGGGCGGGTAACGACAGATCCAGAAAACGGCCTGCTCACCATCAACGAAGAATTCACCGTCTCACTGGTGCTCAGCCGGTGCAGGATGACCCAAGCGGGCTCGAGCCGCTGGATCATCCGCTTCGACACCGGGTTGTTTCCCGACATCACCGTTGCCGTGCGCATGTCCCCGGATGGCAACCAGGCATTGGATTACTACCTGTTGCCGGCAATCGATATGACGATGACCAAGCTGGCCTTGGCGCAGCAAAACGAAGCCGGGCTGGAAATCTACCGGTTCGACTCGCTGGAGCCGTTGTTTGTGCTGGCTCGGCGTACATCCTTGCGGGAGATGCTGTCATGACACTCGCACTCCCTACCTTGCACCATGTAAATGGCGAGTCAGAGATCCGCCTAATCGAGCTTGACCGGATCAGGGTGCTCAACCCGCGCGTACGCAACAAGAAGATTTTTGCTCGCCTAGTGGAAAACATTGCCACACTCGGACTGAAACGGCCGATCACCGTTGCGGAAAGGGGCACAGCCGAGACGGGGCAGATCTACGACCTGATCTGCGGACAGGGTCGCTACGAGGCTTACCAGATGTTGGGGGAGAAGGCGATTCCCTGTGTCGTGGTACAGGCCTCCGAGGTCGATCGTTATCTGATCAGTCTGGTGGAAAATCTGGCTCGGCGTAAGCACTCCAACCATGACTTGCTGGATGCGGTCCGGATTCTGGAGGACCGGGGCTATAACAATGTACAGATCGCGCAAAAGACCGGACTGGACCCAAGCTACATCAACACGATCATCTATTTGTTGCGCCAGGGGGAGGAACGCCTGATTGGCGCCGTCGAAAGCGGCTGGCTGTCGATTTCCATGGCCGCGGAGATTGCGCGATCGGGCGATGACGAAATCCAAAGTGCCATGATGCAGGCCTACGAATCTGGCTTGCTCAAAGGTGACCAGCTGATGCGGGTACGACGACTGATTACGCAACGCACGGCGTTCGGCAAAGGCTATCGACGAGGCTGGCACCGCCACGGTGACAAGAATGTCACACCGCAAAAGCTACTGAAGACCTACCAGGCTGAGGTTCGGCGGCAAAAACTGATGGTCAAAAAGGCCGAGATTAACGACCAACGCTTCCTTTTCGTCACCACTGCCTTGCGCCGCCTGATGGCTGACGAGCATTTCCTGACCCTGCTCAGGGCAGAGAATATTCAAGACATGCCGCAACCACTCGCGGAACGGGTACGTGGAGGGGGGCATGCATGACACAGGTACGGATGGGTTTCGAGGCAGAAACCATCAGGGTTCCAATCCAGAGCATCTTGCCGACTCGCCTGGTCAGCCAGGAGGTACTGAAGTCGGTCAAATATCAAGCAATTCTGGCCTCTATCCGTGAACTCGGTATTGTCGAGCCGCTTGCCGTGCACCCGGAAAAGCGGATCAACGGAGATGCCCAGCATTTTATCTTGCTGGATGGCCATTTACGGCTTGAGGCTCTGAAAGAGTTGGGGGATCAGGAAGTTGTTTGCCTGGTTTCAACCGACGATGAAGGGTTCACCTACAACCGCCAGATCAACCGAGTCAGTGCCATTCAGGAGCACAAGATGATCCTGGCGGCGATCAAGAAAGGGGTTCCAGCCGAACGCATTGCCCAGGTGCTCAATGTCAACGTTGACCGTATCCATGAGCGTCAACACCTGCTGGATGGCATTGCCCCGGAAGTGGTCGAACTACTCAAGGACCGCATGATTGGTCGGCAGGTGTTTCACGTGCTCCGCAAAATGAAGCCCATGCGCCAGATCGAGGCCGCGGAGATGATGCTCTCGGCCAATCGGTACACCCAAAGCTATGTCGACATGATTTTGGTTGCGACACGGCCTGAACTTTTAGTCGATAAGAAAAAGACCAAGCACACGGAAGTCACGCCGGAAGACATCGCGCATATGGAACTGGAGATGGAAAAGCTCCACCACGATTACCAGTTAGTAGAGGAGACACTGGGTGAAACCATGCTAGTGCTGGTCGTTGCGAAAGGCTACATCTCACGACTGATGCGCAACGAGGCCATTTCAGGCTACCTGAAACGCCATCACAATGACTTATCGGAAGAACTCGCATCGGTCATGGACGCGATTACTACAGACACACGGAATCAAGGGAGCGAGTGAAGTTCAACGACGGCGGTACTCTTCCTGAATGGCCCTGAATGCACCTACAAGCGGAGCAAAGTAGATACGCGGCCCCTCCATCGCTGCGCGCATGAACTCACGCATAAAATTAAGCATACATCATACCTCTCTTCTCCGCTTGGCCGGTGTCGACACTCAAGTAGGCACTCAGCCAGTCCATTCCAAACGATATACATCACTAGCATAGGCCAGGACTGATGAACCGGAGCACACCTCCTGGGCCTTAACCCAATGCGCGGTGGGCTTCCCCACCCAATAGATCCCGGCTCAACTGACCACCGATTCCGGTGAAGATTGGCCATTTCTGGCCCCTATGCTGAAGGTGAAAGACCTCTACAGCAAGTGGTCAGCCTACTGCTCGGTCGAAGCAAGCGCTCAACTAATTCCTTCAGGCCATTCGGTCATCGGCAAAGCGGTCAACTGGTAGGCGTCCCGTCGTGCAGATCTAAACACTTCATAACGCTGGGCCAGTTGAGTGCTGGCTTGCGCTGGCGAAACAGCAGGGCGACTCTGTGTTGGAAATATCAGCACTTGGCAATCATGATAAATGTCATTTAAATAGCATCTTGGTCAAATAAGTTATTTTGGGAGAATTGATATGGATACGGTGAAGGTTTGGGTCGACGACGTCCAAGAGATGGGAACCAAGTCCGCACTGCCGACTTTGGCTCGCGCGGCAGTCGGCAAGACGGTAGAACTTAGCGGCGATGTACTCAGAGAAAGCATCAAAGGGTTTGCTGCTCAATTCTCGGGCCTGCTGGATGGGGGGCCGATAGGCGAAGGTACCGCAGTGATCGACGAGATTGAGCTATCACTAACCGTTACGGCAACAGGTGGGGTAGAACTGCTGGGAAAGGCCACGGTGGGTAGCCAAGCTGCAATCAAATTGAAATTGAAACGGCAGGCATGATGCCGACGGCCGCTCAGATGTACTTGCAGACGCTAGTCGAGCAGCATCCGCTGCGAGACTTGCCGGCAGGCCGGACCCAAGAGGTGATGAGCGAGCTTGGTCCCCTGGCCCAGAATCTCCATATAGATTTGTACGATCGTGTACTGGATCTCTTGAGCGAACTGCAGAGCTCACTTCCACCAGCCGCGCAGGAGCTTCTGTCCGATGGCCGATTGGTTGTCGGCGAAATTGGTGCTGAGGAGCCCAACGCGCATGTAACAAGATTGGATGACGACCAATTTGTCGTCATTCTCCATAGCGGGCTATTTGAATTCCTTTATCGTATTGCACGGCCGCTCGCAAGTGCAGTGTTTCGATCGACGGCGGACAACGTGACTGGGATCGATACGCCCGAGCTAGCGCGCATCATTGCTGAAGTATTCTGGTGGCTGCAGAACACTGGCGGTAGCTTTGGTCCTGAATACGAGGTAACGGTTGGTCAAAAACACCTAGCGAACATTCTCGCGATGCGTGCCGAACGTTTCTTGCTTGCTCATGAGCTAGGACACGTTCTCTTCGCGATGGGGATGATGTCTGAGCTCGAGCTTACTGAGCGACTAGACGATTCGATGGAAGAACACTTTGCCGATGTCACTGCGCTCCACCTGAGCCTCAACGCCTGTATAGGCGAGAGTGAAGGCGCCGATCAGATGTGGCTCACACTCACATATGCTGGCACCGAGTTAGCACTGCAGATTTGGGGAGTCATGGAGCGGATTGGTCTTAACTTTGTTGATGGCGTGCATCCTCCAACGACCCAGCGGATAGCCGCGTTGCGGAGCTCACTTCGCGAGAGGTGCGAAACAGACGAGGCTTTCGAAGCCATCGTCATGACCGCCAAAGTGATTGAGCGAGCGTTCGACGAGGTCAGTCAGATCATTTTGCAACCTGGCAACTACGCAACGACCTTCGAGGTAGAGGCCGAGTCACTCGTTGGTGAATTCAGACATCTCCTCGATAGGTGCTCGAAGGAACGCATTCCAGATTATTCGACCTTTTACACGGAGGCGCTCGCATTGCTCTCCCGTGGTTATCCGGAGTCGGTTCTGCAAAGTGTCTTCGCCGACGTGGCCGATTGCTTTAAGGAGAGTATGTCGCAGGACCTTGAGGGTGCCGACAAAGCCGAGGTGATAAAGAGATTCAGCCAATACAAGCTGTTGTTCGGCTTGACTAATCATATGCCGGAGCCTGTGAAATCGCTCTACGATGCAGCACTTGACCGTATAAGAGACTAAACAGCTAGGCACTATACCGGTTCGTGGAGTTGAGCCCATAGTGGTAGAACAGGAGGCGTGGTCGATTTCCAAGCTGTAGAGCCGCAGGCCAACCGGCTACTGCATGCCATGACGTTGGAGCAAGTTGCAACCAGACTTGGGCTCGCAGAGAAGCGTATAGCCAGCTGCTCCAGGGAGATGTTCTTACCGCAATTGGTGGTTCACCCCGTGCCGGCGAGCACTGGTGGGTTGATCCGATCTCGCTCGAATCTATCAAGCCGGGGCGGTACCAGCCTAGGGTATCGATGTGTTTAAAGCGTACCATGCCCGATACCCAATAGTGCAAGTCATATGTTGATGGGATAGTTCGGTGGTGGCAAGATGGGGTTTTAATACAGCGTTGTTAGGTGTCTCAGAGACTATGCGTTGTATCTTCTGCAAGCAGGACTCTTCAGCGAGCAAGTCTGTGGAACACATTGTTCCAGAATCGCTAGGCAACACTGAGCACGTTCTGCCTATTGGCTCTGTGTGTGACGGGTGCAACCAGTATTTTGCGCGGAAGGTAGAGCGTCCGTTACTTGAATCGCCAATGCTCAGGCTCCTCCGGAAAAGCATGGCAGTTCCAAACAAGCGAGGTCGTATTCCAGCATGGCGGCCTACAGATGGTTCGGGTCTACCCAACTATCGAGAAATGGGCCGGTTTCTGGCTAAGGTTGGTCTCGAGGTGCTTGCATTCAAAACATTGTCGGTGCCTGGCTGGAATGACGAGCTTGTAGATCACCCGGCACTTGACGAACTGCGTTGGTTTGCGCGCTACAATAAAGGAGCAAATTGGCCATTTACTGCTAGAACGCTACACCCGGTCAATGTCGTGTTCAAAGATGAAAAGGAATCATACGAGCTGCTTCATGAGTTCGACATCTTGCTCACCCGTGCCTCAGAGGTATACCTCGCCATCTCCATCTTTGGTGTTGAGATGGTTATCAACTTGGGGGGCAGAGAGACAGATGGTTTTCACCATTGGTTGGAATGGAACGACTGGGCCTCTCCACTCTATACTCCACGAGATACCTAGCCCATGAAGTGACCTTTCAAATGGCAGGTCCGAGGCAATTCTTCGCCATCCAGACTCACCGCGTGAGAGCACACGGGCGATGTTAGGTGGCAAAACTGGGCCTATCACAAATCAGGCACCAACTCACAATTAAACGGAGATATTTTAATCATGCACCTGTACCACAACGGGCGGAGAATCGCTGATGTCTTTGACTTGGCTCGTCTTGATGATAGGAAGTGGGCATTTGCATGTCGACCACCGATTTTTATTGCTGACGAAGACTATGAAATCTTCCCACCAGGAGGGAGGCCTATGCGCATCATAATTTCCGAGATAACATCTGATGGTGTTCAAAGTCACATACAAGCTCTCGAGCCGTAATATACTCAATCAACATTGACTCTAAGGCATTGTGGTGTTGGTTCTCTTGCAAAAATCCCAAACCTAGCAGGTCAATCAGCAAGGATGTCCCAAGGGCATATTTTTGGGCCATCAGCGGCTTCCACGAAGAATATGAGCAGGTTATAGCAGTTAATCCATATGGATTGATTTACGGATTTCCCAATTAGATGCTTGATGATGACATGCACTAGGTTGAAATACACAACCATTTTTACTTTGACTTAAATTCTGGAGAGCAGACAAAATAGGTTTCTTACTTCCAAGTCGTAGAAAAAACTGTGGCGGCTGAAAGTTTTCTATAACACTCCTCAAAGTAGCCAAAGGCAACGGTACAGTGAGCTTTCTAGCCTCAACAAGCTCTATGGCACATGCTGTTTTCAACCCCCAAAAATATTTAAAAAATTCGACTTTTGACAGTCCAGATACGGAGCCAAACTGGTGCCAAAGCTTTGTAGGGGAAGAAACATGGACTGCGACTATGCTCGCACTACCTGTGATGGCCCCAACTGGAACTTTCTCATAAATCCATACGATATCGCCCGCTTTTACATGAAATGCCCGACGTCGCAACTCTACTTTTTTGGTGCCGGCATAAATGTTCTGCGCATGGCGAGAGTCTAGAGAAATCAGAATGTTTTCCACTTCAGACATTACTGAATGCTTCCTGCAAGATAGCTTGCGTTTGTGCATCTGAAATTGGATTCGTTGTAAGCAGTTTTGTTGACGAACCGCATCCAAAGTTTTTGAGAGCTCCAAGCGGAACTTCACGATGCAACACAAAAATATTGTCAAAAATAACCACAGTTTTTAATTCTGATGTTCCTACCGCGCCGATAGTCTTATCATTGAGTACCGAATGCTCAAACTCTTCAAAATCAAGATCGGTACAGTGCTTGAGATAAGCTTGCCGTACACGAGCCATGGCCACTAAAGCCGCCCGTCCACCACGGCGTGTTGATTCATAAAAAAATATCAGCGTTCCTCTCTTAAAGTGCTTTAAATTAGCCGGCGAGCACATATAATGCCGATCGTTGAAAAGAGATGCTCGTGGCGATGGCAAGAGAGATGCTTGTGCCGAATGGCCCAATAACGGTTCAGCATAGCCCCTCTGTATAGGTGTTATCACCGCCGGCCTGTTAGGTAGGCAAAGCAAGGTTGGAGAGAGCAACGATTCAAGCTCGTCAAGCATTATGAACCGTCGATCGCCATCGGGACCAACAACAGAAACTTGCTGATCTGGGCTATGAAATTTGGGTATTTTATCTGGCAACCGAATACTACTGTTCCGTGCAAGCCGCTCTCGATGCTCAGCCCAAGTTTGTTCTGTTAACACTCCACCCAGCGCTACCTTATAGAGCCCAGTCTGTCCAGGAGTCCCCCTGAACCCTAAGGTTATGGCTGTCTCTCGCACGGCCGGCAGGGACATGGGAAGTTCTAGATCTATTCGTACAGCTGACGTGTTCTCTGGTAACTGGTCGATAAGCAAAGAGAGCATAACACGACCAGCATCAGTAGCTGTTGCATGATCCTTTTTGACAACCATGCGTGCAGTAACCGTCGTAGCCGCTAATGCATTGGACCAAGTGATATACCCTACCAGTTCTTGGCCGGCCCATACACCAAAACGCATAGCGACTAAGGTACTCAACCCCGTGGGTAACCACGCTGCCGCAATCTGTGAAGTAGGGATTTCTTGACTCTTCAAAAAAGAGTGGACTTCTTCCGAATGCTGGCTGTCTACACTATAGATCCTCAACTCAACATTTTCTTTGCCTTCAAATGCGCTGTTCTGAGGTTCAATTCGGGTCGCCAAAAACGCATCTGGAGAGATCAATTCGATTCCATATTTTTCTCTGATCGACCGAGAGGCGGAAAGAATAGCTTCGTCGTTGGTAATAAGCCCGGCAAGACCATGCTGGATTGCGGTCGCAATATGACGCAAGTCCGATTTATCATTTCTAGATAGCTCTTCTTTCTCAGGAAATACAATCTTGCGCAGTTCTGCTAGCAACGGTTCTATACTGGCATACTGGCAAAGTGGCACCTCAGGAAGAATGTCGATGAACCCCTCCATTGGATCGGTACGCCCTGGTGTTGCTGTCTGTCTTAGCTCAGCTCTCAACTCATCGCTTACTGCCAATTTACATAGGTTGGACCGTTCTGCCTGAAATAGTCCAACAGCCTTGCTATGGCGTATACGGCGAGGACCTGTAAGGTCAAAGACAATATTCAAATCTAGCAAGAAGAGGAGATCACTACCAATAGAAAGAGACTGAAGTCCCAGAGGGTTATACTTATCCAAGCCACTTCTCGGGAAAAGCTGCGGAGAGTCGAGCTCATGGCAACGATAAAGGATGACACGCTTACGAGCCTCACCCCCCTTCTTAACTCTTTGGACATAGAATTGCTGCCGTTCCCAAAATGCATTTGCTACGGTCAGGTCTTCTGCAACACCGGCATAAATGGATGTAAAGCCCGCATCGGCTAACACAGATTTAAACTTATCAAGCAAAAAAGTAGCAGCTCTGTTTCGCCTGAAATCTGGATCGACGAACATTTGAATGATCTTGGCTGTCGGATATGACTGGCTAAAAATTAAATGGCCTGCGTACCTAGTGCCATCTAGCATATCCACCACCAACACATAGATACACTCCTTACGCGCAAACTCCTCATAAACCCTACTAGGTAGAAAGCCAAGTGCCTCCTTGTGTGCATCAGCTGCGCTACACACTTGCCCTAGATAAGATTTTATTTCACTGAATTGGCTTAAAACGCGAAATGTATCCACTGCCATTTTCATTTCAACCATCCTCTCAAGGCGATTTTATTTTACTATTTATTTTCGATGTAACTCATCACCAAACTGACCAAACACGATCAATTCAAAACCACCAAAATCAATGAACATCGCTGCACATACACAACATAAATATTCAAAATTTGTAAATTGAATTTACCCAGTATTTATTATTTTTCTAAAAAATAGAATACGGTGACTTCGGTAAGGCGATTCGACCCTGAGCATAGAAGCAAGTCATCTATAGCTCTGGCAACTCGGTTGGATCAAAGGTGTATCTATGTTTATCAGGGTTTCGAGAACAAATCGCAACAATTTCTTTTGCATTCTTTGGCCCCACATAACGTACAGACAATTTAGATTTACAGTGCGGGCACGTGCCACGTAATTTTACAATATGAATAAATCCATTTCTATCTGTCTCCAGCCCAAAAAATTGTAACCAAATAAATTTATGACGAACCAGCGCAGCACCTGTTACAAAGATCACTCCTATAAAAGGAATAGCCATGGGTGGAAATTTAATGCTTAGTAGCTCATGAGCCTTAAATCCAAGATTCGAGAGAATATCAAGAATTGAGGCAGCAAAACCTACCGCACCTGCAATAAAAACCCAAGCTGCCTTGACCGGTGTTTTTATATCACCAGTTCTATTTAACTCATAAATAATTGGCTCATTTCCATGTTGAATTTTATCGCCGATATGAATGTTAGCATTCGGCAAATTGCCAACCCCAACATTGATACTACCTTCCCCTATATTGATTGCAGACCCGGAGTGCTTCCCATTACGAGCATCAGCGCCGCAGGCATGGCAATAGTTTGCTGTTTCTAAAACCTCCACACCACAGTTCGAGCAAAACACATTAACTCCTTGGCTGTTATTTCACTTAACCTAGAAAGGGCCTCTGCCCGTCTCCAGTCGCTCACACATGCGGTTCAGCACGAGGTTGAACCGTTACACGTGGCAGGGGCACCCACCAGCCATCACATTGCAATTGCTGCCGGTAGTGCGCTTCGTCATCTTCCACTGGCTCGCGCCAGACCAAGCTTTCCAGTCTCACCTCAAGAATGTCACCTGTGGGGAGGTTTTGCTGCCGAGAGAGGGTGATCAGCGAAGTGCCAGCCTTGTCGAGTAGGTGCCAGCGGTCATCCACCTTCTTCAGCTGAAGATGCTCTCCATGACGTAACTGCTGCAGGGCCCGGTGTAGTGGGTGTGTTGGAGGCTTTCTTCCTGCAAAGGACAGGAACACACCATCCAACCCGACAGAGCAGTATTTTCGATGCCACTCAGGCGGAGGTTCTGGCTGGTTCCTGGCTTCGCAGTCGAGTACGGAATGGAGGCCACGCAACGGCGTCGTAAATGGATGTTGCTTCGTTTGGCCCCAACACAGCGTCAGTATTTCTGCCGCACGAGTGGCCGCCACATAGTAGAGGCGCCGCTCATCGGATGTGGCACGCCCCCAGCCCCCGTCCAGCACGAATACATGTGACCACTGACCGCCCTTGGCCTGATGAACTGTGGACAGGGTGAGAGCCCCACTTTTATCGCGTCGGGCATCCTGGCTGAATTCGTAGAATGCTTCGATCAATACAGGGGCCGCCAATTGCTCGGCGCTACCCCACAATTGCAGTTGCTCCTGCCAGAATTGGGTGCACAGAGCGAGCCAGTCGTTGTTCGGCTCGGCGGCACTGACCGCAGCGTACTCTTTGGCAACCTCCCCCAAGACCAATGAGGTCGTTGCCTGGCGTAGGCGTTGAAGCAACTCCCGTCCTTCGCGAACCTGATGCAATGACGGTTGGCTGTTACTGGCAAGCCCTCGCTTTTGATAAGGAATGTTCTCGCTCTCGCACCACGCGATCAAAGGCTCTAGCTGCGAGTGAGTCCGTGCAAGAATGGCAATATCGCCCCAGTCGAGCGACGATTTCAGTTCACGCCTGCGGTGAATCTCTGCCACCACAGCTTGGGCTTGGGAAACTGCATCAAGGCCAACCTGGAGGAGTTGCACACGCCCCTGTAGCAGCGGATCGAGCTGTTGCCAACGCCCACCAGCCGGTTCGTTGTGACGAGCATGGTCGATCGAGATCGGATGATTGGCCTTCATCCTCTCTGGATTACGCTCGATAAGTGCGTTGGCTACGTCGATGATATGGCGAGTAGAGCGGTAATTTTGGGTCAGGTAAGCTACGCCCGCTTGATAGTCCTCGCTGAAGCGCTGGATGAACTCGTTACTGGTTTCACGAAATGCGTAGATATTCTGATCATCATCGCCAACTGCCATCAGGGTTAGCCGCTCATCCGCTTCTCGTGTTCGGCCGGCCAGGGCACTGATCAAGTCATACTGCAGACGGTCGATATCCTGGTATTCATCGACCAGAATATGGCGATAACCGCCAAGCAGCTGTTCGCGCAGGCTATCCTCTTCATCGACTCCTGGGAGTTGGCGTCTACCGCTCAGTAGCGCAATGGCTTCTTCCAGGATGGCCCTGAACACCTCTTCGCTCTTCCCGTCAACCAGTACGGCCAAACTACGTCCAGTCAAACGCAGCGCCAGTGCATGATAGGTTAGGACGGTGAGCCCGGCCCCCTGAGCGCCAAGCAAACCTCTCAAGCGCTGCCTGATTTCTTCTGCCGCGGACCGGTTATACGCTAGAACTAGGATGCGCTCGGGAGCCTCTCCTTTGATGCGTACCAGATAGGCCACCCGGTGGACGATGACACGTGTTTTGCCGGAGCCCGGACCTGCCAAAATGAGCTGGTTGCGATCTTCTGGTGCGCAAACCAGTGCTGCCTGTCGTGGATTCAGCGCCCCTACAATGGCTTGGTAGGACTCTTCCGTAGCCGCTCGCTCAAGCTCTTCTTTGCGATTAGCGAAATAGCGGCGGATGAACTCCAGTTTGGGCAGTCGGAAATAGGCCAGAATGAATGCAATCGCATCCGCCATTTTGGCGAGACCAAGACGGGCGTATTCGTGCATGACGTGGATTTGCAGAGTGCGATCTTCGTAGTGTGCCCTCAGCTCAGAGTAGTCGCTACCACTAAAGCCTCGCCCTTTGCTGTCAGGGTTCAAGCGAATAGTCATTGCCGCCCGGAAAATCGCTTTGCCCTTATCAAGGATCAGCACGCCGTTATCGTGCATGAACATCAATCCGGCATTGACGGCGGCCAGTTCACGTTCGACGTTGCCTTGCCATTCTGCAGCCAGCGTCATGTCTTGTAGCAGGGCATCGGCGAGCTCCCCCATCCGTACCGTGACCGGCACACTGGCGCTGCGCACACCATCCGGTACACGCTTAAGGAGATCCTGTAATAGCAGTTGCGCCGCCAGGCGTCGCCGCTCGGCCAGCCGCTCAAGCACATTCCAATCCTTCAGCAGCTTGATGCGCAATACTTCACGCCGGAGTACCCGGACCTGTAGGTAGTCTCGATGCCCCGATGCCGCCCGCTCTGGCAACGGCCGGCCAAGTGAGCGCAACAATTGGAGCACCGTTTCCGGCAGTAGCTCTACGCCGAGCTGGTCGCGGAGCGACTGACACACTGCACGCAGGCTCATTTCCAACCATTCGCCTTTGGCATCCGGAGCTTGCGTACGCATCAGGTCCAAAAGCGCACTTTCGAGTTGCCCCAGACGCTCAAGGCGATCAGTAGAGGAATCCGCTACGCCCTTGCGCAACTGGCAACCAATAGCTAAGTCATTACTGAGCAAATCCAGTTTTTCGAGACCACGTAAGCCCCGCACACAGTCGTCCAGGCTAATACCCAGATGCTGGGTGAGTTCGTCGGTACTGATGCCCTCTTGTTCGTCACTATTGATAAGGTATTCGAGTATCCGCAGGTAACGGTCGCGGCTTAGCGGTGGAAGATCGGCGCTGTTCAGCTTGGCTTGCGCCGCCTCCAGTGAGCTGACTTTTAGGCTGCCAGGGAAGACCTGGGTCTGGTTTTCGTTACGCTCAAGCAGTTGTGCCTGTTCAAGCCAATGTAACGCAGTACGAACCTTGGTATCGGCATCGGGTGCGCTCTCGTCAATTTCCAGTTCATCATCCGGATCAAGCCGCAAAATCTCCCGACTGGTGAGCACGATGTCCGAGCCACTCTTACCCGCATGGCGCTTTAGTACACGCAGGATGCCTGCAATATCTTGCCGGCTGAGCCGGGAGCGCAGCGCCAAGTTGAATTGCGTGTCGACATCATCTTTGCAGAACAGCAGTACGCAGCGAGCCTCGTGCTGGTCTCGTCCCGCACGGCCGGCCTCTTGCAGATAGTTTTCGAGCGAGCCAGGAATCTCAGCATGGATGACTAGGCGCACATCCGGCTTATCCACCCCCATTCCGAAAGCGTTGGTGGCAACGATGACCTGTAACCGCCCTTCAATGAAATCACACTGGATATCTTTCTTCAGGGAAGGATCCAGGCCGGCATGATAGGCATCGCAGGCCCAGCCTTGGTTACACAGAAACTCCGCGATGTCTTCAGCGCTACTTCGGCGCGCGACAAATACCACCGCACCACCGCCATCGGCAAGGCCCTGGCGCAACAGGCTCTGAATCTCGACCCTCTTATTCGCACTGTCGACCTCAATCACGTCGTACTGCAGGTTGTTGCGCTCGACACCCCCATCCATCAGCTGCATTTCCAAACCAAGCCTGGAGTGGAAATGTTTGCAGAGATCATCAATCACATCTTGTTTGGCTGTGGCGGTGAACGCATAAACCGGGGCGATACGGTCGGGGTACCGTTCGCGGATGAAGCGTGTGACGTACAGGTAATCTGGCCGGAAATCGTGCCCCCAGCGCGATAAGCAATGCGCCTCGTCGAACACCCAGCCAACCACTTCACGGTGACGGATCGCTTCAATAAAGGCCCGGTTGCGGAACTGCTCGGGGGATACCAGCAAGATTCCGACATCGCCGAGGCAGACCTTCTCCAACACTTCACGCCGTTCCGGCATCGATAACATGCCATTGAGTGTGGCCGCACACAGCACTCCAGCCTTAACCAGATTATCGACCTGGTCCTTCATCAGTGACTGTAAGGGGGAAACAACGACGGTTAGCCCCCCGTTGCGCCAGTAATGGGACAGCGCCGGTAGCTGGTAACAGATCGATTTGCCCCCACCGGTTGGCAGAATCGCCAACATCGGACGGCCAGCATAGCCAGCTTCAACAATGGCCTCTTGCAACGAGCGGCCATCTAACATAGCAGGCAGGGGGCGAAAGCCATCGAAATTGAAATGTCGCTTGAGTTCACGCCGGATATCCAGGTATTCACTGCAATACGGACAATCCGGCTGGCTACACGGCGTTTCGCGCAGGCTGCGCAACTGTACGCTCACCTTGGGCAGAGTGAGCCGTACCCATGGGGGAAGCACCGAGTTGCCACCGGCGACACCAAGCCAAGCGAGCGCATAGGCAAATGCACGACGCTCCTCTTTGTCTCTCAACAGAAGAGACAACAAGGTCTGCAAATGTTGCGGGCACACTTTGCCTATAACGAGCTTAGGCAAGTGAGCGAAAAACCAATCAGGAGGTGGTGCAAAAGCACCGCGGATCGCAGCGAAAAAGGTGTCCAGGCCTTCTTCACCAAGCAGAAAATGATAAGCAGCCAGCAGTTCCGGTTGCTTTGCCTGCAACTCCTGCATGGCTTGGTACTGATCGGACCACAGCGTCAGCGCAAGTTGAGCATCCTTGAGAGGATCATTGCGACTCTCTCGAACCAGCTTGTAATCCTTGACCAGTCGATGATACGGGTTGGCAGGAAAGGCTATCGGTGACAGTTCAAGCGTATCGACCAAACGCAAATTGTGTAACTTGAGCTCGGGACACAGGGTTTTGAGTACCGGTAGGTCATGGCGCCGGACGTTATGCCCAAGTAAAAAGGCTGCGTCCTCCGCCAACTTGTCGAGAGGCGCCCGTAGCTGGTTGAAATCGACCTTCTTATTACTAATCACCGACTCGCCAGTATCGGCTCGCCAGGCCGCCAGCTGATAAAGCTTCAGCGCATTGTCTAGAGCCGTTTCCAAGTCAATACAGAGTGCCTTGGGACGGAAAGGAGGTAGTGGCGAGGACATTGACCCAGCAAGACCGTTTGCATTTACCATTATGACTACATGTTAACAACATTTGTCATATTGGAGGAGGTCACCGAGAAAGGCTCCATATGTTAGGGCAAAACCTGTCATGACGACCCCTTGGCCCTTTCTTGCTTTTAGCTTCCCTAGGTGAACGTCGGGTGATCAACTCAAACCACCGTCGGGTTTGCACCTTGTGGACGGAGGCAAAGGCCGACGATCTGCCAGGAGCTCACCCCTGGTCGGCGGCAGGTCGGCCGAAGCGGCCCTTCGCATGCACAAGGAAAGGTGACTGCTTTTGTATTAGAAACAGCTACCAAACTTTCTAGCATACGAGTAGGGATTCAGAAGCTGGGGCGATTCATTGGCCTCCACTTCCTCCGGCGTAAGTCCTACGGCTTCGTCGTAAAGCTCGTAGCTCAATGCGTAATCGAAGGAAACACTGCTGACGCCGCTGGTTTTCAGAAACGCCAACGCATTTTCTGCTTTCAGCACCTGTTCCAGGTCGAAGCAGATACGTCAGTTTTGATGCCTCAGACAATATGCAACACAGCGGCATGACCAGCCCCATACTGTCTGAAGCGGTACCGCGCTGTCAGCTTCACCAGATCGCCTCTAGGTTGGCTGATGCTACCTTCTAGCAATATCGGATGCCAGCAAAGTGGTAGGCATTGTTCCTTGCGTCTGACGTGGGTTTACCCCACGTAACCGTCCTGCCTTTCCACCGCTCGATCATGGCCTTAGCTTTAGCCATCTCTTGAGCCAATACCGTTTCACCGATTGATGGCGCGTTCGGAATGAAAAATTTGCGCCACCCTGCCCCGTCGAACACAGAGGCTGTAACGAAATTCACGTTGTTATTTTTAGGCTCTATCTTGCAGTCGCCTCTAGCTGGCCGGACTGCATTTGGCTGATTGCCATAGCCGTAAACAACCCCTGTAAGGACAATCGGTTCATTGCTCATGTTGTCTCCCCAACTAATGCCTAACCATCACCATCATTTGAAATCAGGATGTCCAACGTATTTCATTTTCTCCCACTCGTGCTCAGGTGTGCGACGGACCCACGGGCCTGTTTCTATGCCATCAGTGCCCGGGACTGACATTGCCTGTTCTACGTGATCATTAGAGATGATGCGCGGTTTTATGTCGGCATCGGGAATCTCATTCTTCGGAAGCTTTTCCCAAATTTCATTCAGCTTCTGTTGATCCATGCCAGGCACCTTTCACTCAAATTGCAGCGGTTTCTGCCAGCTCTGTAGCTCAGAGCCGGCATCATATTGGATAACGCGCGGTTAGAAAGTATAGCCCCAGCCGATTTTGATTACCGGCCATACCTTCAGCTTGTCCAAATCGTCTTGCAGCTTCTTGCGCTCGATCTCGATGTCAGCGCCTGCGGCGGTGGTCAAGCCTTCGCTGGAGGTCAAGGTCGCTTTCGGCTTGCCATAAGCCACGCCCAAATCCATGAACAATCGCAGGCCTTTGCTGACGCTGTGACCATAGCCGATGCCGAGGCAAGGACGAACAGACGGGAATTTTGCTTCCAGGGCCAGCGTTTCGCCGGCAATGCTTATGCTGTGCCGTTGAACTCCACCGTACCCGAGTTGCCCTTGGCAGTGCCAGTAACGCGGTCTTTACACCAGCACACCCGCAGTCATGCGAAAGTTTCCAGCGAATAGGTGATAGTCAGCGTATAAGCCAAGATGCTCCATTTTGATTTTGGCATCGTAGGTCACGTTATCGGAATTGAAGTCTTTCCCATAACCCAGATAGTTGCCCTCGGCTCGCATGCCGAGGCTTTCGGTAAGGCTGCTGGTACAGCCTGTTCAAAGTCTGGAAAATTCGGAACGGGGAAGGCAGTCATGGTTCCGGCATTTCGACGTACGGACAAAATCCACATACCGCTATCACCGCACAAGTGAACTGCTAGAGCATTAGGTTCGTGGATACTGACCCAGTGCCTCATGGCGATTTTGTCCCAACCATCACCCAGGAACAGCGTGCGCGGGTCACAACTTGCCATTGGTTGCGCGGCAAATCCCATATGGGCCGCCAATTTTATACATTTATCATTTCCGGTGGCAAATCCAATATGCATCTCCGGCACATCCATCCTGCAGGGGAGCATGTCCGAGATTCTTAATAACCGGTCGTCCTCTTCATCTCTGCTGAAAGACCGCTTAGGCCGACCAACTAACAGTGCGCCAGCCGACAGGCGGCAGTTCGGCCGAAGCGGCCTTCCACCCCATCGACCTTGAGTGTCCGTTCATGGATGCATTCCGGCCTTTTCTCTTGTCCCCAAAGAAGCCAAGGCTGAGATGGGTGCCAGAAGGCGGGCTCGTCGCTCAACCACCGAACTCGGACGTGATTGAGGGCGGCAGCGGCCAGAGTTGCAGTGCAACCTTGAACAGAGCATCGCTGCTAGAAGTGATGGCTTTGTCGTCCGAGAGTTTCGTTCGTGGACACTTCGCGGTTCAATACAGGCAGCGAATGATCCTCCAGCCTGCAGTTCCTGTAGGCAGTCCTGCCCTATGCACATTTTCTGAAAAAAGTTGACCAGTTGCGCGAGTGCGTTCGACGGATCGCCTGGATACAGTGCTTCTGCAGCACGTTGCTGTCATTGATTAGGAGATCACCATGTCTAAACCCCAAAACTTGCGTTCCCAGCACCCCCCGCAGCAACTCGCTCATACCAAACAGCATAAAATGACGCAGAAAGATGCTGCGCGTATCCAAAGCAAGACTGCCTTGAAACAAGGTGGTCAGGTACATCCCGATGACTTCGCTGCACGTGCTCAAAGAGCTGCTGATCGCCGGGTAAGACGTAGCGACGACTGATCACTTCATCATTTTGAGTAGGAAAGCGATATGTCGACATTTTCTTCTCCACCCCGTACCCGGGCACCTTACCCCTGTGTGGGTGAGCTGCTGCAGCAATGGGTGATGGCTTTCGACACCAAGAGTGGTCATCGTGGTGTCGATCGACTAGCTCGGGAAGGTGACAAGAATTGGGTCCTGGCTGGGCGTATATTCCAGGAGCGGCTTCAGGAGCCAATGACCCGGTGGGGTGGAGAGGACATGTCCAACAGGGTGTGCGGATTCCTGGACGTGTTTAGCGAGGATTATCGGCATCTGGTACGAACGGTGTCCTTGGCGGGGTTGCCCAGGGACCTGTCCATTCCTTTTTTGGTGGGTATCGTCTTCATTCCCGCTGTGCGAAATCTGCTGATCAGTTGCCATGAAGCCTGGGGAGGACCGGACCTTGATGCACTGATAAATCATGCCAACCAGCCCTTTTCCGTGGTACTGGAATGGGGCGCGAGGGTGGCTGGCGCCACCGATAATAGCCTGGCTGCCTTGGTCTATGGTGGGGACGGGGACGCTGACAAGTTCGGCCGGGAGAGGCTTTCGCGCTGGAGCAAAGGTCAGCAGATACCCGATCTGGTGAGTTTGCGTCTGTTGGTGCAGGAGCTACAACAGGCAAGGCCCGACCTCGCAGATCACTGGCAGAACCTACTGCGGTGGCTGTGGCTTACTCGAGCATGTTGTTATCTCGCCGAATACAGCGGGAAACCTGCCCTATACCACGAGGAATTGGCCCGGCAATGGCAACTTCCCCAATCTCCATCGTCACAGGAAGAGCAATTGCGCCGTGTCGCTGCCACGGCACGCACATTGTGCCCAGGTTTTGAACTGCTGCGTCGGTTGGGTGAGACACTGTTGCATCCGGCACGACCTAAGTCGTCACAGGATCTTACTGATGCGCAAGCGGTGCTGATCGCGTACGCCAAATCGCCTTCAGACTGGGATCCGGCCGGTCTGGTGCACTACCGCTATTGTTGGGTGCTGGCGCGGTTCTATTTACTGCAGGGAAACTATAAGAAAGCCGTGCCGATTTACCTGAGCGCGGTCGAAGAGGCGTCGTTTCGCGCCGGCACTGACCAGGCTACCTTGCTGAAAGAGGCGATGGCGGTGGTAGCCAGTTTCGGTACGTTGCCACAACTTAAGCACCTGAAAGAAACCCAGATCAGCTTGGGGCTGGTCTCTCGTCCTGCTCCGGAGGATCCCGCCTTGGTCGCGCCTTGGGAGGTGGGCAGCCTGACTCGCCAATTTAGCCAGTTGTTCCCACCGAGTGGGCGTTTCCCCGGGGCCTCTCCGATTCCTGCACCGAGCCCGTTGGGGGGGCTATGGTTGGATTCAGAGTCTTATGGCCGTGATGGCAAATCCTACCTGAAACCAGTACTCAACAAACCAGATCGAGAGAGAACGCTTCGAGATCGCCAAGGAAATAAGCGTAAGGCGCCGCAATTGATCTGGTGCGCTACGTTTGGGCAGGTCGACGATGTAAAGGCATTGTTGGAGGCTGGGGCCTCAGTCGATGTGCTCGATAAAAACGGCGCCTCTGCCTTGCTGTGTGCCTTGCAGAGAGCGCTCGATGTTAATGACCGGTCCGTGTTGGATGTACTGCTAAAGGTACCCCACCTGCCGGCTACCCTCAATCGGCCCACCGACAAAAAACACCTCACGCCACTGCTGGTCGCGATCGAGTTGGGAGATACAAGCGTGGTGGAGAGATTGTTGGAGATGAAGGCCGATCCAAATCAACGGGGGAACATAATTTCTCAAACCCCGTTGTATCTTTGTATTGAGCAATTCGGATATTTGCTGCCCACTGAGCGGGTTGAACGGAATTGGCATGATGCCGAGCAGAGGCCGTACGTTGCGGAAATTTCTCGCCGTTATGGAAGTGTCTTGTCCTTGCCTCCAGAGCTGCTCCGGACGCGGCGGTCGCAGGCCATTATGTCCGCATTGAAGCATGCTTTGTTGCAGCAAGCTAGAGCCCGCCACACAGAAGCCTCACTATTGGTGATGATCGATCTGTTGCTGCAGTCCGGTGCACGGCCCAATGATCAAACCCCTGAATTAGGACGTACCCCATTGCACTTGGCGGCTGAATTCGATGCCGCTGCCGGATTCGAAAGGATGTTGGCAAAGGGGGGCAATCCGACTCTCTGCGATTACGATGGCAACGATTGTCAGAAGATCGCTAGCGAGTTCAACTCCCCTAACGTCCTCTCCCTGTTAGACCGACTGTCCAACGCATGGGAGGCGAGCTGACATAATCAGCAGATGAGAGATTGAACTGTCCCGGGGGACTGTAGACAAATTCCCCTCATGCCCGTTCAAAGGCCTCGGGACTGATGCCATTTACGGTGGCTAGTGACTGAATGGCAACTCAACATGGCATTGCTGTCTGACCCTCGCTGCCAGTTGAATTTCAGCTTAGGCCGAGAGGCGGAAGCCGGCGACATCGCCCACAAGCTATAACAATGGGCTGCTAAGCAGTCTGATAAGGAAATGACGTCGTGCAAATTTTGCACAAACTGACCTTACGAGGCTGAACGATGCGAATCACACGGCCAGGATCCCTGGACCTAGACCTGTTTCTGTTGCGGATGCCCTTACTTCAACAACGTGCTCCGGGGGAAACCCTCCCGGGCATTTGCCAGTCGAAGCTGCTCAACCGTGATAGACGGGTCGTACGCCAGTGCCACCGATAACGCGCACGACCTACCTTGTATGGTGCAGAGCTTGCTAATCACCATCAATGTAGCCTGATGCTGGTCACCAGGCAGCTTGGGGCTTGTACTGTGTATTGCTTTAACCTGCGCACTGTTGACATTATCGAGCACGGCATTGGCAGCAATGCCCGGATCACTGCAGACTCGCAAGGTCGCACACATCAGACCGGTACCTAACAAATGAAAGAGCGGAAATCGTAAGCCGGTCGTGCCGCTCTCCTTTGGCATAACGTAGTCTTCCGGTCGGCCGGCATACACCTCTTCGATCGTATAATGCATCGATTTTTCTTCTGGCATCGCGACAAGGTAGCCTGCCGCAGCGACCTCCTCCAGAAAAGCCTTGGTCAGTTCGGGATGTTGCTCATCGACAGCGCTAATCTTGCTCTTGAACAGCTTCATTAACGGTGTAGGGTGGCTGCCGATCTCTGAAGAAAACACCTGGATTTTCCCTAGATCGACATGATAGGAATCAGCAGCAAAACAGCCATGACTCGCCAAACATGCCAGTCCAAGCAGTAGGATTTTCCTGATCATTGCATCAGCCCCGGAGACACTGGTGTCACTACTCACACACCTTCTTCAACACGTGATCAACAAGGTCACCTCCAAAACTGATGAGCACGTCGATGCTCTTACATGAAGCGCCAATCGCACCCCGCGTACTAGCCTGGATCAGATAGCCATCATCGTCAGCCTGGCTGGCCTCACCATAGAGGATGGCGTTCTGGACGACGGCAGCCAACACCCGCTTGCTATCCGGCCCCTCTGGCCATTTCGGCGCCACGGTGCTGCGCTCCGTCATTTGTCCATCGCAGATTCGGAAGTGTTGATCATGGCCTCCGGGCGAACGAACGGACACTGCATCGCAACCACTAAATTGCCCAACATAGATCACTTGGGCATCGCGACCATTGATGGTTACCAGAGTGTTTTGATGGGTACGCGCCACAATGGATACGGCATCATTTAGTCCCGCTGCCTGAGAAATGGCTGCGATACCGATACCGACAATAGTTAGCAGCAGACTCTTGATAGAGCACATCACAGAACCTCTACATACTTAGCGTTCTAGAGCGTCGCGGCAGTTGATCGGGGGTACCCCGTCGACACGAACCTTGATCGACTTGGCATCGGCTTTTGTGATGCTCAACTGTGAGCCAGGTAGCGAGATCGACTTCACACCCGCTGCAAATGAGCGCACTAGTTCTGTCTCCACCGCACCACTGGCATCAGAACGAATCAGTTTGAACTTGAGCGTACCTTCGGCTTGCCCTAAGTAAACTGTCGACAAGCTGCATTGCTTTGATCCGGAGTTCTCGTCGCGCTTCACATTGAAGCTACCGCCAGTGCTTTTCACCTCTTCGCGAGCGAGGTACGTATCAGACAGGGGGCTGAACGCTCGATCAAGTACCTCACCATTCTCAGCAAGACCAAAGTAGCGACTCTTCTTGAAGAAGGAGCTGGTCTGCGGATCGGTCAGCACTAGGTAGTAAGACCGCCCGGCGGCATCAAGAAGTCGGGTCTCCGGAACAACTCTGTCCCCCGACTTTAGATTCAGTGTGGAGTCTCCGGTGGTCAGACTAATATCGCTGGTGACCTCAATGCTCGGTGCCAGCGTCTTGGGGATGTAGCTCAAAAACAGCAATCTCTCACCAGCCGCGGCCGTATGGATGTCTCCAGTTTTCGCCCCGTCCACATAGATACTTCGCTCAACTGCCGGTCTGATAGAGGAGACAGTGAGGGTGCCCTTGAACGGTGAGCTGACTAGCGTGGCATTTGCCGAAAAAGCTGCCATCGACCATGCCGCCAGGACACTGCTTACCAAGCTGTAGAAGCCACCTTTCCCAGTTCCGCTCACTACCTTCCGTGGACGATTCGTTTCCTTGTTGCTCACTGCGTTACCCTTTTTCTGACCAGCACAGTTCAGCTATCATCAGCCCGAACCAAGCGTTAACCATAGGTGTCTTTTCATACCACATTAGCATCAAGGTGTCACTTATAGTTATCAAATATGCAACTATAGCTGGTCGAGTAAACTCGGGTTCAGCCGGATGCTTACGTGATGGAAAAAGCATCCACACCGCACCCGGCACGGAAGGTATTTGCACGCAACCTGCGCCAGGCAAGACGATTGAAAGAGATTTCGCAGGAGGCTCTTGCCTTACAGGCTGGCTTGAGCCGAACGTACGTGTCAGAAGTCGAACGCGGAGAGCGCAACATTTCCATCGACAACATGGGGTTGCTGGCAGATGCTTTGGGGATCAAACTCAGAGAGCTTGTTGATCCGGAGATGTTCAAGACCCTCTAAGCCAGACAATGGGGAGCGAGAAGGGCCTAATGGCTTTTAAGACATGCCATCGTCCCCCTATAGAATTATTCAGAATCAACTTCCGCATGCATTTATTTAGTGTTTGATACTAAAAATCTAAACCCTACTTGAGCGGGAGTAGTTAGCTCTCCTGGCCACGCACCATCTGGTCCCTTTCCTGATAGCATCAATGAAAAATTGACTTTCCCTCTTGCAATTTCCGTTGTTCGCAACAAGAAGCGCAAAGAGTGCTGAGGCAATCCTCTAACTACAAAATCAGTTCTATCTGGAATATCGGCAAGAAAGTTATTTGCATCTAACTTGGAGATAAAAAGAGGTATTATGTTTTTTTTAAACAAGCCGCCCTCTTTTTTTGACCAATAACTTCCCGTCAACCTTTGCTCAACAACTTCCATCAAAACCCAAAACGGTTCACCTACATAGGTTTCATCAGGCAAGGCAACAGATTCAATCCTTTTAGCCAACAAAATATTTATTGCAGGCAGGTCCTCAATGCTCAAAAGCTTTATGCCATAATGATTGGCATAATCAACTGCCCCCGACTGATATCCATTCTTGCTCACAAAAACTCCTTGGATATTACCTATATCCTGAATTTTCCCATGAAAATCCACCACCTCTGACTTTTCAACTCTCCTAGTCTTGAACTTACATTCAAAAGCAACTTTGTGCACTACTCCAGATTTTTCAAATTGATAAAAAACATCGATTTCGTGTTTCGCACCGGACCTACCCACCAGTACGGTATTACTGCTCACGACTACACCTTCGTCCCTAAGATTCAGTAGTGTTGAATAAATATATTGCACATAGCTTTCTAAGTCTTTCGGCTTGGTAATCATATAGCAACCCAGAAAAACAACCCACAGCTTTTCTTACTATTTTGACTCATTAAATATATATCCCCCACACAATCAAACCCCAAGACACTCAGAAATCCACCGAGTCCCTGCATCTTTAGCAAAGCCCCAATCCATCAACCGCCCTTCCCGGTCAAGAAAATCCATATCCTTAATTTCTTTTAGACCTGGGATTTTACTATAACATTCCTCCCTTACTTTTTCGTAGCCAAGGTACGTTGTTAGATTATATAAAGCATTACTCTCCGAAGAATCGCCATTTCTGATTTGATAGTCTTCTAGCTCATCCTGACTCAAGCAATTCTTTAACGACTTGATTGCATCACTTAAGCAATGATGCCCATCAAGATATTTTGCTTTAAGAACAATTTCTTGGTGCAATGAAAACGTTGGAATACTTACAGGACAGAATGCAACCAGCCTCGCAAAAATATCACGAAGTTGTCCATTCATTATCTCCGCCACTTTCCCTATTGCAAGATGCGCACAATAATCAACTCCTTGATCTAGAGAAATATCTTTTCCCAAACGCATCGACTCGCATTTGAATTTAAGATATTGTTGCATCGCCATTTTCGGGGACCAAAAAGTCCACACCGCACAAATGGCAATTGCAGCATTAAAATCTAACCCTTTTATTTTATGGCTTAATTCTTCATCCCACTTTGGGGAAACCTCTTCGATTTTCAAGCTATCCTTATCTGCGCATTCAGGGAATTTAAAATATTGCGGCACCATATCTATAAATTCCTTGAGCGCCTCAAGAAAAAATCGAAAATGAACTGCATTTGTTAAAGCATCATTAGATTGACTTACGGCTTCTTCTTTTCTTTCCTGACTGCTGTTCGCAGGAATTCTACCTCCATATGGCCCATTCAATATCAGCGCAGCACCTTCTTTCATGTAATCACTTACAGAATAATGACTAATCGGCACAACAAACCGACGAAACATATTGGCGTAGCTTTTTGGGAAATATCTAGCAACAAATATCCATCCGGTAGCATCATCTTTATCTAACAAGCGAGATTCTATATCAGTGTTCTTTAATATTTCAAAATCAAAATCTTTGTTATTCTGTTTCAATCCATTTAAATTACTCACCAACCCACCATGTGGGACAGTCGAATAAAATCCAATAAACTTCTTGCAGCCATGTGATTTAATAGCAGTATATGGATCATATTCCTTCTCGGCTCTTACACTTCTGTCGCTGTGAGCGTAATGTTTGCAGCTAACAAGCCACTTTCCCTTGCCTGTTTGCACGATCAAATCTTTTGCATTATCTGGCCCACGCGCCACCCTACTAATTATCTTGTATCCACAGATTTTCTCAAAATATTCTTCTGCAAATTTTTCAAAAGCATCCAAATCACTCTTTTCAACCGGAGTTAGAGGCATCACTTTCCAATTTTTGTTTTTCCTGCCTTTGGGTTGCGCAGGAATTTCAGTAAAATCAAGAATACCCATAATCGCCCTGTCTTATATACACCACAAAATTGAAAAGATCGGTTTTGTCACTATTAATTCCGCACGCAAATTTGCACTTACATCTTGCGCAGCACCTTTATCAAAAAACATGCTACTGTGCGGGAAATTTATGACGGACAAAATGCCAAAACCCAAAAAACATAACTCAATATATTTTACTGCTCTTTTCCTATCTCGAGAACAGGCAGCTTGGCATGAAATCAACCACACACTTGGAAGAGGCATCCCAAAAGTCGAACTGGCTACAAAGCTATTTCAGATGGAACACTGACATCTATTGCTCCTCTGAAGGTCTTCCCAAGTTTGCTGCTTGCCACGCTAAATATCCGACACGCAATGCTCGCGCATCCAAGAGAGCATGATGCGGCGGCCAATCAGAGCTATATGTGGCCATCAGTGCCCGCTGGAAAATCGGGGCACCAACGATCTCCTGTGGCAGCAACCACTTCTCACCGATGTTGGTTGGTAGCGACTGATGAACATCACCTAGCAGTGCATCGGCCAGCAGCTCCCAATCCGCAAAATAGTCAAAAACCAGCGTTACAGGTTCACCTAGTGCCTCGAACCATTCGCGCAACCGGCAGGTGAGTTGTTCTGCACTACACGGGGCACTGGGAGTACGTTGCAGCAACGGCAGTACTCCAGACACCACGAAATTATTGTAGTCCTCGCGCCGGTAGTCATTCCTCTCTGCGTAGAACTCGCGCCCGTCCTCAGCCACCAGTCCGATGCTGATCAAATCGATCTGGATGAAGTCTGTAAATTCCGTATCCACAAATACTAGCATCAGCAGCGCCCTTCTCTTGGAGCAGCGCCACGAACGATCTTTCGTTGCTTTTCATGGATCAACTTCTGAACCAGGTCAGGCAGGTCATCTGACCAAGAATAACCAGCTGACAGACTTAAGCGACTGACTAACCGAAGAACCTTGATCCGAGTGCAGTGAGAAAGCAGGGCATGGAGAACCGGTTTCCTGAGATTGCGTAGCAAAAAAACTATATTTTCAGCTTCTTCGTATGACTGCCCTTTACCAATCTCGCTAACCAGTTCAAGCAAAGCTCTTTCTGGCGCGGAGACTAAAACCAGAGGAGATCTATTTGGTATTGGTCGAAGCTGGAAATCATTGGGCATGTCATTATTGAAAAGACGAGTGGTCTGGTATGAGTAGAGGATTGCGCCCCCGATCCAAGATGGAAATGCGTAGGAAGAGCATCCCCACAGGACAATTTTTTGGCGAAAGGCAATGTTATGAAACACCCCAGACCATGCTAGGGCAGTTTTCCCGCCGACATGTAAGCCCCCAATTTTTCTGCCTAAGAAAGCGATAGTCCCATCTTGTGTCGGAGTATCACCTGTCAATAGATATGCCCCCGCTGACAACCGCATTAGCCATCCTTCTGTTACCAAGTGGTTTGCCAGAGGGATCGTGATACCCAGATCTTTCAACAGCTTGGCATCTAAAGGTTGCCCCCGGGGCGCGGCTTTCATCAAATGCTGAACCGTTTGTTTGATCACGCGAGCATTCCCCCTAACCATCGGTCGTAATGACGGGTCGCGACCGGCTGACAAAATACTGCCGTCCACCATCCACACTTGGGCCTGAAATGAGAACGAGCCCCTGCCGCGTTGCCCACTCTAGGCCAGAGCGAAAGTTGACCCCAGCCCTGGCCGCCGCACTTGCAAGAGGTTCAACCTCCGAACGAAATCTCTCGATTTCAGACCGGGTGATGACACGCATGGGGCGCCGACCAGAACGATCAATGATCGTTTTTATCAAGCCAGCGTTAACGAGGTGATACATGACCTCCTGTTTGACTTGGAGACCATCCGCAGCCTGGGGGATAGTAAGCGTTGACTCGCAAATCGTCGGCACACTGTAGAGACCTGCTAATTCTCGCCGAGATACAAACATGCCTTGAAACCGAAGCTGATCCTTTTTCGCGATGATGACTTTTATCTCTCTGCTCAAGAGTGCATTGATAAATTGGATAGTCTCAGACACCGGGATCAAGCATCGAAATGCCCAGGAAACAGACAATAAATCAGCATCCATGGTTACATCTTTAAGTTCTGCACCTTCGGTTATGTGCCGTATGAGCTCCAAGATGGAATCGCTATCTATACTTGAGCCACGTGAGCGGATTATCCCTGCGGCCAAGAGTAAGCGTTGACGTCGAGGTGATAAACTGAAACGATGCGCAACTGCCTTTGGAGATATCGTCCGGGTCAGTCCCCGCTCGATCAACTCAAGTTCCGCTCCACTGATTACCAATACCTTTCGACCGGATTTGGTATGGCGGGTTTTGGGCTCCACTCCAACTTCGGAAAGAGCAGAGGAGATACGTTCAGGGCGTACTTTCAGCTGTCTGGCGCAACTTTGCGCAGAACCGGGCCGACTCTGGTGCCTTTGCTTCCATACCACTGCCGTTTGACCTTCAACAGTCGACTTTATATATCCATTCACGACCCCTAGTAACCATTCCCGCTCTGGTACTCCCAGGTAGTTTTTCATTAAGATGGACAACCGTGGAAATGCTTCACTCATGACCTGAACGGTATTGCTGCACGAAGGAGCTGCTCGAATACGATCCAATAGTTGGTGATACGCGTGCAAACCACCAACGAGAATCGACGCTCCTACCGTCACTAGTTGGCGCTCTATATCTACAGATGTGCTTGAAGCCTTTTTAAACGGCTTCCCCTGCAGGCCATACGCGTCCAAGGCCCCAAGAAATCGAAGGATCCTCCAGCGAGCATCCTGATCAAGGCTACTCCATAAGGGATCGGGTATGTCCTGTGCAAATCCACCATCTAACACCGCGATCAAATCTGCGGAAAATTCCTCAGGCGAAACATCGGTAAATGCATGACCACAGTGGCAGGAGAGGAATCGTGCCTCAGTCCAAACAACATCCCTAGAGCAATGGCTGCACCTATCAACCAGCCAACACCGGTGGATGTGGCATGCAGCAGGGCCAGTTTCCCATGCATCTCGCCAAAATGAATTGGCCTCGGCCAGGCAGTATGGACACCATCGTACGCGGCCATGCCCTTTTGGCAACTCGCCATCGCGGCTCATCTCGAGCCAACGGGGATTCTCAAGACCATTTACGTGGGCCAAGCGACGCATGTAGCCCAAGGGATGTTCCCCTGCCTGCGGTGGCGGACGTATCAACAATGTGCCAACCGGCAGAAAGATGGCTCGGCCACGCCATTCGATTTCTACAGTTTGGCTAGACATCAGCTGGTTCCAGTAGCGTAAGCTGGCCTATGTGCCTAGCTTCACGCGTTGTCTGCATCTGGTGAGCAGAAGCCAGCCAACGAAGGCGTTCGGGGGTTGCAGTATCAACGAAGTAAGCTTGCAAGCCGGTTTCGTTGGCTTTCCGATATAGCGGTAACTCCCCACGCAAAATCTCATGAATCACCTGGATCAAAGTAGTACGAGCACGACCGCGCCGGTGCATCCACTCCCCCATAAATGGCTGCAAAGTTGCCGCACTGTCCGTAAGCGGCTTGGAGACTTCATCAAAGCGACACAGCAGAGTAGAAATGTCCTGCCGACGATGCCAACTCCAGCCACCTAAGCTGACTGGACGCAACAATTGACTATCCAGGAGTACCCAATAGCCCCTACGATCGATCTGCAGATAAGACTGCACATCGCTGCAACTCAAGGACATTGAAAACCAGCGACGGCAATCTTCAACTTCAGCCCGGTGAATAAAGACATATCTCTTTTTCCCCGGTTTCCGGGTAACAACCAACCTAAAAAACCCTTCACGGACCAAAAAGTACAGAAGTCCGGGTTGGCAGCCGATCAGTGCTTCGGCCTTCTCAAGGCTCACATAACCGACCGGATGAAGTTCCCGAGCAAGGGCTCCCGAAGCTGCCGGGACTTGGGTCTCCGGTGTTGCTGCGAGCAATCGATCATGCAGTTTTTGTAGAGGAAAATAAGAAAGCAAGGACTCCTGTCTTTCTTCTTCTCGGATGATCATTCGCAAACACGAAGCAGCGCTACGAAGATGCGCATTTAGCTTGAGACCTAACAGGAAGCCAAGTACGCCATCATAAGACGCGGATATGCTTAGCCCGTGCTGCATGAGCCATGCTGCTCTATGGGTTGAACGCTGAACGTCCCTAGACGGGTAATCAGGGCCTCTAACCGAAGTGACAAGTGAATCAAGGAGTCGCTCAGCAAGAATGGCCCAGCCTAGCAACTGATCGACGTTCCCGACGTTACCCTCTTCTACAGCCTGTTCGAATTGAGCCCAAATCGCACAGGCAAAATCGCGTTCATAGGGAAGAGGGCACGTTGCACCTGACCAAATCTCATCGGGTGGAATCTGATCGATTTGCCACTTGCCCGGGCCATTATATGCTGCACTGATCGCCGGTTCGACCAAGCCAGGTTTCAACCGGAGATTATGTAATGTACAAATCTCAAATGACGACAATCGCCATCTTGTTCGAATGTAGCGAGATTCACTCAAGCACGGAGGACAATATCTGATTAGAGCCCCTCTCCCTTGAGCAGCCCATTTGGGAAGTCTCTTTCCTCCATATGCCGGTACACCATCTATTACCGGTACCAAGGAGGGGTGACAGGAAAAACGAATTCTTTCTAGATCTTGTCGCCATGGGCGCTGCACACCGTTTGCGCGCGCCAAGCGCCCAAGATACGTTTCAAACCATTCATCCACCCTTTGTGTTGGTCGTACAGGTAAAGCTACTGCTGTAGATGCAAGGACCGTCATCTCATCTCTCCACCGGAGCGAAAGGTTCACCAGGCTTTGTCAGAGGAACCTTCTTAAATTTTTTAGAGAATGGGTTCCGATCGTCCGGAGCATCACGATAGATGACCGCCGTGAATGCCTGGGAGAGCACTCTCGTAGTCAATTTAGGTTCAGGCTGTTCATACGCTATCTCTACGCCACGGACCAACAATTTCCGAAGCTCCCGCAAACGACCATCAGTCGCAAAAGCGATGGAATGCGTAATCGTTGGATGAGATAAATCAATGGAAGGAAGGTCACCTAACAGACTCTGAAAACCCTGCAGAACACGTCGGAATTCCTTCTCTGCGCTCGGTGTCTTCACAGAAAATGGATTGATCGGAATTACCTCTCGAAATCTACCACGGAGTTGGTCATTAGTTTGCAGAAGACGCTCAGCCCGGGGAATGCCGGCTAGGATAAAGGGAAGGTGGGTTGCATCTGAAAGACGTTTAATCCAGTCAGCTATGTTATGGTGTGTTTTTTCCCCACCTTTGTCGACCAAGTGGTTTGCTTCGTCGAGAATAACCATTCTAACCTTACACCCTTTCAACAAGCATGCAAGTTGATAAGTCAATTGCGACTCACTACCCTTATCCCAATATTTGCTACCAAGTGCCAGAAGCATAGAACTGGCTAATTTCTTGATACTGCAGGCAGAATCGATTGCCACATAAAGAACGGGGACCTCAGTATATTCCTCGCGAACAATTTTTGGGTGGAGAGCATGAAATCGCCTCAGCAGCGTTGACTTACCAACACCAGACTCACCCAAAATCATAAGATGCTCCGCCTCCTCCTCACCACATGAGTAATCAAAAACTCTCTCCAAATTTTTGAAAATATTCTTCACATGAGGAAAACGTGCAAAACTTTTCCGAATGACACGCGTAATTTGCTCACAATCATGATTCATCTCAAGACTCCTCACTTTCGCCAATCACTTCCATCTCGAAGGCTTCAATAGGATCATTTTGAAAAATATCATTTTGCTCGGTAAGGGTCGGTGGAACAGGAAGGTCACTTACCATCTCCCGGTTGAGCTCTTTAGCAGTTTTATTAGCCATCCTGGCCCCCTGCTTGCGTACTTTCAAACGTTTGGATCGCATGGCCTCATTCGACTCCTGTCGGATAACCTCCGACGCGCTTGCGCGCGTCCGCTGGTGGCCTGGATCTTTAGCAATTAACGCTTTGGCGGTTTTGGCCTGTTCTATCGTCAATCCGGCATAGTTCTGATCCGTGTTTTCTGCCTTGAGATACCTCTTCTCGAGGGGATCCCACACCCAGATGTAACCGACGTCATAACTTGGCCATTTCACCAATACCTTTGCTTTCACCTGCAGCAGTCTCCTCAACTGGAGTAATTCCGGTGAAACGTAGCGGAACGTATTGAGATCAATACCATAGTGCTGCAGTGAGGATTCAGCAATTTCAGAAAGCTCTATCTCCAGATTTTCAGAATTGAGCTTCAGTTGAGGAGGGAATGCAGATGCACTTTCTTTCCAAACCTCTATCGGAGGTTGACCGCCAAGTCCTCTGTGTGGACGACGATGATAAACGTCGATTATCCATATATGCGTGAGGCGATTTAATTCCTCGAGAGTAATGCAAGCCTCATCCTCAGCCTTAAACCCGATTCGTTTGTGAAGTTTTGCCAAGGTTGTACCTGGCAAGCGATGAATAAATGAATAATTAAAAGTCTTGAGAAACCGCTCTACAAATGGCTTGTCATTTGGCTCGCGTGATGCGGCATATTCACCTATAATTCCTATAGTTAGCATGGCATCAACAGTGGAGAGCCCGTGAAATTCAGGGCCATTATCCATCAATAGTTTTTCGAACCAGCCATAGCATTCCCAACTGAGATCTAGATCGGGATATCTTGTTTTCAGATACGTTTTTGGCAATAAGGCATGCCTGACTGCCTCAAAAACAGCATGAGTCCCATGACCTGCCAGACTGATTGAAAATCCCAACACGCACCGTGAAAATCTATCAAAAATTACTGTAAGTATTGGCCTGCCAATAACAATTCCATCCTCGTCCACTACCATGATATCAATGGGCGTGTGGTCGATTTCGACCAATTCGAGGATCCTGGATACTTTGCGAGCACACTTCATCAAGGCATAACGACGCTCAGCTTCTTTTATTCCATAACGAGCCACTGCCACATCATATGCATTAATTTCACCAATTCGCCGCTGAATTGTTCTGAATCCAGGAACCTTTAGCCGCTCACCTTCCAGTCGACCTGCATTGACTTGTTCTATTGCAAGACAAACTGCATCATGAACCGCTTCAGCGCTACTACTCTTACTCGCCAAAAAGACATTTTCAATTTTGTCTTCAATTATCGCTTCTACTTCAGGATGTAACCGATTTTGTCCTTTTCCGCCACGAGTATATAATTTGGCAAAAAGAGATCTTACATCCATGGAAGCTTTCAAATAGCGCTTGCGCCACCGATAGACTGTTGTGTAATGCGGGGGGCGTTGATCACCAAGAGACAAACCCACCTCACGAATTGCTTGAATTAGGCTCTTCTGAGAGCCTTCAAATGCCTCTCTTTTATTCAATTCAACGAGATAACTAACTCGCCTGCGGGTCTCGGTTCTAGCTGCCTCAGAAAGGCAGGAAATGCCCTTATCCTTCATCCCCTGCAGGGAAGGAGGAGGCGGCTCGTAATACTTCGGCAATGCGATCCTGAGATACCCAAGCCTGTATTCATCCAATAAATCATCTAATTTTTTATTAGACAACTCGCCTGTTAATACATTTTCCAACTGAACAAATTCATCAATTGGACGTACAACGTCATAGGCGATATCACCTCGAAATATCCTTTGACCTTTGATAAAGGTAGTCATTTCCACCTCCTACTGACAGGACACAAACCGTCTGGGTCACCGTACTCTTTCGGAGAAAAAATTTTTCCCTCAGCTCAAGCAACCCAGATGGCATATAAGGTAAAGTGTTTAGATCAACGCGGGCATGTTACAAATTTGATCTCGACACTTCCGAGGGTTCGATGCTTAAATCATCAGAATTATTTCTTAATGACGAAGGAAAAGATCTGGCACTTTTTTTCCAAACATCAATGGGGGAGCTACTATTTAGCACACGCTGCTTTTTCCGATGATAAATAGAGAGAATCCAAACATGAGCAAAACGTTCTAGTTGCTCAAGGGTGACACATGCACCATGCTCTTCGTCTAATCCGTCCGACTGAAAAACCTGGCCCACCGTTGCCTCAGGGAACTTTTGAATTAATGAACGATTAAATTCCCGCAGAAATTTCTCCACACCTCGAAATTCACTACTTTCCCAGGGCGCAACGCACTCCGCATTAATGCCAATCGACAGCAGATAATCCAAAAAATATTCTGCATGAAGCACATTTCCATTAGCAATGGAAAATTTTTCAAAACGCCCATAGCACTCCCAAGTAAGCCCTAGCCCAGGAAACCTGGATTCAAGGTATGTTTTTGGAAACAAAGCCTGCCGGATTGCTTTAAATACAGTACGCGTTTTGTTACCACCCATGCCGATCGAAAACCCGAGGATGCACCGAGAAAATTTTTCAAAAGCTACCGCAGCAAAAGGACGGCCTATGGCAATACCATCCTCATTCGTAACGATGAGATCGAGATATCCATAGTCAACATCTACCACCTCGAGAATTCGTGAAGCCTTGCTCGTAGTCATTTCAATCTCCTATTGATTAATGATAGGAAACAGATCGTCTGGATCTCTGCGCATCACTCTCTGCAATAACTCGTCACAGAGCCGTTTTGCTTCTTCCCATCGTTTTTTTATATCTTCTGGAGGTTGAATTCTGCCTAAGGGATCCCACAAGGAGGCATCAATATCATCTCGATATCGGCCTGGAGCTGGGCGAAGCCTGTTAAGTTCTCTCAACTCATCTAGCAATCCGTTTTGCTTAACATCTCGTTCAAGAATTGGGACGAGCAACAGTCCACCCTGACGCATCAATTCAATGATTTCTCTAAGCTCCAAAGCAGCGGCTTTGTCTGCCAGAATGGAGTTATCTTTAATCTCCACAAAAAAGCACATTGTTTCCGTCTCAACTTCAACGTCAGGGGTGTATCTAAATGGTTTTTTGTCGCTCTGGAGAGTAATGACTCGTGGCTGTGTATTCAGTACTTTCGGCAAAGTTGCCACTTCAAGAACATGTAAAACGGCTTCTTCGACTAGACTCTCGTATTGCAAATGCTTTGGCGCCTTGCGACTGGGAATAGGGCCTCTTGCTCTACGCCCCTTCCGGGTAACGATATCGCGGGGCTGGCGATCGGATGTCATCGCTGCAATTGCCTTTGCTATGCGATGGAGAGGAACATGGAAGCCGGAGTTCTGATCACTGGAGGGCACATTCCGAATCTCCTTGGTGAGCATTTGCGCTCGCTGATCGATACCAAAATCATTGAGCTTGCTTGAATCTTATTGACTAAATTATCGATCCCGACCGCTTCGCTACGTGGCACATAGAGTGCTGTAACAAAATATGCTTTCTAACTAGTCGAATGGCTGTTGGAAGCCGCCATTTCATCCTGAAGTCGAATGTCCATTTTTGATC